>NZ_JAOCDM010000022.1 GCF_029840925.1 Pseudomonas sp. GD03858
CAGGAGATCTTGTTCCCCTGGAGCGGCCTTGTGTCGCGAAAGGGCTGCGCAGCAGCCCCTATCCGCTACAACTCGGTATCACAGGCCACCAACTGCCTCACCAACCCTTGCGCCAGCGCCGACAACCCATACCCCACCCGGCTCACCACCCCATAGCGGGTGTAGAACGCCTCTTCCTGCTCCGGCGCCAGGTCCACCAGTTTCAGCGCGACCAGCGCCCGATCTCCTTCATAAGGCCGCAAGTTCGCGCTGCAAGCGATGCCGATGGTGTCCGAGTGCAGCACGACGTTGAGCAGCGCATAGCCATGCTCGCATTCCACGCTGGGCAGAAAATCCTGTCGCCCGCTCAGGTCGCTAAGGATCTTGCGGATGTTCGGCGGGCGAAACGTGGTGGCCAGCGGGTAGTCGAACAGGTCCCGCGCCCTTACCTCGGCCAGCTCGGTCAATGGATGCCCCCGGCGGCAACAGAAGTGCCAGCGCTGTGGCCTGAGCTTGTGCACCTGGTAGTCCGGATCGGCCTCGAACTGGCGCGTGTCGGCGACGAAGAACTCGATCTCCTCGGCAATCAGCCGGCGATTGAGCGCCTGCCAGTTGTCCACCTGGAAGCAGGTGCGCGCTGCCGGGTATTCGGCGACGAAACGCGCCACCGCCCGGGGTACCAGCCCACCGGCTGGCGCTGGCCCGGAACCGAAGCGCACCACGCCGGTGGTGGCGCCGTTGAACTGGTTGATCTCGTTGACCAGGTTGTGCGCCCCATGCACCAGCCGCCGCGAATGCTCCAGCACCAGCAGCCCCTGCCGGGTCGGTGCCAGCTCCTTGCTGGCGCGGTCGACCAGGCGACAGCCGACGTTGTGCTCCAGCGTCTGGATGCTGCGGCTGAAGGCCGATTGCGAAAGGTTCACCGCCGCTGCCGCGCCGACGAAACTGCGGTGTTCGACAAGGGCGATGAAGTGGCGGAGCTGGCGCAGGTCGATATGCATTTTCTACATGGAAACTTTCGGTGGAATGCAATTGCTGGGAAGGGTTGGGAACCTTATAAAGGGAGTCACTTATTCCACAAAATATGAATTACAAATATTTATATACATTAAAAGAATATAAGCCCGCCTGACCGCGATTCGGTTCCGTCAACGGAAATGCTCGCCTGGGCCCATGCCTCAAGGAGCATCCGCATGTCCCGACTTTCCCGTTGGCCGGCGCGCGCGTCGTCGTTCGTCCTGCAACCCCTGGCGGCCGGGGTCCTGCTGGCCGCCGCCGGCAGCAGCTTCGCCGAGCAAGCACCTTCCGCGCCGGTCGCCGAGCCGCAAGCCAAGCTCGGTACCGTCACCGTCAATGCACGGCGCCGTGAGGAGACCGCCCAGAGCGTGCCCACGCCGATCAGCGTGCTTGGCAGCGAAACCCTGGAAACCCAGCGCATCTATCGGGTGCAGGACCTGCAGCAACTGGTGCCGAGCACCAACGTGTCCTACGTGCATGCCCGTCAGTCGAGCATTTCCATTCGCGGGCTGGGCAACAATCCGGCCAGCGACGGCCTGGAAGGCAGCGTCGGTGTGTATCTGGACAACGTCTACCTGGGCCGCCCGGGCATGGCGGTGTTCGACCTGCTCGACGTCGAGCAGCTGGAGGTGCTGCGTGGCCCGCAAGGCACGCTGTTCGGCAAGAACACCACCGCCGGGGTGCTCAACATCACCACGCGCAAGCCGACCTTCCATCAGGAGGGCAGCGTGCAGTCGTCGCTGGGCGAGGATGGTTACTGGCAGACCCAGGGCAGCTTTTCCGGGCCGCTCACCGACACCCTCGCCGGGCGCATCAGCGCCTACCACACCGAGGACGACGGCTATGTGAAGAACGTCTACAACGGGCATGACCTCAATGGCGGCAAGCGCCAGGGCTTTCGCACCCAGTTGCTGTTCAAGCCCAGCGAAACGTTCAACCTGCGCTGGATCGGCGAGTACAACGAAGAAAGCTCGGATAACGGCATCCTCAGCCTCTACAGCACCGGCCCGACCATCAATGGCGTGAACCGCTACGAGAGCCTGGCGGCGCAGGCCGGCGCCACCCTGGTATCGGGCAAGGATCGCAAGGTCAATTTCGACGCCGACCAGATGGTCAAGGTGTTCCAGGGCGGCACCTCGGTGGAGGCCAACTGGACCCTGCCCAACGACTTCACCCTGACCTCGATCAGCGCGTATCGCTGGTGGGACTTCACCCCGCGCAACGACGACGGCCTCAACGTGGCGGCCGCCTACAACGCCGGTGTTTCGGTGCGTGACAAGCAGTACTCGCAGGAAATCCGCCTGGCCTCGCCCAGCGGCGGCTTCTTCGACTACGTGCTCGGCGCCTACTACTTCAAGCAGGATCTGGACAACAAGTCCTTCACTTACTACGGGCCTCAGGCCGACATCTGGAACCTGACGCCCTCCGGCGCGCTGGCCAACGTCACCACCCTCGGCAACGGCCATATCGATACCGACAGCTATGCGCTGTTCGCCCAGGGCACCTGGCACCTGACCGAGCGCCTGGACTTCACCGCCGGGGTACGCGGCACCTACGAAGAGAAAAGCGCCTGGGTGACCCGCGATGCGCCCGCCGGAGGCGCCGCGGTGACGGGCGCGGCGGCGACCGCGCGGCAGGGTCGGGTAGGGGCCTACGATTCGGGCGACCTGAACCAGTACAGCTTCGCCCCGTCCGGGCTGCTCAGCCTGGGCTACCGCTTCAGCGACGACGTGCTGGGCTACGCCAGCCTGTCTCACGGCGAGAAGTCCGGAGGCGTCAACCTCACCGTCGGTGCCGCGCCGCGCCTGGGAACCGATTCGCTGCTGGTCGGCACCGAGCGCGCCAACAACGCCGAGCTCGGGATCAAGAGCACCCTGCTGGATAGCCGCCTGCAGCTCAACACCAACCTGTTCTGGACCCAGGTGCATGGCTACCAGGCCAACGTCTACGACCAGGTCAACCGTGTGCAGTACCTGGCCAACGCTGGCAGCGTGCGTTCGCGGGGACTGGAGTTCGAGGCCACGGCCCTGCCGGTCCGTGGCCTGACCCTGAACTTCAACGGGTCATGGAACGACGTGCGCTACACCGACTACAAGGACGCGCCGTGCCCGCCCGAGGTGAGCCTGGCCAACGCGGCGGCCACTTGCGATCTCACTGGTCATCAGGTGGTCGGCGCCTCCAAGTACATCGCCAACCTCAACGGCCAGTACAAGTGGCAGCTCAGCGATCGCATCGAGCCATACGTCACCGCCAGCTACGCCTTCCGCTCGAAGGCCGTCGGCACCATCGATGACTCCGAGTACGGCCAGATCCCCAGTTACGCCATCGTCAACCTGTCCACCGGCGTGCGCCTGGATCAGGGCGACGGCGTGCTCGACCTGTCGCTGTGGCTGAAGAACGCCGGCGACAAGACCTATTTCACCAGCCTGTGGAACTCCGCCAACGGTGGCTATGCCGGCGTGCTGGGGACTCCGCGCACCCTGGGCGCCACCGCCCGTTACGACTTCTGAGCACAAGGAGCTTTGCCATGAATGCCAAGACCCAACCGCACGACCTGCCCGAGGGCGCCTGCCTCACCGCCAAGGTGCCCGACCGCGACCAGTCCCTGCTCGGCGACGTGGTGGTCAACCCGTATCGACTGGCGCCGCTGACCGCGATCATCCGCGACGGGGGCCGCGTCCTGAGCGGCGCCCATGTGCGCGTGCTGGGGCGCGGCGAGCGCGGCGTGGACATCGCCTACGAGGTGTCCGACCGCTCGCTGTGGACCTACGGCGGGATTCCGGTGTTCGGCCTGTATCCGGACCACGTCAATCAGGTGGAGGTGAGCTACAAGCTCGATGGCGAGCGCATCCGCGAACGTTACGAGATCTATGCCCCGGCGGTGCGACTGCCGGTGGTGGCGAAGCAGACCGCCGCGCTGCCCGAGGTGGAGCCGATCAAGGTCGCGCCGGGCTTCGAAAAGCGCCTGTACCTGTTCAACCACCTGCTGGCCGAAATCCCCGGGGGCCGCGCCTTCAAGTGGAACGGCCTGGGTGGGGCCGCCGAATGGGATTCGGTGGGCAACAACTGGATCGCCGACAGCAACGGTGATGTGCGCTGGTACCTGGATATCGAGCAGATTCACGATTCCAATCGTCGCGATGGCCTGGGTGGCACCATGGGCTTCCACCAGACCCGCGACGGCAAGCTGATCTGGGGCCAGGGCCAGACCTACTCGAAGTTCGACCTGCTGGGGCGCAAGGTGTGGCAGCGCGGCCTGCCGGACAAGTTCGCCGACTTCTCCCACGAGATTCGCGAGACGGCGAATGGCACTTACCTGCTGCGGGTCGGCACCAGCGACTACCGCCGCCCGGATGGCAAGCGCGTGCGCTCGATCCGCGACCATATCATCGAGGTCGACGAGGCTGGCGACGTCCTGGACTTCTGGGACCTCAACCAGATTCTCGACCCTTATCGCAGCGAGCTGCTGGAAACCCTGGGCAAGGCGGCGATCCAGCTGCCGGACGGCGTGCAGAAGCAGGACGACCGGTTGGCCAACGAGCTGGCCGAGGGCGACCTGCCGTTCGGCGACACGCCGGGGGTGGGCACCGGGCGCAACTGGGCCCACGTCAATGCCATCGACTACGACGCCGATGATGACAGCATCATCGTTTCAGCGCGGCATCAAGGCGTGGTGAAGATCGGTCGCGACAAGCAGGTGAAGTGGATTCTCGCCGCGCCACAAGGCTGGCCGGCGCGGTTGCGGGACAAGGTGCTCGAGCCCGTGGGCGAGGGCTTCGAATGGTCCTGGACCCAGCACACCGCCTGGCTCACCGGGCGCGGCACGCTGACCGTGTTCGACAACGGCTGGGGCCGCGATTTTGGCCCGACCAGGCTGGCCGGCAACTACAGCCGGGCGGTGGAGTACAGGATCGACGAGGCCAAGGGCACGGTCGAGCAAGTGTGGCAGTACGGCAAGGAGCGCGGGGATGAGTGGTACAGCCCGATCACCTCGGTGGTGGCGTACCGGGCCGATACCGATACCCAGTTCATCTACTCGGCTTCGGTGAATTTCCTGACGCCCGAGAAGCTGACGAGCACTGTGCTCAATGAAGTGCGTCGCGGCACCCAGGAGGTGGCGGTGGAGCTGAAAGTGCACAGTCGCCAGCCGGGCAGCGTGGGTTACCGGGCGCTGGTGATCGACCTCGACAAGGCGTTCTGACCCCTTCCTTCTGACCGATGGTCTAACCTCTTACGGCCCAATCGCGGGGCAAGCCCGCTCCCACAGGAACCCTGCGCTCCTTGTGGGAGCGGGCTTGCCCCGCGATTGGGCCGTTTGTCAGGGGGGTGTTCAACCATTCGTTCTTTTTTTCGAACAGCCTATTGTCCAACACCCCAACCCCCGCTTAGCATTCCGTTTGAGATTTCAAACGCTCGGCACCCAGGCGTCGAACACCCTGGTGCACGAATTCCTGATGGCCGCCCCCTTTTGGGGGCGCCTTTTCAACAATCAATAATTCGCAGTAAAGGGAAGCCGACATGCAGCTCAAAGACGCTCAGTTGTTCCGCCAGCAGGCCTTCATCAACGGTGAATGGCTGGATGCGGACAGCGGTCAGACCATCAAGGTGACCAACCCGGCCACAGGTGAAGTGATCGGTACCGTGCCGAAGATGGGCGCCGCCGAGACCCGCCGCGCCATCGAGGCCGCCGACAAGGCCCTGCCGGCCTGGCGCGCACTGACCGCCAAGGAGCGTGCCGGCAAGCTGCGTCGCTGGTTCGAGCTGATGATCGAGCACCAGGACGACCTGGCCCGCCTGATGACCACCGAGCAGGGCAAGCCACTGGCCGAAGCCAAGGGCGAGATCGCCTACGCCGCCTCGTTCATCGAGTGGTTCGCCGAGGAAGCCAAGCGCGTCTACGGCGATGTCATCCCTGGCCACCAGCCGGACAAGCGCCTGATCGTCATCAAGCAGCCGATCGGCGTCACCGCCGCCATCACCCCATGGAACTTCCCGGCCGCGATGATCACCCGCAAAGCCGGCCCGGCCCTGGCCGCCGGTTGCACCATGGTGCTCAAGCCCGCGTCGCAGACCCCATACTCCGCCCTGGCCCTGGTCGAGCTGGCCACCCGTGCCGGCATCCCGGCGGGCGTGCTGAGCGTGATCACCGGCAGCGCCGGCGAAGTCGGCAGCGAACTGACCGGCAACGCCCTGGTACGCAAGCTGTCCTTCACCGGCTCCACCGAAATCGGTCGCCAGCTGATGGAAGAATGCGCCAAGGACATCAAGAAGGTGTCCCTGGAGCTGGGCGGCAACGCGCCGTTCATCGTGTTCGACGACGCCGACCTGGACAAGGCCGTCGAGGGCGCGATCATCTCCAAGTACCGCAACAACGGCCAGACCTGCGTCTGCGCCAACCGTATCTACGTGCAGGACGGCGTCTACGACGCGTTCGCCGAGAAGCTCAAGGCCGCCGTGGCCAAGCTCAAGATCGGTAACGGCCTGGAAGAAGGCACCACCACCGGCCCGCTGATCGACGGCAAGGCTGTCGCCAAGGTCCAGGAGCACATCGAGGACGCGGTCGCCAAGGGCGCCAAGGTGCTCTCCGGCGGCAAGATCATCGAAGGCAACTTCTTCGAGCCGACCATCCTGGTCGACGTGCCGAAAACCGCCGCCGTCGCCAAGGAAGAGACCTTCGGCCCGCTGGCGCCGCTGTTCCGTTTCAAGGACGAGGCTGAAGTCATCGCCATGTCCAACGACACCGAGTTCGGCCTGGCCTCGTACTTCTACGCCCGCGACATGAGCCGCGTGTTCCGCGTCGCCGAGGCCCTGGAGTACGGCATGGTGGGTATCAACACCGGCCTGATCTCCAACGAAGTGGCGCCGTTCGGCGGCATCAAGGCCTCGGGCCTGGGCCGCGAAGGCTCCAAGTACGGCATCGAGGACTACCTCGAAATCAAATACCTGTGCATCAGCGTCTGATCGCCAGGTAAACGCTTTTACCTCTGCCAGCGGGGCGCGAGAGCGACGTCTCGCTGGCCTTTTTGACATAGCGGTACCTGGTGGCCAGGGCATGTGTGGCAGTCGATCAACGAATACTGTGCACGCCTGCATCCAGCCACCCCCGAATAAAAGCGCCGCAGAACCGGCGCAATTGAGGGCACTATGAGCAAGACCAACGAATCCCTGATGCAACGCCGTGTAGCCGCCGTCCCACGTGGCGTCGGCCAGATCCACCCGATCTTCGTCGACACCGCGAAGAACTCGACCGTGATCGACGTTGAAGGCCGCGAACTGATCGACTTCGCTGGCGGCATCGCCGTACTGAACACCGGCCACCTGCACCCGAAAGTGGTCGCCGCCGTGCAAGAGCAGCTGACCAAGGTCAGCCACACCTGCTTCCAGGTGCTGGCTTACGAGCCTTACGTCGAGCTGTGCGAGAAGATCAACAAGCTGGTACCAGGCAACTTCGACAAGAAGACCCTGCTGGTCACCACCGGCTCCGAAGCCGTTGAAAACGCCGTGAAGATCGCCCGTGCCGCTACTGGCCGTGCCGGCGTGATCGCCTTCACCGGTGGCTACCACGGCCGCACCATGATGACCCTGGGCCTGACCGGCAAGGTCGTGCCGTACTCCGCCAGCATGGGCCTGATGCCAGGCGGCATCTTCCGCGCCCTGTTCCCGAGCGAACTGCACGGCATCAGCGTCGACGACGCCATCGCCTCGGTCGAGCGCATCTTCAAGAACGACGCCGAGCCGCGTGACATCGCCGCGATCATCCTCGAGCCGGTGCAAGGCGAAGGCGGCTTCCTGCCAGCGCCGAAGGAGCTGATGAAGCGCCTGCGCGCCCTGTGCGACCAGCACGGCATCCTGCTGATCGCCGACGAAGTGCAGACCGGCGCTGGCCGTACCGGTACCTTCTTCGCCATGGAGCAGATGGGCGTCGCGCCTGACCTGACCACCTTCGCCAAGTCCATCGCCGGTGGCTTCCCGCTGGCCGGTGTATGCGGCAAGGCCGAGTACATGGACGCCATCGCCCCGGGCGGCCTGGGCGGCACCTATGCCGGCTCGCCGATCGCCTGCGCCGCGGCCCTGGCCGTGATCGAAGTGTTCGAGGAAGAGAAACTGCTGGATCGCAGCAAGGCTGTCGGCGAGCGCCTGACCGCCGGCCTGCGTGAAATCCAGAAGAAGCACCCGATCATCGGCGACGTCCGTGGTCTGGGCTCGATGATCGCTGTGGAAGTCTTCGAGAAAGGCACCCACACCCCGAACGCCGCCGCCGTAGCCCAGGTTGTGGCCAAGGCGCGCGACAAGGGCCTGATCCTGCTGTCCTGCGGCACCTACGGCAACGTCCTGCGGATCCTGGTACCGCTGACCGCCGAAGACGCCCTGCTGGACAAGGGCCTGGCCATCATCGAAGAGTGCTTCGCTGAACTCGCCTGATGTGACGCGTTACAGAAAAACCCGCTTCGGCGGGTTTTTTTTGTGCCGTTTGTAGGGCTCAGGCGCTAAGGTTGTACGAGGATTCCGTGGAAGCTGCGAAGGATCGCGCGTCATATCTGGAGACTCGCCCATGAGCACTGCCAACCCCGTACCCCCTTGCGTACTGATCGCCGAAGGCGACCCCTGGGTGCGTGACATGCTCAGCGAAATGTTGCTCAGCGTGCGTTGCGATGCCCGCCTGCAAGTCTGCGCCGATGGTTCCCAGGCGCTGAGCGCGCTGGCGAGCAAGCCCGACCTGATCATCGCCGCGCGTGAACTGGCGGGCCTCGATGGCCTTGACCTGCTGCGCAAGGTGCGCGCCAAGGGCGACCGGCCCGGGCTGCCGTTCATTCTCATGAGCGACCGCACCGACAGCGCCAGCGTACGCGAGGCCGTGCCGTTGCAACCCACCGCGTACCTGAGCAAGCCGCTCGACCTGGACAACCTGCGCAAGCGCCTGGAAAACCTGCTGCTGGAAGTGGGTGAGCAGATCGCCTGCCCGGTGCCGCCGCTGCAACCCGGCGTGCGGTTGCCGGCCTACCTCGAGCAGCGGCGCGCCACGGCCGACGGCGGTCCGCTGTTCGCTGACGTGCAGGTGGCGGTCAAGCGTGCCCTCGAGCCCCATGGCCTCAACCTCAAGGTGCTCGAGGAAGAGGTGCGCAACGATCCGCAGATCACCGGCGTGCTCATCGCCGCGGCCAACAGTGCCGCCCTGCACCGCGAGGCGCCGGTGCAGACCTTGCTCCAGGCGCTGAACAAACTGGGCAGCACCCAGAGCATGAACCTCATCCTCGGCCTGACGCTCAAGCGCAGTGCCCGCCTGGGCGATCCGCTGCTGGCGCGGCATGCCGAGCATTACTGGAACCTGTCGTTGCACACTGCCGAATATGGCCGGACCTTGGCGCGCCTGCTCGAGGTCGACGAAGGGCTCTGCTATTGCGCAGGGCTGCTGCACTGCCTGGGCGATCTGGCCGTGCTGCGTACCCTGCAGGAGTGGCGCCTGGCCGGTGGCGAGCTGGACGAGGACCAGGTGCAGCTGTCGCTCAACGAGTTCGGCGCGCCATTCGGCTCGGCGCTGCGCACCCGCTGGCGCCTGCCGCTGAACCTGCGCGAGCTGATCGCCGCGGTGTACCAGCTCGGTGGCGGCGTCTACTCCCGCGAGATCCTGGCCATGAACCTGGCTGGCCAGCTGGCCAACCTGCGGCCCAGCGAGAGCCTGGAGAAAATCGCCGGCAGCAAGACTGCGCGGTTGCTCAAGCTTGGGCTGCCGGAGCTGTCGCGGCTGCGCAAGGTGGACCCCGAGGCGGTCGCGCGGGAGGAGGCCGAGCGTCAGGCGGCGGAAGCTGCCGAGCGCGAGCAGGAGGTGGCTCCGATCGCTACGCCGGCTGCTGATGCCGAACCGGCAGAGGACGAACAGCGTCCGACCTGATCGCCGAACGGGCTTGGGATCGCTCCTACAGGTATTGCGGACGACTGTTCGTATCCATGGAAACCCTTCAGGCGTAGTTTTCCAGCCACTCCACCAACGGAATGGCAGGGAAAATGAGCACGTCCAGACACCGTGGCCTGCGCTACCAGGTCTATCGATCTCAAGCGCGAAAGCTCGCCCATGCAGTGCTGTGCATCGATCAATGTGTATCCAGGCATGGGCTTGACGCCGACACGGTGTGTTTCGAGCCCATAGACCACAGGGCTTTCGACGCCTTTCAGCTATGGGGCGAGCAGACTCACCATTTCCCTTGGGAAGAGGTGCCGCGCTGGATGGGCCGCGATCGTAAAGGTTTCGACCTGTCGCTGTGGTCCGCGCGCGAGCTGTGTGGGCTCTGCTATGCCAGTCCCCGACAAAGCAGGCGGTGTATCAAGATTATCCTGCTGGAGGGCAAGCCAGGCCCGGCGAACCCATTGAGAGGGCTGGTGGCGTCGCTGTCACTGCAGGCGGTCGCCGCGTATGCACGGATGCTCAAGTACTCGCGAATAGAGGTTCAGCAACCAGACCCAGGTGCCGAGCCCTTGTACCAGTCGCTTGGCTTCGTCCGCGATAGGGCAGGAAGCCTCGTGATTCCAGTTGCGGCAATGAGCCCGCAAAGTACTCTCCACCTATCAGAGGTGCCCATGAGCTATTCGAAAGATTCCAGAAGAGCTGCCTTGATCAAGCGCTACACGGCCCAGGCTATCGCGCTGGCGGGTGAAATCACCGACCAGCAACGGCACTTTCTTGAAGTCGGTTTCAAGGAAGGTCGGGAAAAAGAGCCTGAGGGGATCCTGGCTGGACCACGTAGCGGCCCGATCGACTACGAGTGGTGCGCGGCAGGCTCGAAGTGAATCGGGCTGCTTGCTTGCGACAGTGCGGTCAGCCTTTCACGATCTGGTTCTTGCCCTGGCGCTTGGCGCGGTACATGGCCGCGTCCGCCCTGGCGAACAGGCTATCCAGCGTTTCATCCTCGTCCTGCAAGCCAGTGAGTCCCTGGCTCACGGTGACTCCGTAAGTGTGCTCGCCATGACTGAAGCTCAACCGCTGGATCTCCCGCTGCAAGCGCTCGGCGATCTGCTCTGCCACCTGTGCGGTGCAACCTGGGAACACCGCGGCGAACTCTTCGCCACCGATGCGCCCGAACTGGTCGCCACGTCGTAGCACGGCCTTGCCGCTGTCGGCGATGCGTTGCAGCACCTGGTCGCCTTCCTGATGGCCGTAGGTATCGTTGATGTGCTTGAAGTCGTCGATGTCCAGCAGCAGGAAAGCCATCGGCGTGCCGTCCTCGCGGGCGGTGTCGAAGGCCTGCTGGGCGCACTCGAAGAAGTGCCGGCGGTTGCTGCTTTGCGTGAGCACATCGGTGGTGGCCAGGCGTTGCAGTTCGCCTTCGAGCTGCTTCTTTTCGGTGATGTCCTCGGCGATGCCGACGATAATCACGCGCTGGTCGCCCTCGCGCTGCTGGTTGATGTAGCACTTGTCGCTGAGCCAGCGCACCTCGCCGGCAGCGTTGAGGATGCGGTACTCGCGGTCCTCGACGGTACCTTTGACCAGCACCTGGGCAAGGCTGCGCTCGGCGTACTCCAGGTCGTCGGGGTAGATGGCGTCGCGCCATTCGTTGTAGTCGGCCAGCACCAGGCTGGCCGGGCGACCGAAGATGCGCTCGTAGGCGGGGCTGACATAGAGCACCTGGCGGGTCTCCCAGTCGAAGGCCCAGAGCACGGCATTGACGCTGTCGAGCAGCGAACTGTACAGCTGCTCGCGTTCGCTCAGGCGTGCTACCTCGCCTTGGGCGTGGAGCAGGGCAAGCAGTGTCTGGGCGGCTTCGGGACGGGGTGTGCCGGTGGGCGTAGGGGGGAGGTCTTTGGCCATGAGCACGGAACGGTTCTCGACGTTGGGCGGGCGGCCACGGCGCGGCCCGCCACGCGGGCGATGTGCCGAGTTTGAGTCAGGAACGCAGGGGTAAGTTCCGGTCGGCGATGCCCCGTTGCGGGGCATGCCGATCAACGGTGGTCAGGCGTTGGCAGGGCGCAGCGAGTAAGTCTTGAGTTGCGCCGCGAAGTCGCGCAGCGACTGGATGCCGCTGGCCTCGGCCTCATGCACCCATTCCTTCATGGCGGCGAGCATGTCGTGGCCATTGGCGCTGGTTCTGGCCCAGATCTGCTGCAAGGCCAGTCGCCTTTCGTAGATGGTCTTGAGTGCCTGGCTGTGGGCCAGCATCGACTCGATGCGCAAGTGATGACGATCCTGCAGCAGGCTGGTCTCGCGTGACAGCAGGCGCTTGGCGCGGCGGAAGCGGTGGCGCACCGAGGCGTCGACCTTGTCCAGCTCCTGCTTCACCAGCGGCGCGATCACCAGCTTGCGGTACTGGGCCATGATCTGGAAGCGGTTGTTGAGGATGGCCATGGCGGTGTCCATGTCCAACGACGCCTTGCCTTCGACCCGATGGGCGATGGGCGCCACGCGCTGCACCTTGGCCAGGCGCAACAGGCTCAGCAGGCGGATCCACATCCAGCCCATGTCGAACTCCCAGCGGCGTACCGAGAGCTTCGCCGAGTTGGGGTAGGTGTGATGATTGTTGTGCAGCTCCTCGCCGCCGATGATGATGCCCCAGGGCACCAGGTTGGTGGCGGCGTCGCGGCATTCGAAGTTGCGGTAGCCCACCGCGTGGCCCAGGCCGTTGACCACGCCGGCGGCCCAGAACGGAATCCACGCCATCTGCACCGCCCAGATGGTGATGCCGATGGTGCCGAACAGCAGCAGGTCGATGACCGCCATCAGGACGATGCCGCCCAGCTTGAAGCGCGAGTAGAGGTTGCGTTCGATCCAGTCATCCGGGCAGTTCTTGCCATAGATGCGCAGTGTTTCCTCGTTGCGCGCCTCTTCGCGGTACAGCTCCGCGCCCTTGCGCAGCACGGTGCCCAGGCCCTTGTGCAGCGGACTGTGCGGATCGTCGGGGGTCTCGCACTTGGCGTGGTGCTTGCGGTGGACGGCGGTCCACTCGCGGGTGTTCTGCGCCGTGGTCAGCCACAGCCAGAAACGGAAGAAATGCTTGAGGCCCGCGTTCAGCTCCAGGGCGCGGTGGGCCGAGTAGCGGTGCAGGTAGATGGTGACGCTGACGATGGTGACATGGGTCATCAGCAGGGTGACCGCGACCAGTTGCCAGGCCGACAAGTCGAGCAAACCGTAGTACCACATAACGGGAAAGACCCTCGAAAACACAGGGGGAACAGCGCACGCATTATCCCTTGGCGGGGAAATAAAACCAGTCGCCCTTTTTGATAGGAAGTCACGGCATGTTTCAGCCCTTATAATGCCCCCTCATTTTTCATGGGCTCATCCACCCGACATGTCTGTTTCCGTTCGCGACGCCTTGCGCATGGCGGGGCTCTACCTGGTGCTTTCGTTGCTTTGGCTGGCGCTGTCCGAGCTGGTGCTGCACGGCATGTCCGACGACCCGCTGGCGCTGAGCGTGGGCCGGCAGATCAACGTGGTGATCTGGGTGCTGGTCAGCACGTTGCTGATCTTCGTGTCCCGTGCCCGTCTGCTCAACTTCATCGGCATCGGCGCGCGTCTGCGCAGCGAGGATCGCGAACGCCTGCGCATGGCCGCGGCGGTGTTCGACAGCACCCTGGAGGGTGTGCTGGTGACCGACCGCAATGGTTTGATCGTGCATGTCAACCGGGCATTCATGCGCATCACCGGCTACCAGCAGGAGGAGGTCATCGGCCAGCGCCCGAGCAAGTTCAAGTCGGGCCGCCATGGCGCGCCGTTCTACCAGCAGATCTATGCCACGCTCGCGCAGAAGGGCGAGTGGAGCGGCGAGATCTGGAACCGTCGCAAGAGCGGCGAAATCTATCCGCAATGGCAGACCATCTGCGCCATTCGTGACGACAGCGGCGAGCTTAGCCACTACGTGGCGGTATTCAGCGATATCAGCGCGATCAAGCACACCGAAGACGAACTGGCCTACCTCGCCCATCACGACCCGCTGACCGGTCTGCCCAACCGTCTGCTGTTCAACGATCGGGTCGAGCAGGCGCTGGCTTCGGCGCAGGCCAACAAGCGCGGCTGCGCCCTGTTGCTGCTCGACCTCGACCATTTCCAGAGCATCAACGATGGCCTGGGCCACACCATCGGCGACCAGTTGCTCAAGCTGGTCGGCGAGCGCTTGCGCCAGCTGCTGGGCAGTGGCGTGACCCTGGCCCGCCTGGGGGGGGACGAGTTTGGCGTGCTGGCGGAGAACTGCCAGCAGGTCGGCCAGGCCGGCAAGCTGGCGCAGAGCATCATCGAGCACCTGAGAGAGCCGTTCTGCTTCGAGGGGAACCGCCTGTTCACCAGCGCCAGCATCGGTATCAGCCTGTTCCCCAGCGATGCCCTGGTTGCCGAGCAGCTGTTGCGCAACGCCGATTCGGCGCTGTTCAAGGCCAAGAGCAGCGGTCGCGCCTGTTACGCGCTGTACACCGAGGAGCTGACCGCCCACGCCCAGCACCGGGTCGAGACGGCCGGCGAGCTGCGCCGGGCCCTGGAGCAGCAGGAGTTGCGGGTGTTCTTCCAGCCGGTCCACGACCTGTGCAGCGCGAGGATGATCGGCGTCGAGGCGCTGGTGCGCTGGCAGCATCCCCTGCGCGGCCTGGTCTCGCCGGCGGAGTTCATCCCGATTGCCGAGCGTACGGGCCTGATCGCCGAGATCGATGCCTGGGTTCTGGGGCAGGCCTGCCGGCAGATGGTGAAATGGCAGGCCGACGGCCGACGCCTGGCGTTCGTGGCGGTGAACATCTCCAGTCGGTTGTTCAGCCAGCGCGACCTTTACCGCCAGGTCGCCGACATCCTGCTCGACACCGGCCTGGACCCGGCCTTGCTGGAGCTGGAAGTCACCGAGAGTGCGGTGATGGAGGATCCGGAGGTGGCGCTGGAGCAACTGCACCGCCTGCGTGAGCTCGGGCTGAACCTGGCCATCGACGACTTCGGCACGGGATACTCGTCGCTGTTGCGGCTCAAGCGGCTGCCGGTGCAGAAGCTGAAGATCGACCAGGGCTTCGTCGCCGGGCTGCCCCATGACGAGGATGACATCGCCATCGTCCGGGTGATCATCGCCCTGGCGCGCAGCATGGGCATGCAGGTGCACGCCGAGGGCATCGAACAGGCCGAGCAGGCGCGCTTCCTGCTGGCGCAGCAATGCCAGTTGGGGCAAGGCTACTGGTTCGGGCGACCGGTGCCGGCGACGGAGCTGCACTGGGGCTGACATCGCATCGCGGGTAATCCGCGCACCCTGTGGGCGCGGGCTTGCCCGCGAAGCTTTCAACGCTTGTTCAAACCCTTGGCCAGGCGGTCCCCGCCCAGCTGGATCACCGCCACCAATGCCACCAGCATCACGATCACGGTCAGCATGATCTGGCTGTCGAAGCGCTGGTATCCATATCGATAGGCGATATCTCCCAATCCGCCTGCACCGATCGCCCCAGCCATGGCCGACGAGTTGATCAGCGTCACCAGGGTGATGGTGAAGCCGCCGACGATCCCCGGCAGCGCCTCGGGCAGCAGCACATGCCAGACGATGTGCCAGCGCCGGCAGCCCATGGCCTGGGCCGCTTCGATCAGCCCATGATCGACCTCGCGCAGGCTCACCTCGGCAATCCGCGCGAAAAACGGTGTCGCCGCGATGGTCAGGGGCACAACCGCCGCCCACACACCGTAGGTGGTGCCGACCACCAGGCGGGTGAAGGGGATCAGCGCGACCATCAGGATCAGGAACGGGATCGAGCGGAATAGATTGACGACGGCACCCAGCACCCGATTCAGCGCTGGCGCCTCGAAGATCCCGCCCTTGTCGCTGGTGACCAGCAGCACCGCCATCGGCACGCCGACGATCAGCGCGACCAGCGATGACACACCGACCATCAGCAAGGTGTCGAGCAAGCCTTGCAGCAAACGCTCAATCCACATGGCCCAGCACCTCTACGTCCGTGGCCCAGCGACGGGCTTGCTCCAGCAGTTGACGAGTGTCCAGCGGCGAGCCGCGCACGGACAGAATGAGTTGCCCCAGGGCATGTTCGCCGATGGTTTCGATGCCGCCCTGCAGTAGGCGCACCCGCCCACCCAGGTCGGCGAACAAGGCGCTGAGTTCCGGCTCGCCGACCAGGCCGAGCTTGAGTACCACGGCCGCGTCACGGCTGGCAGGGCTGGCGCGCAGGCCGGCTTGCAAGGCTTCGGGGAGTCGCGCTTGCAAGGGGGCCAGCAGGGTGCGGGTGACCTCGTGGCGCGGCGCGCCGAACACCTGCCAGACCTCGCCCTGTTCGACCACCTCGCCACGTTCGAGCACGACCACGCGGTGGCAGATATCGCGGATCACCGCCATTTCATGGGTGATCAGTACCACGGTCAGGCCCAGGCGCCGGTTGATGTCGCGCAGCAGTTCGAGGATCGCGGCGGTGGTTTCCGGGTCCAGCGCCGAGGTGGCTTCGTCGCACAGCAGTATCTCGGGGTCGTGTACCAATGCCCGGGCGATGCCGACCCGCTGCTTCTGCCCACCCGACAGTTGTGCCGGGTAGACGTGGTGCTTTTCCGCCAGGCCGACCAGTTCCAGCAGCTCGCGCACCTTGCGTTGGCGCTCGGCCTTGGCCACGCCGGCCACCTTCAGCGGCAGCTCGACGTTCTGCCACACGGTCTTGGCCGACATCAGGTTGAAGTGCTGGAAGATCATGCCGATGCGCCGGCGCAGGGCCACCAGGCGGTCCTCGTCGAACGGCGCGATATCCACCTGGTCGATCAGTACCCGGCCCTGGCTGGGTTGCTCCAGGCGGTTGATGGTGCGCAGCAGCGACGACTTGCCGGCGCCGCTGCGGCCGATGATGCCGAAGATCTCGCCCCGGCGGATGTTCAGGTCGATGCCTTGCAGTGCCGGCTGGCCCTGGCCCGGATAGGTCTTGCCCAGGCCGATGAAGCGGATGTGCGCCTGGTTCACCTCAGGACGCAGGGCCGTTTCCTCGGCCTTGAACGGTTCGGCGGGGGGGACGGGCGCCCTGAGGGCGCTGGCCTGGGCCATGTCAGCCTTCCCAGCCGGCCTGGTAGAGCTTGCCATGGGCCTTGTCCAGGGCGGCGCGCACGACCGGCGAGTGTTGGTAGATATCGACGAACCTGGCCAGGCGCGGGTCGTTTTTCTCCTGCGGGCGGATGACGAACTGGATCACGTATTCCTTGTTCTCCAAGCCATCGAACAGCAATGCCGAGGTGGCGTCGAAGCTGTTGGCCAGGCGGATATAGGCCGGATAGCCCTGGACCAGATCGGCGTCGTCATAGGCACGTACCAGTTGCACCGCTTCGACCTGGAGGATCTTGATCTTCTTCGGGTTGGCGACGATGTCGTCCTCGGTGGCCTTGTAGCCCACGCCCGGCTTGAGGCTGATCAGCCCGGCCTTGGCCAGCAGTTGCAGGCCGCGACCGCTGTTGATCGGGTCGTTGGCGATGGCCACGCTGGCGCCTTCGGGCAGCTCGGCGAAGTTTTTGTAGCGCTTCGAGTACAGGCCGACGTTGTTGATGATGCCCGGCGCGTACGGCACCAGGTCGAAGCCGGCGGCGGCCTTGGCGTTTTCCAGGAACGGAATGTGCTGGAAGTAGTTCACGTCGATGTCGCCGCTGTTGAGGCTGACATTGGGCGCGATCCAGTCGCTGAACTCGATCAGCTTCACTTCCAGGCCCTGTTTATGTGCCTCCTCCACTGCCGCTTCCAGCGGGATGGCGAAGGCGGCGGTGGTGCCGATCTTCAGCGGCTCGGCAGCAAGGCTGCTGGTGGCCAGGCCGAGGCCCAGGGCGATGGCCGCGACGGGCCGGAACAGTTTTTCAAGCATGGTGCAGGGCTCCAGTCAGGGCAGGGTTGTGGCGATAGGCCGCGCCGGGATGGTCGGCGGGCAGGCGGGCATCGGCGCTGGCGAACAGTTTCTGGCGCAGGCTGCCTTCGGCGTAGGCGGTCTTGTAGCGACCACGGCGTTGCAGGGCAGGGATCACCAGCTCGATGAAGTCTTCGAAGCTTTCCGGGGTGACGGTGCGGGTCAGGTTGAAACCGTCCAGACCGGTTTCGTCGATCCAGGCGATCAGTTGCTCGGCCACCTGCTCGGGGTCGCCGACCACGGTCACGTAGCGACCGCCCAGGGCGTGCTGTTCGAGCAGGCGCCGTCGGGTCCAGGCGCTTTCCTGCAGCTGGCGGGTGGCGGACTGGATGGCATTGCCCTTGGCGAAGCCGATGGGCTCGTCCAGCTCGTAGCGCGAGAAGTCGATGCCGGTGGAACTGGCGAAGTGCGCGACCCCGGCCTCGGCGCTGGCGTAGCGCAGGTATTCGGCATGCTTGGCCTGGGCCTGGGCCTCGGTCGGCGCGACGATCACGGTGATGCCCATGAACACCCTGACGGCCTGTGGATCACGCCCGGCCGTCTTGGCCGCGGCGCGTACCTTGTCGACCTGGACGCGGGTGCCAGCCTTGGTCTGGCCGCCGATGAACACGCATTCGGCGTGGTTGCCGGCGAAGGCCAGCCCGCGCGCCGAAGTGCCGGCCTGGAACAACACCGGCGTGCGTTGGGGCGAGGGCTCGCACAGGTGATAGCCCTCGACCTTGTAGAACTCGCCATGGTGCTCGACCTTGCGCACCTTGCCTGGATTGGCATAGATGCGCCGCTCGCGGTCGGCGATGACCGCGTCGTCGTCCCAGCTGCCTTCGAGCAGCTTGTACAGCACCTGCAGGTATTCATCGGCCTGGTCGTAGCGCCGGTCGTGCTCGGGTTGCTGCGCCAGGCCCATGGCCCGCGCGGCGCTGTCGAGGTAGCCGGTGACGATGTTCCAGCCGACCCGGCCGTTGCTCAGGTGGTCGAGGGTGGAAAGACGCCGGGCGAACAGGTAGGGCGCCTCGTAGGTGAGGTTGGCGGTGAGGCCGAAGCCCAGGTGCCTGGTCACCGCGGCCATGGCCGAGACCAGCAGCAGCGGGTCGTTGACCGGCAGCTGGATGGCCTCTTTCAGCGGCACGTCCACCGACTGGCCATAGACGTCGTAGGTGCCGACGATGTCGGCGATGAACAGTCCGTCGAACAGTCCGCGTTCCAGCAGGCGAGCGAGGTCGGTCCAGTAGGCCAGGGTCTTGTACTGGGTCGAGGTGTCCCGTGGGTGGGTCCACAGGCCGTGGTTGATGTGCCCGATGCAGTTCATGTTGAAGGCGTTGAGCAGAATCTCGCGGGCCATCAGATGGTCCCCCGGCGTGGTGGTTTCTCGTCGTTGAGGTAGTAGTTGCCGATGGCGTGGTACTTCCAGCGCACCGGGTCGTGCAGGGTATGCACGCGGGCGTTGCGCCAGTGGCGGTCGAGGTTGTGCTCGGCCAGGGTGGCCTGGCTGCCGGCCAGTTCGAACAGCGTGGTGCCGGCGGCCAGGGAAATCTCGGTGCTGATCGCCCGGGCCTCGGCCACGGCGATCGAGGCGGCGGCGAGGGTTTCGGCGTTGCTGTCGGCCTGGGCGATATCGAGGATTTCCCCGGCACGCTCGAGCAGCGCCTCGGCGGCGTGCAGGCGGATCGCCAGGTGGCCGAAGCTCTTCAGCGTGAGCGGGTCGTCGCTGGCCTTGTCGACGCCGGAGTCGATCCACGGGCGGCTGCGGGTGCGCACGAAATGCAAGGCGTCCTCGAAGGCGGCGCGGGCGATGCCGGTGTCGATGGCGGCGTGAAGGATCTGTGCCAGCGGGCCGACCGTGGTCGGGCGCTCGAAGGCGCTCTGGAACGGCACCACGTCCTCGGCACGGACCGCCACGTGGTTGAACACCACCGAGCCGCTGCCGGTGGTGCGCTGGCCAAAGCCGCTCCAGTCGTCGATCACTTCGATACCCTGGCTGTCGGCGGGCACGAAGGCCAGGTGCGACACGCCTTGTTCGTCGATCACCAGGGTCGGGATACGCTGGGCGTAGATCGCGCCGGTGCAGTAGAACTTGCGACCATCGATACGGAAATGATCGCCGTCGCGGGTCAGGCGGGTGGTGCGTTCGTGGGCATTCTTGGTACCGAGTTCGGCCAGCGCGTTGCCAAAGCGCTTGCCAGCCAGGACCTCGGCATACAGGCGTTGCTGCTGCTCGGGCGTGCCGTTTACCCGCAGCACTTCCAGGGCGTAGAAGTGGTTCTGTGGAATCTGCCCGATCGAGGCGTCGGCCTGGGCGATACGGGCAACGACCTTGGCCAGGGTCGCGCTGGACACGCCGGCACCGCCGTGAGCCTTGGGCACGCTGATGCCCCACAGGCCGGTCTGCACGAAATGCTCGAGCTCGGCGTGGGGCAGGCGGCGTTCGCGGTCGCGCGTGGCGCTGTCGTGGCGCAGTGATTGGGCGATTTCTTCGGCGACGGCCAGGGCCTGGGCGTCGCTGGTGATGAGGGATGCAGTCATTGTGCTCTCCAGGCCCCATCGCGGGGCCAGCCCGCTCCCACGAGCGTGCGTGGGAGCGGGCTGGCCCCGCGATGGGTCGATAATCAGATCCAGGAATGGCGGGCGGGCAGGGTGCCGTTGAGGTAGTAGGCGCCGACGGCGTGATACTTCCAGCGCACCGGGTCATGCAGGGTGTGGACCCGGGCGTTGCGCCAGTGCCGGTCGAGGTTGAACTCGGCCAGGCTGGCGCGGCTGCCGGCCAGCTCGAACAGTTTCTCGCTCGCTTGCAGCGCGATTTCGGTGGTGAGCACCTTGGCCTCGGCCACGGCGATCGAGGCGCGCGCGGCGGCGGCATCGTCGATGGGCGCCGCGTTGACTTCGTCGAGCACTTTGGCGGCTTTGCGCAGCAATGCCTCGGCGGCATGCAGATCAAGCTTCAGGCGACCAATGTCGGCGATCACATAGGGGTCGTCGCTGTTGCGCTCGACCTTGGCTTCGATCCACGGCCGTGACTTCTCCCGGACGAAGCTGATCGCGTCGTCGATGGCCGCTTCGGCGATACCGGCATCGATGGCCGCCTGGATCAACTGCGAGGCGGCGCCCTGAATGCTGGGCAGCTCGCGATGACGCCAGTTGTCCAGGACCAGGTCGGCCTCCACCGGCACCTGGTCAAGCAGCACGGTGCCGCTGGCGGTGGTGCGTTGGCCGAAGCCGGACCAGTCGTCGACGATGCGCAGCCCCGGGCTGCCCCGGCGCACGAACGCCAAGCGCTGGCGGCCTTCGTCGTCCAGGGCCTTGACCGCCACCCAATGGGCGAACAGGGCGCCGGTGGAGTAGAACTTCTCTCCGCTGATGCGATAGCCGTCGCCATCACGGCTGATGCGTGCCTTGAGCGTCAGGGTGTCCTTGGTGCCGCGCTCGGGGCCGGCGTTGCCGATGCGCCAGCCGTCGAGCACGGCGCGGAAGATCGCTTCCTGCTGCGCCTGACTGGCGGTCAGGCGGACCAGCTGCAGGATGCCGAACTGGTTCTGCGGGATCTGCCCCAGCGCGGGGTCGGCGGCGCTGATCAGGCGGAACACTTCGGCGATGGTCGCAAAGCTCACCTCGGGGCCGCCGAAGGCCCTGGGCACGCTGATGCTGCCCAGGCCGCTGCGGGTGAACTGCTCGATCTCGGCCCAGGGCAGCTTGCGCTGCTGGTCACGCCTGGCCGCCTGCTGGCGGGCCACCTCGGCCAGTTCACGGGCGGCCTGCAGGGCCTCTTCGTCGTTGCGCAGCACCTTGGCTGGCAGCAGCAGCGGCGAGCTGTCGACATCGCTGTGGAATTGGGTAGTTGGCTGGCTGGACATCAGTACCGCTCCTTGGCTGCACTCAATGCCCTGGCGTTGGCCACTGGGGTGATTGTGATCCTGACCATTCCTTACCTCACAAAGTTGAAGACGTCGCCTCGATGGCGACCGACGTTTGCTGGTCCGGTGGTCCGGTCGATATACCCTATTCGTTTAGAAAAAGTTTATGAACTACCGTTTAGGAATATGGATAGAAGTGTTGCTGGGGCTATGGAAGCAACGGTCTTGCTCAGGTTCCTCGATCTTGCGCGATCCCTGTGAGAGAGTGCCTGAAATAGCTGGGCATCCTGTGGGAGCGGCTTTAGCCGCGAACACGGGCGAAGCCCGTGCCATGCATCGCGTTGTCTGCCTCGCGGCGGTTCAGCGCCCCGATAAACCCGCTCCCACAGGACGGTGATCTTCTACCGAACAGCCACCACCAGCTTGCCCACGGCCTGGCGTTGCGCCAGGCGCTCGATTGCCGCGCCACCCTCGGCCAGCGCAAAGGTCTGCGACACCAGCGGCTTCAACTTGCCTTCGGCATGCCAGGCGAACAGTTGGCGGAAGTTGGCCGCATTGTCCTGCGGCTGGCGCTGGGCGAAGGCGCCCCAGAACACCCCAAGCACCGCCGCGCCTTTGAGCAGGGCCAGGTTCACCGGCAGTTGCGGGATCGTGCCGCTGGCAAAGCCCACCACCAGCAACCGCCCGTTCCACGCCAGCCCGCGCACGGCCTGATCGAACAACGCGCCACCGACCGGATCGTAGATCACGTCGACGCCCTGGCCCCCAGTGAGGCGCTTGATCTCCTCCTTGAGGCTGGCCTGGCTGTAGTCGATCAGCTCGTCGGCCCCTGCGGCCTTGGCAATCGCCAGCTTCTCGGCGCTGCTGGCCGCCGCGATCACCCTGGCGCCCAGGGCCTTGCCGATTTCCACCGCCGCCAGCCCCACGCCGCCCGAGGCGCCGAGCACCAGCAAGGTCTCGCCGGCCTTGAGCTGGCCGCGTTGGGTGAGTGCGTGCATCGAGGTGCCGTAAGTCATGCCGAAGGCCGCGGCCGTGCTGAAGTCCATGCCCGCCGGAATCGGCAGGACGTTGTAGAACGGCACCGCCACCTGCTCGGCGAAAGCCCCCCAGCCGGTCAGGGCCATGACCCGATCGCCGACCTTGAACGCCCCGGCCTTTTCGCCGACCGCGGCGACCACGCCCGCAGCCTCGCCGCCCGGCGAAAACGGCAGGGGTGGCTGGAACTGGTACTTGCCCTCGATGATCAGGGTGTCGGGGAAGTTGACCCCGGCGGCATGCACCTCGAGCAGGATCTCGTTCTTCTTCGGCGTGGGCGCGGCGACCTCCTCCAGGACCAGGTCCCGTGCCGGGCCCAGGGCTTTGCACAACAAGGCTTTCATCAGGGCTATTCCTTTGCGAGTGGTGGCCGATAAGTGTAGGAGGGCCGCCCCGAGGGTCAACGAGCATGGCCGGCCCTGATGAGTCGGCATAAGCCCGGGCTTGGGTTTGCCCGGCGCGCTGGGTAAGCTGGCGCCCACCGTATTGAGGAGTGAGTTCGTGAAAGCGTGGATCCTGATGGCGCTGGCCCTGATGCTGCCGGTGGCGGCGATGGCCGAGGAAAAGGAAGGCGAGCCCAAGGTCGCCTACATCACCCTCTCGCCGCCCTTCGTCGGCAACTATGCCCTCGATGGCGGGCCCAGGCTGCGCGTGTACAAGGCCGACGTCGCCCTGCGGGTGACCGGCGATGCCGCCGCCGCGGCGGTCAAGCACCATGAGCCGTTGATCCGCAACCAGCTGGTGGCGCTGTTCACCCAGCAGGGCGTGGACAACATGAGCAACGTCGAGGCCAAGGAACGGCTGCGCCAGGACGCCTTGAAGCAGGTGCAGCAGGTGATGGAGGCCGAAGAGGGCAAGCCGATCGTCGAGGACCTGCTGTTCAACAACCTGATCGTGCAGTAACGCCCCGCGCGCTCAGGCGCCCTTTGCCAGGGCGAGGATGGCGGTCCATTGTTCGGCGGTGACCGGCATCACCGACAAGCGGCTGCCCTTTTGCACCAGCGGTAGAGCCTCCAGCGTCGCCTGTTGCTTGAGCAGGCCCAGGCCAAGCACTTGGCCGAAGGTCCGCACATGCTCGACATCCACCGCGCTCCACGGGTTTTTCTCGGGGCTGGCCTTGGCGTCGTGATAGTGGCTGGCCGGGTCCAGCGCGGTTGGGTCCGGGTAGGCGGCGGCGCTGATCCGGGCAATGCCAGCGATGCCCGGGTGCGGGCAGCTGGAGTGGTAGAAGAAGAATTCGTCCCCTGCGTTCATGCTCCGCAGGAAATTGCGCGCCTGGTAGTTGCGCACCCCATCCCAGCGGGCACTGCCCAGGCGTGCCAGGGCTTCGATGGAGAGCTCGTCGGGCTCGGATTTCATCAGCCAGTAGGCCATGGATGCTGCTCCTGAAAGAGTTTGAAATAAATCCTTGCATGAAACCGACAGTCGGTTGGCGCCAAGGTTTGCGTGCGGCCTCACGTTGTCGGAAAATGCGCCGCTTTAAAGCTAGACGCTCCGGCCGCCACCCAGAAAGCCGCCGAGCATGGACAGTTTGCCTAGGGGGGCAATCTTCGATGAAACAACGTAAACCGGACCTGCTCTGGATCCTCGCCTTCATCTTCGGCCTGGGCGTGGTCACCACCGGTTACGCCCAGGGTTTCTGGGAGCGCAAGCTGGACGCCGCCTACCAGCAGGCGCCGGCCGCCCAGGTACAACAGCCGCACCGCTGATCCCCTTTGCCGCGCCGGCTCATTTCGGCGCCAGGTACCAACCGCGGTCAGAGACCGTGCCTTGCAACGGTACATCCCAGCTTGACTGGTCGAGGCGCTCGACCTTCTGGCACTCATGGGCCAGCCCCAGCAACCGCGGCTTCTTCCAGGCCTTGCGCCGGGCCAGGTAGGCCAGGCTGCGATCGTAGAAGCCTCCGCCCATGCCCAGGCGACCTCCCACCTCATCGAATCCGACCAGCGGCAGCAGGATCAGGTCCAGCGCCCAGATCGGCCGTTGGCGCTTGCGCGCGATCAGCGGTTCCGGAATGCGGAAGCGGTTGGGGCGCAGTTGCTCGCCTTGCTCGAAGCGCTGGAACACCATGCGCGTGCGTGGCCAGGCGTGCAGCACCGGCAGGTAGACGCGCTTGCCGCGCTTGTGCGCTTCGCGCAGCAGCAGGCGCGGGTCGATTTCGCCGTCATTGGGCAGGTACAGGGCGACATGCCGGGCGCGGCGGAACAGTGGATCCTGTGCCAGTTGCCGATAAAGCCCTTCGGCGGCCTGGCGTTGCTGGGCGGCTGTGAGCGCGCGGCGGGCGTTGCGCAGGAGGCGACGAAGCTGGGGACGGGTGAGCGGCGCGGTGTCGGTCATGGCACGGGCGATCCCAGGAAAACGAAAAGCCCGCCGTATGAGGCGGGCCGTTCTGAAAGCAGGCTCCCCGACAAGACCGCTATCGGTGTAGCCCTTGAACCCGAAAGTTCAAGGTGGAGATTGCAGGGGGCGTTAAGGCTTTCCGTCGGGCGGACATGCACACCGGCCCCAGCGTGCAACCCCCGTGGTTGTGCGTATCGGCTCAGGGACATAACCGACTGGCGCATCCCCCAGGGAGTGGCGCCAGTATACCAATCTCAGTCCTTTTTGCTAACCGGATCGTCGGACAGCGCCTGGTCGACCCGGTCCAGCAGGTCGCGCACCTGTTCGCGGGTGGCGCCCGCGCCGGTGGCTTGCGGCTGGTCCTGGCGATGCAGCAGTTCGTGGGTGATGTTCAGCGCGGCCATCACGGCGATGCGGTCGGCGCCGATCACCTTGCCGCTGCTGCGGATCTCGCGCATCTTGCCGTCCAGGTAGCGGGCGGCGCCGACCAGGTTGTTGCGCTCCTCGGGCGGGCAGATGATCGAGTATTCCTTGTCGAGGATCTGGACGGTGACGCTATTGCTTGAACTCATGAGTCTTGCTCCAGGGCCTTGAGACGCAGGATCATCGATTCGATCTTGCGCTTGGCGATCTCGTTCTTTTCGATGAGGTGGGCGCGCTCCTCGCGCCAGGACTTTTCCTGAGCTACTAAGAGTGCGTTTTGCCGTTTTAGTTGCTCGACCCGTTCGATCAGCAACTCGAACCGGCTCATCAGCGCTTGCAGGTCGTTCTCTTGCATGGGTTGCACTCGATTCCTTGACTCACCTGGCGATCATGCCTGCCCCAGGGGCGAGACGGCCAGTGCCGATGGTCTTGGCGCGTCTGCCGGTGCTAGGATACAAGGCCTCCATTCTAGTCATTGCGCCGTCTGGCGCCTAGCAGCCCATGCCCAATACTCAATCGCCCTACATCGCCTTCGCCATGTTGCTCTCGAGCAATGGCCACCCTGTCACTCCCGCCGAGCTCCATGGCCTGCTGATCGGCCGCAGCTGCGCCGGCGCCGGCTTCGACGCCGACGCCTGGCTGGCCGACGCGGCCCAGCTGCTCGAGACCGAGCCCGGCGACACCGTGCGCAACGCCCTGGTCGGCCTGCAGGAAATGGTCAAGGCCGAGTTGACCGGTGAAGACGTCGCCATCGTCCTGCTGCTGCCTTCCGATGACGCCGCGCTGGCCGACCGCGCCGCCGCGCTCGGCCAGTGGTGCCAGGGCTTCATCACCGGGTTCGGCCTGAACGCCGGTGGCAAGGAACTGTCCACCGATGCCAAGGAAGTGCTCCAGGACCTGGTGGCCATCTCGCAGGTCCAGGAAGCGCTGGAAGAGTCCGAGGACGGCGAAAGCGACTACATGGAGGTCATGGAGTACCTGCGTGTCGCCCCGCTGCTGCTGTACACGGAGCTGGCCAAGCCCGAAGCACCCGCGCCAAAGCCATCGCTGCACTGATCTGAACGGGGTCGTTTGCCCATGAGCCACATACCCAAGGCGGAGTACGCCCGTCGGCGCAAGGCGCTGATGGAGCAGATGGTCCCCAACAGCATCGCCATCCTGCCGGCGGCCGCGGTGGCCATCCGCAACCGCGACGTCGAGCATGTCTATCGCCAGGACAGCGATTTCCAGTACCTCAGCGGCTTCCCCGAGCCCGAGGCGGTGATTGCCCTGATCCCGGGACGCGAACATGGCGAGTACGTGTTGTTCTGCCGCGAGCGCAATCCCGAGCGCGAGCAGTGGGAAGGGCTGCGCGCTGGCCAGGAAGGCGCGATTCGCGACTTCGGCGCCGACGATGCCTTTCCCATCGGCGACATCGACGAGATCCTGCCGGGCCTGATCGAGGGCCGCGAGCGGGTCTACAGCGCCATGGGCAGCAACGCCGAGTTCGACCGTCGGCTGATGGACTGGATCAACGTGATCCGCTCCAAGGCCCGCCTCGGCGCGCAGCCGCCGAACGAGTTCGTTGCCCTGGATCACCTGCTGCATGACATGCGCCTGTATAAATCGGCGGCGGAAGTGAAGGTGATGCGCGAAGCCGCGGCGATTTCCGCCCGCGCCCATGTGCGGGCCATGCAGGTCTGTCGCGCCGGGCTGCACGAGTACAGCCTGGAAGCCGAGCTGGACTACGAGTTCCGCAAGGGCGGGGCGAAGATGCCGGCCTACGGCTCGATCGTCGCTGCCGGGCGCAATGGCTGCATCCTGCACTACCAGCAGAACGACGCGTCGCTCAAGGACGGCGACCTGGTGCTGATCGACGCTGGCTGCGAGATCGATTGCTATGCCAGCGACATCACCCGCACCTTCCCGGTGAGCGGGGTGTTCTCGGCGGAGCAGAAGGCCATCTACGAGCTGGTGCTCGCCGCCCAGGAAGCGGCGTTCAAGGAGATCGCCCCAGGTAAGCACTGGAACCACGCCCACGAGGCGACCGTGCGCGTGATCACCGAGGGCCTGGTGGCGCTCGGGCTGCTCAAGGGCGAAGTACAGGCGCTGATCGACAGCGAGGCCTATCGCGCCTTCTACATGCACCGCGCCGGGCACTGGCTGGGCATGGATGTGCACGATGTGGGCGAATACAAGGTCGGCGGCGAGTGGCGTGTGCTCGAACCGGGCATGGCGCTGACCGTCGAGCCGGGCATCTACATTGCCGCCGACAACCAGAGCGTCGCCAAGAAGTGGCGCGGTATCGGCGTAAGGATCGAGGACGACGTGGTGGTCACCCGCAAAGGCTGTGAAATTCTCACTTCAGGCGTTCCCAGGACCGTCGCCGAGATCGAGGCGCTGATGCGCGACGCCCGCAAGGATGCCGCATGAACCGTGTGAACCTGGCGATCATCGGCGGCGGCCTGGTCGGTGCCAGTCTGGCGCTGGCCCTGCAGGCCGGGGCCAAGGCCCGTGGCTGGAAGATCCTGCTGATCGAGCCGTTCGCTCCAGGCGACAGCTTCCAGCCCAGCTATGACGCGCGTTCCTCGGCGCTGTCCTATGGCACTCGGCAGATCTACGAGCAACTGGGGCTGTGGCAGACCATCAGCCGCCGCGCCGAGCCGATCCGGCAGATCCAGGTGTCCGACCGTGGCCGCTTCGGTGCCACACGCCTGGATGCCCTGGAAGAGGGCGTGCCGGCGCTCGGCTACGTGGTGGAGAACGCCTGGCTCGGCCAATGCCTGTGGCAGGCCATCGACAGCGAGGTGGTCAGCTGGCGCTGCCCGGCCGAGGTGAAGGGGCTGCAGGCGATCGCCGGTGGCTACTGCCTGCAACTGGACGATGACACCTCGCTCGAATGCGACCTTGCGGTGCTGGCCGACGGCGGCCGCTCGGGCCTGCGCGAGCAACTGGGCATCCATGTGCGTAGCACGCCCTACGACCAGAGCGCGCTGATCGCCAACATCACCCCCGGTGAAGCCCACGCCGGCCAGGCCTTCGAGCGCTTCACCGAACAAGGCCCGATGGCCCTGCTGCCGTTGCCGGACAACCGCTGCGCGCTGGTCTGGACCCGTCAGGGCATGGACGCCAGGCGCCTGGCCGAGCTCGACGAGCGCAGCTTCCTGCGCGAGCTGCAGGATGCCTTTGGCTACCGCCTCGGCGCGTTGCGCCAGGTTGGCGCGCGCCATCTCTATCCACTGGCGCTGGTCGAGGCCGAGGAGCAGGTGCGCCCGCACCTGGTGGTGCTTGGCAATGCCGCCCACAGTCTGCACCCGATCGCCGGCCAGGGTTTCAACCTGTCGCTGCGCGATGTGCAGTCGCTGGCCGACGCGCTGCTGGCCGGGCCGCAGCAGCCGGGCGACCTGGCCACGCTGCAGGGTTACCAGCAGCGCCAGCGTCTCGACCAGGCGCTGACCATCGGCTTCTCCGATCAGGTCACCCGCCTGTTCGGCAGCAACCAGCCGCTGCTGACGGCCGGACGCAATATCGGCCTGCTCGGCCTGGATCTGCTACCGCCGGCCCGAAGCTGGTTCGCCCGTCAGGCCATGGGCCTGGGTACCCGGCCAGACCCGCGAGGGCAGGCATGAGCGACGCACGCAGGCTGGCCCGGCGCGCGCGCATGCTGCGCTGGCTGCTCAACCTCTACCCGCCCTACCTGGGCGCGGGCATCCGTATCCAGGAAATCAGCCCGGACATGCGCAGCGCCAAGGTGCGCATGAAGCTGACGCGGTGGAATCGCAACTACGTCGGCACCCAGTTCGGCGGCAGCCTGTATTCGATGGTCGATCCCTTCTACATGCTGCTGCTGATCGAGCGGCTGGGGCGCGACTACATCGTCTGGGACAAGGCCGCCAGCATCGATTTCATCTCGCCGGGCAAGGGCCCGGTGCATGCCGAGTTCCACGTCGATGACGCGCTGCTGGACGAGATTCGCCAGCAGACCGCCAACGGCAAGAAATACCTGCCGCGGCTGCAGGTGGAGATCCGCGATGACGCCGGCGAGCTGGTGGCGCGGGTCGACAAGACCCTATATGTGCGGCTCAAGCCGCAAGCGAGGCAGGCGTAAGGCATGGAAATGCGCGCAGATCTGTTGATTGTCGGTGCCGGTATGGTCGGCAGCGCCCTGGCCCTGGCCTTGCGCCACAGTGGCCTGGAAGTACTTGTGCTCGATGGCGGCCCGCTGTCGGTCAAACCCTTCGATGGCCAGGCGCCGTTCGAGCCGCGGGTCAGTGCCCTGTCGGCGGCCAGCCAGCGCATCCTCGAGCGCCTGGGCGCCTGGGACGGCATCGCCCGGCGTCGCGTGTCGCGCTATACCGACATGCGCGTGTGGGATGGCAGCGGTACCGGTGAGATCCACTTCTCGGCGGCCAGCGTGCATGCTCAGGTGCTGGGTCATATCGTCGAGAACCGAGTGGTTCAGGATGGCCTGCTGGAGCGCTTGCATGACAGCGACGTCGGCCTGTTGGCCAACGCCCGGCTGGAGCAGCTGCGCCGCTCCGGGGACGAGTGGCTGCTGACCCTGGCCGATGGCCGCAAACTGCGCGCGCCGTTGGTGATCGCCGCCGACGGCGCCAACTCGGCGGTGCGCCGGCTGGCCGGTTGCGAGACCCGCGAGTGGGATTACCTGCACCACGCCATCGTCACCAGCGTGCGCTGCGGCGAGGCGCACCGGACCACGGCCTGGCAGCGTTTCACCGACGAAGGCCCGCTGGCGTTCCTGCCGTTGTCGCGGGACGGGCGCCAGGACTGGTGCTCGATCGTCTGGTCGACCACGCCGGAGCAGGCCGAGCAGGCCATGGCGATGGACGACGCGGCGTTCTGCCAGGCCTTGGAGCGCGCGTTCGAGGGGCGCCTGGGCGAGGTGCTGGAGGCTGACCCACGGGTCTGCGTGCCGCTGCGCCAGCGGCATGCCAAGCGCTATGTGCAGGAAGGGCTGGCGCTGATCGGCGACGCGGCGCATACCATCCACCCGTTGGCGGGGCAGGGGGTCAACCTGGGCTTTCTCGACGCCGCGGTGCTGGCCGAGGAGTTGGTACGCGCCTGCGAGCGTGGCGAGCGCCTGGCCGATGTGAAGGTGCTGAGCCGCTTCGAGCGGCGCAGGATGCCGCACAACCTGGCGTTGATGGCGGCGATGGAGGGCTTCGAGCGGTTGTTCCAGGCCAATCCGTTGCCACTGCGCTGGTTGCGCAACAGTGGGCTGAAGATGGTGGAGCAGATGCCGGAGGCCAAGGCGGTGTTCGTGCGCCAGGCATTGGGGTTGTCCGGGGATCTGCCGGAGCTGGCCAAGGCTTGAGATGGCTGCGACCCTTTCGCGGCACAAGGACTGCATGGCAGCCCCCAGCAACATCTGGTAACGGCTCGGCGGATGAGTCGTAAAATGGGAACCACTACCATTTGCACCTTTCATATCAGCGAGGAGTGCCCCCGATGTTGCCCCGCAAACCCCTACTGGCCGCCCTGGCCCTCACCCTGTTCGGCGGCACCGCCCAGGCGGCGGACGAAGTGGTGGTGTATTCCTCGCGCATCGACGAGCTGATCAAGCCGGTGTTCGACGCCTATACCGCCAAGACCGGCACCAAGATCAAGTTCATCACCGACAAGGAAGCCCCGCTGATGCAGCGCATCAAGGCCGAGGGCGAGAACGGCGTGGCCGACCTGCTGCTCACCGTCGATGCCGGCAACCTCTGGCAGGCCGAGCAGATGGGCATCCTGCAGCCGATCAAGTCGCCGATCATCGAGCAGAACATTCCGCCGCAGTATCGCGCCTCGTCCCACGACTGGACCGGCCTGAGCCTGCGTGCGCGGACCATCGTCTACTCCACCGAGCGGGTCAAGCCGGGCGAGCTGACCACCTACGAGGCCCTGGCCGATAAAAACTGGGAAGGCCGTCTGTGCCTGCGCACGGCGAAGAAGGTCTACAACCAGTCGCTGACCGCCACCTTGATCGAGAACCACGGCGAGGCCGAAACCGAGAAGCTGATCAAGGGCTGGGTCAACAACCTGTCCACCGACGTGTTCTCCGACGACACCGCCGTGATCCAGGCCATCGCTGCCGGCCAGTGCGACGTGGGCATCGTCAATACCTACTATTACGGTCGCCTGCACAAGGAAAAACCCGACCTGCCGGTGAAGCTGTTCTGGCCCAACCAGGGGGATCGTGGTGTGCATGTCAACCTCTCGGGCATCGGCCTGACCAAGCACGCGCCGCATCCGGAGGCGGCGAAGAAGCTGGTCGAGTGGATGACCGGCGAGGAGGCGCAGAAGCTGTTCGCCGACATCAACCAGGAGTTCCCGGCCAACCCGAAGGTCAAGCCTTCGGCGGAAGTGGCGGCCTGGGGCAGCTTCAAGGCTGACAGCATTGCGGTGGAAGTCGCCGGCAAGCGCCAGGCCGAAGCCATTCGCCTGATGGATCGGGCTGGCTGGAACTGAGCCTGTCTCTTATCCTTGAAGACCGATCGCGGGGCAAGCCCGCTCCCACGCCAGTCAGACTCGGCGTGGGAGCGGGCTTGCCCCGCGATGCTATCGCACAGCCATCGAGATTTTCGATTTGCCCCACACCCCCCAACGCCGCTGGTACTTCCCGGTTTTCCTGACCGCCGCCCTGGTGCTGCTGCCGCTGAGCGTCCTGCTGCTGTCCTGGCAGTCGGTCGATGCACAAATCTGGTCGCACCTGCTCGACACCCAGATGAGCCGCCTGCTGGGCAACACCCTGACCCTGGTGCTGGGCGTTGGCATCGGCGTGACCGTGCTGGGGGTGAGCCTGGCCTGGCTCACCAGCCTCTGCGAATTTCCCGGCCGGCGCTGGCTGGACTGGGCGCTGATGTTGCCATTCGCCATTCCGGCCTATGTGCTGGCGTTCGTCTTCGTTGGCCTGCTGGACTTCGCCGGCCCGGTGCAGACGGCGCTGCGCGAGGTGTTCGGCCCCATGCGCCTGCCCAGGGTGCGTTCTACCGGTGGTGTGATCACGGTACTGGTGCTGGTGTTCTACCCCTATGTCTACCTGCTGGCGCGCAACGCCTTCCTGGCCCAGGGCAAGGGCCTGATGGAAGCGGCGCGGGTGCTCGGGCTGTCGCCGCTGCAGGCGTTCTGGCGCGTGGCGCTGCCCGTGGCGCGACCCGCCATCGGCGCCGGCATCGCCCTGGCATTGATGGAGACGCTGGCAGATTTCGGCGCGGTGGCGGTGTTCAACTTCGACACCTTCACCACCGCCATCTACAAGACCTGGTACGGCTTCTTCAGCCTTTCCAGCGCGGCGCAACTGGCCAGCCTGCTGCTGCTGGCGGTGGTGCTGGTGCTGTACGGCGAGCGCCGTGCCCGGGGCGCCAACCACAGTGGCAACGAGCGGCCCCGAGGCCAGGCGCTCTATCACCTGCGCGGGATCAAGGCGCTGGCGGCCAGCGCCTGGTGCCTGCTGGTGTTCGCCTGCGCCTTCGTCATTCCCTTGCTGCAGCTGCTGGCGTGGTTCTGGCAGCGGGGGCGGCATGACCTGGACGAGCGCTACGTCGGGCTGGTCATGCATACCCTGTACCTGGGCGGCATGGCCGCGTTGATCACCGTCAGCGTGGCCATGCTGCTGGCCTTCGCCCGGCGCCAGGCGCCGACCCGCGGGATCCGTGCCGGCGTAGGGCTGGCCAACCTGGGGTACGCGCTGCCCGGCTCGGTGCTGGCCGTGTCGATCATGCTGGCGTTCAGCTACCTCGACAACCAGTGGGTGATCCCAATGTCCCAATGGTTCGGCGGGGCAGGGAAACCCCTGCTGCTGGGCAGCCTTTCGGCGTTGCTGCTGGCCTATCTGGTGCGCTTTATCGCTGTCGCCTATGGCCCGCTGGAAACCAGCCTGGAGCGCATCCGCCCATCGCTGCCGGAGGCGTCGCGCAGTCTCGGGGTCAGCGGACCAGGATTGTTTTTCAAGGTGTATCTGCCGTTGCTCGCCCCCGGCGCCCTGAGCGCTGCTTTGCTGGTGTTCGTCGATGTGCTCAAGGAGATGCCGGCGACCCTGCTGATGCGTCCCTTCGGCTGGGACACCCTTGCCGTACGCGTGTTCGAGATGACCAGCGAAGGTGAATGGGCACGGGCGTCGTTGCCGGCCTTGAGCCTGGTGCTGGTCGGGTTGCTGCCGGTGATCGGCCTGATCCGTCGTTCGGCACATCGTCCGGGACATCCGCGCTGAGGGTGCCACGCCGTCGCCTTGCCGCTACAATGCGCGGCATTCGCAGCGGCGGATCCTACAAGAACAGGTGATGGGTAAACATCGCCGACCGCCGCCGCCTCGCCACGCCCGGAAGGAGAAACCCATGGGACAGCGTACGCCTCTGTATGACCTGCACCTGGCGCTCGGCGCCAAGACGGTCGATTTCGGCGGATGGGACATGCCCCTGCATTACGGTTCGCAGGTCGAGGAGCACCACCAGGTGCGCAGTGACTGCGGGGTCTTCGATGTCTCCCACATGACCGTCATCGATGTCGACGGTTGCGCCGCCACGCCCTGGCTGCAACACCTGCTGGCCAATGACGTGACGCGCCTGGAAAACCCCGGCAAGGCGCTCTACAGCCCCCTGCTCAACGCCGATGGCGGGGTGATCGACGACCTGATCGCCTACCGCACCGAAGACGGCTACCGGCTGGTGGCCAACGCCGCCACCCGCGACAAGGTACTGGCCTGGCTGCAGGCGCACAGTGACGGCTTCAAGATTGAATTCAAGCTGCGCCCGGACTTGGCTATCCTGGCGATCCAGGGTCCGCAGGCCCGTGAAAAGGTGGCCGCCCTGGTCAGCGTGTCGCGCGCCGCGCTCATTCGCGAACTGCGCCCGTTCGAAGGCCTGGCCGAGGGCGACTGGTTCATCGCTCGTACCGGCTACACCGGCGAGGACGGGCTGGAGATCATCCTCCCCGCCGAACAGGCCCAGGCCTTCTTCAATGACCTGGTCGGCGCTGGCATCGCCCCGAGCGGCCTGGGTGCCCGCGACACCCTGCGCCTGGAGGCCGGCATGAACCTGTACGGCCAGGACATCGACGAATCCCATACTCCGCTGACCTCCAACCTGGGCTGGAGCGTCGCCTGGGAGCCGGCTGGCCGCGAGTTCATCGGCCGCGCCGGCTTGCTCGCGGAAATCGAGCAGGGCGTGAAGGAAAAACTGGTCGGCCTGGTGCTGGAGGAGCGTGGCGTGCTGCGCGCCCACCAGGTGGTCCGTGTATCCGGCATTGGCGAAGGGGAGATCACCAGTGGTAGTTTCTCGCCTACGCTGAGCAAGTCCATTGCCCTGGCACGCGTGCCCATGGCGACCGGCGACCGCGCCGAGGTGGAGATTCGCGGCAAGTGGTATCCGGTGCGGGTGGTCAAGCCGACCTTCGTGCGCCACGGCAAGATCCTGATCTGAACACTTAACGGCGGGCCGACCGCTGACCCAATCGAGGAAGACAAGACATGAGCAATATCCCCGCCGACCTGCGTTTTGCCGAAAGCCATGAGTGGGCTCGCCTGGAGGCCGACGGCACCGTGACTGTGGGTATCAGCGACCACGCCCAGGAAGCGTTGGGTGACGTGGTGTTCGTCGAGCTGGCCGAAGTCGGCAAGGTGTTCGCCGCTGGCGACGCCGCGGGTGTGGTGGAGTCGGTGAAGGCAGCCTCGGACATCTACGCGCCGGTGGGCGGCGAGGTGATCGCGGTCAACGAAGAGCTGGCCGACAGCCCGGAGCTGCTCAACGAAGAGCCTTACGGCTCGTGGATCTTCAAGCTCAAGCCGAGCAACCCGTCCGAGCTGGACAAGCTGCTGGATGCCGCCGGTTACAAAGCCGCCATCGGCGAGTAAGAATCGCGCAAGCCCGCTCCCCTGACGTGCCCATGCATGGGAGCGGGCTTGTCCCGCGATGAGGCCGGCATTGTAAAAGCAAGTTTTCCCGCAACATCGCCGATCCCTTCCTAGACTTGTAAGTCTCCACGAGAACTGGTCCAGGAAGAGATGATCGCCATGTCCCAGTCGCCATCCCTGCGTCAGCTGCAAGAGACCAACCCCTTCCTGCGTCGCCACCTCGGGCCCGATGCCCAGGAGCAGCAGGCCATGCTCGAGGCCCTTGGCGTCGCCAGCCGTGGCGAACTGATCGAGCAGACGGTGCCGCCGGGCATCCGCTTCAACCGCCCGCTCGACTTGCCGTCGGCCCTCGATGAACAGGCCGCGCTGGCCAGGCTCGCCGATTACGCCGCGCAGAACCAGCTGTGGACAAGCCTGATCGGCATGGGCTACCACGCCACCATCACGCCCACCGTCATCCTGCGCAACGTGCTGGAAAACCCCGGCTGGTACACCGCCTACACTCCCTATCAGCCGGAGATCGCCCAGGGGCGCCTGGAGGCATTGCTGAACTTCCAGCAGATGGTCATCGACCTTGCCGGCCTTCCCCTGGCCAATGCCTCGCTGCTCGACGAAGCCACGGCCGCCGCCGAAGCCATGGCCCTGGCCAAGCGGGTGGCGCGCAGCAAGAGCAACGCGTTCTTCGCTGACGAGCACTGCCACCCGCAGACCCTGTCGGTGCTCAAGACCCGCGCCGAGGGCTTCGGTTTCGAGCTGATCGTCGACTCCGTGGACAACCTGGACAAGCACTCGGTGTTCGGCGCGTTGCTCCAGTACCCGGATACCCACGGCGAGGTCCGCGACCTGCGTCCGCTGATCGAGCAGCTGCATGCCCAGCAGGCCCTGGCCTGTGTCGCCGCCGACATCCTCAGCCTGGTGGTGCTCACCCCGCCCGGCGAGCTGGGCGCCGATGTGGTGCTCGGCTCCACGCAACGCTTCGGCGTGCCCATGGGGTACGGCGGGCCGCACGCGGCCTATTTCGCCTGTCGCGACGACTTCAAGCGGGCCATGCCCGGGCGCATCATCGGCGTATCCCGCGATGCGCGTGGCAACACCGCTCTGCGCATGGCCCTGCAGACCCGCGAGCAGCACATTCGCCGCGAGAAGGCCAACTCGAACATCTGCACGGCCCAGGTGCTGCTGGCCAACATCGCCGGTTTCTACGCGGTCTACCACGGGCCCGAGGGCCTGCAGCGAATCGCCCAGCGCGTGCACCGGCTGACCTTCATCCTTGCCGCAGGCCTCGAAGCCAAGGGCATCAGACGCCTCAATCAGCACTTCTTCGACACCTTGACGCTGGATGTCGGCGGCACTCAGGCGGCGATCATCGAAAGCGCCGAGGATGCCCGCGTCAACCTGCGCATCCTCGGGCGCGGCCACCTTGGGGTGAGCCTGGACGAAACCTGCGATGAAGCCACGGTGCTGAAGCTGCTCGACATCTTCCTCGGCGTCGATCATGGCCTGGACATCGCCGCGCTCGACCAGCAGGCTCTGCCCGAAGGCATACCCGGCGCGCTGGTGCGCCGCACACCGTTCCTCCAGCACCCGGTGTTCAACCTGCACCACAGCGAGACCGAGATGCTGCGCTACCTCAAGCAGTTGGAGAACAAAGACCTGGCCCTGAACCAGTCGATGATCCCGCTGGGCTCCTGCACCATGAAGCTCAACGCCACCAGCGAGATGATCCCCATCACCTGGCCTGGGTTCGCCCAGCCGCACCCCTTTGCCCCGGCGGCCCAGGTGCAGGGCTACAAGGCGATGATCGACGAGCTGGAAAGCTGGTTGTGCGCCATCACCGGGTTCGACGCCATCTGCATGCAGCCCAACTCTGGCGCCCAAGGCGAATACGCCGGGCTGATGGCCATCACCCGCTACCACCGCAGCCGCCACCAGCCCGGGCGCACCCTGTGCCTGATCCCGTCATCGGCCCACGGCACCAATCCGGCGTCGGCGCAGATGGCTGGCATGGAGGTGGTGATCGTCGAGTGCGACGAGCAGGGCAACATCGATCTCGATGATCTGAAAGCCAAGGCTCACGCGGCGGGCGAGCGGTTGTCGTGCCTGATGGTCACCTACCCGTCGACCCATGGAGTGTACGAAGAGGGCATTCGCGAGATCTGCGAGGTGATCCACCAGCACGGGGGCCAGGTCTACATGGATGGCGCCAACCTGAACGCACAGGTGGGGCTGGCGCGACCGGCGGACATCGGCGCCGACGTGTCGCACATGAACCTGCACAAGACCTTCTGCATCCCGCATGGCGGAGGTGGCCCGGGCATGGGACCGATCGGCATCCGCGCCCACCTCAAGCCGTTCGTCGCCAGTCATCCGGTGGTTCCGGTGCCGGGCCTGGACCCGAACAACAGCGCCGTCAGCGCCGCGCCCTGGGGCAGTGCCAGCATCCTGCCGATCAGCTGGATGTACATCGCCATGATGGGGCCGCAACTGGCCGATGCCAGCGAGGTGGCGATCCTGTCGGCCAACTACCTGGCCAGCCAGCTGCGTGACGCCTTCCCGGTGCTCTATCGCGGGCGCAACCAGCGGGTGGCCCACGAATGCATCCTCGACCTGCGCCCGCTCAAGGCGCTTACCGGCATCACCGAGGAGGATGTGGCCAAGCGTCTGATGGACTATGGCTTCCATGCGCCGACCATGTCGTTCCCTGTGCCGGGCACCTTGATGGTCGAGCCGACCGAAAGCGAGTCGAAGGCCGAGCTGGATCGTTTCGTCGAGGCGATGCTGGCGATCCGCGCGGAGATCGCCCAGGTGCAGGAAGGCAACTGGCCGGCCGAGGACAACCCACTCAAGCATGCGCCGCACACCCTGGCCGACGTGCTGGCGCCATGGAGCAGGCCCTACACCCTCGAACAGGGCATCGCCCCCAGTGCTCACGCGCGCCAGCACAAATACTGGCCGGCGGTGAACCGGGTCGACAACGTGTATGGGGACAGGAATCTGTTCTGCGCGTGCGTGCCGGTGGAGGCGTATCGCTGAGGCCGCGTCGGCTGGACTTTTTTGCGGGTAAATCCGCCCCCACAGGTGGACTATCCAGCCTTGCCAGGCGCGGTGATCTCTGTGGGAGCGGGTTTACCCGCGAAGCGGATGACGCAGTGGATAACGGTTACTCGGCAACGGCGTTCTTGGCCAGGATGGCGTTGGCCAGTTCCATGTCGCTGGCCTGCACGCCCGGGTTGTCCGCGCGCACCTGACGCATCGCTGCTTCCAGGAACGGTCCGCGGATGGCGCCTTCACTGGCGACGAAGCTGCCGGCGTCGTCCTGGGCGGCGACGATCAGCTTGTGATCCTTGAACGTCAGGTAGGTCGAGGCGGTGGTCGCACCGGAGGAGATGATATTGCGCCAGAACGTGTCGGCCATGGCGGAGCCAATGGGCAGCGAGAACAGGACGGTGGCTGCGATGGCAGTTTTGAAACGCATGATGAATCACCTCGGTCGATGAGGGCTGTTGAGATGCCGGTTTGATCGCTTTTGTCACTGCCAAGTTCCCGGTCAGACAGGGGAATTCTTACTTATCCACAGACACGCAGTACCTCTTCGGCGCAGGTCAGACCCTGGTCGATCTTGTCCTGCGCGCAGCACCTCAGGTCGCGCAGGCCATCCGCGCTGGCCTGCCGCCGCAGGGCGGCGAGATCCGTGGCCGGGGTGATTCGCTCGCGCAAGGGGGCGCTGACCCTGAGCAGCTCGAACAGCCCGGTGCGTCCATGAAAGCCCGTTCCCCGGCACTGGCGGCAGGCCTGGCGATCCTCCGGTAGGGTATCGCGACATTCCGGGCACAGGGTGCGTACCAGGCGCTGGGCCATGACGCCGATCAGGGTGGCCTTGATCAGGTAGTCGGCGACCCCGAGTTCTTGCAGGCGGGTGATCGCGCTGCAGGCGTCGTTGGTGTGCAGGGTCGAGAGCACCAGGTGTCCGGTGAGGGCTGCCTGCACCGCTACCTGGGCGGTTTCGCGGTCGCGGATCTCGCCGATCATGATGATGTCCGGGTCCTGGCGCAGCAAGGCGCGCACGCCATTGGCGAAGTCCAGGTCCAGGGCGGGCTGGACTTGCAACTGGTTGAACGAGGGCTCCAACCGTTCGATCGGGTCTTCGATGCTGCACAGGTTTACCTGGGGGGTGGCGAGGTGCCTGAGACTGGCGTACAGCGTGCTGGTCTTGCCCGAGCCGGTAGGGCCGGTCACCAGCACGATGCCCTGGCGTTGCCGCAGCAGTGCCTGCCATTGCGCCAGCAGTCTGCCGCCCAGGCCCAGGTGCTCGAGGGTTTCATGCCGTTGCTGCGGGTCGAACAGGCGCAGTACCAGCTTTTCACCGTAAGGGGTGGGGAGCGTGGAAAGGCGCAGTTCCACTTCGGCCCCACCGGGCAGCCGGGTCTTCAGGCGGCCATCCTGTGGCCGGCGCTTTTCCGCGACGTTCATCCGCCCCAGATGCTTCAAACGGCTGATCATCGCCAGGGCGACGCCGGCCGGAAACGCATACACCGCATGCAGCAGGCCATCGATACGCAGGCGCAGGTGCCCTTGTTCGCGGCGCGGTTCCAGATGGACATCGCTGGCGCGTTGTTCGATGGCGTACTGCAGCATCCAGTCGACGATATGCGCGATGTGGGCGTCGTCGGCACTGGCGTGGGCATGGCCGTCGCCCAGTTCGAGCAGGTGCTCCAGCTCGCCGAGAGGGGGCGTTGGCGCCGGCCCCGCGCCACGCACCGAGCGGGCCAGGCCGAAGAAGGTCGCGCTCAGTTGGCGGATCTGCCGAGGGCTGGCCAGTACCCGGTGTATGACCTTGCCCAAGCTGCGGCTCAGATCGGCCTCCCATTCGCGCTGATACGGCTGGGCGCTGGCCACGGTGATGCTGTTCTCGTCCAGGGCCACGGCAAGGATGCCGTGACGTTGGGCGAAGGCCGCGGACATCAGGTTGGCGACGCTTGGCAGGTCGACCTGCAGCGGGTCGATATCCAGGTAGGGCTGGCCAACCTGGGGCGCCAGCCAGCGGCACAGGGCATCGAGGTCGAGTGGCTGGCCGGATTGAAGCGGGTCCGGCAGGGCGAGCTCGGCGATCAGTTCGAGCGGGTGCTGGTCGGGGCGCGCCTTGGCCCGTGCGAGGGCCTTGAGGGCGTCGCTGGCGCTGATTCGCTGCTCGGTCAGCAGGGCCTGGAGCAGGCGGTTGAAGTCAAGATCATGGGAGGTGTTGGCGTACATGACGGCATCCTTGCCAGGTGAAGAGTCGCCTGGGCAAGGCTAGCCGCGACGGGCCGATGGCAGCGGTACAAAGGGTTTCGGGATCTTGCCATGGCCCTTCAGCGGGTCGAGACCTCCGCCAGTTGCGGGGCATTGTCGAGGCGAACCCCGGTCACGCAGACCAGGTTGCGCAACTTCTGGGCGATTACTTCGGCGCGATGCCAGCTCAGGCCGGCGACGCCGATGGCCACGTCCAGCAGGTCGTCGTGCTGGCTCACCTGCACGCTGTGCGGGGTGAGGAACTGCAAGGCGAACAGGTTGAGTACCCGGCACAGGCTGTCTGGCTCGATCTCGGTCTGCAGGTGGTAGCGCACGCTGCTGTGGGCGGCGTTGGCGGCCCAGGCGTCGGTGCGGGGCGAGGGGAGGGGCCGTTCGAGTAGGTTCATGCTGGATCTCCGCGAAAGTGGGAAGATTCTTGCACGTCGTTCGCGGCATTTTTTCGCTATGATTCCGTTGATTCGCGCATTGTGCGAATTGTTCTATCTGAATTTTTCTTGATTAAGGAATTTTTTATGCGATCTGACTTGGATGCCTATGACCGACGCATCCTGGAGTTGCTGCAGGAGGACGCGTCACTGTCCAGCGCGCAGATCGCCGAGCGCGTGGGGCTCTCGCAGTCACCTTGTTGGCGGCGCATTCAGCGCTTGCGGGACGAGGGCGTGATTCGCGGGCAGGTGACCTTGCTGGACCGCAAGAAAGTGGGCCTGAACACGCAGATCTTCGCCGAAGTGAAGCTCAACGCCCACGGGCGCTCGAACTTCGCCGAGTTCACCGAGGCGATCCGCGGCTTTCCCGAGGTTCTGGAGTGCTATGTGCTGATGGGGGCGGTGGACTTCCTGCTGCGCATCGTCACCTCGGATATCGAGGCTTACGAGCGGTTCTTCTTCGAAAAGCTGTCGAACGTGCCGGGTATCCAGGAGGTGAACTCGATCGTGGCGCTTTCGGAGATCAAGTCGACCACGAGCTTGCCATTGAGGCCCTGAAGCGTCGATCGCGGGGCAAGCCCGCTCCTGCGCAGTGCAGGAGCGGGCAGTGCAGGCTCAGGCCTTGAGCAGGTGTTTCCAGGCGCGGTTCTGCTCGATGGTGCGAGCCTGTTCGATGCGGGCTTCGAGCAGTTCTTCCTTGCCTTCTTCGACCAGCGGCAGCTCGGCCAGCTCGTGCAGCTTGTTCAGCTCGCCGTAGAGGCGGTCCTGCTGCGGCAGGTCCAGCACCTGGCGGGCGTGGTGCAGCCAGGTCTGGATGCCTTCGATGCGCGGCAACTGCTCGGCCAGGTCCTCGGGGCGCTGCACGTACAGCGGCAGTTTAAGGGCGCGGGACTCCTCGCCCAGCAGGTGCTGCAGCCAGCTGGCCAGCTGCGCCTTGCCCTGGCGCTCGCCACGGCCCTTGCGCTCGGCGGTCCAGGCGCGGGCGGTCAGCCAGCGCGCGGTCTCCAGGGAGAACTGGCCCCAACGCGGGTCTTCCAGCTCTTCGGCGAACTGCTCGGGAGCGGCGCGGCGAATGTCCTCGTCATCGTTGCCGGCCAGCACCAGCGGGCGCCAGTCTTCCAGCAGCGCGTCGAGGCTGGCGCGCAGGGCGCGGGTAGTCGGGCGCGGCGCGGCTTGGCCAAGGCTGGCGGTGAGGGCGCGCAGTTCGGCCAGGCAACGAACCCAATCCTGCAGCAGGCGCCAGTGGCCATTGTGGCGATACTGCTCGGCCAGGCGCTGGCTGCTGCCCAGCAGTTGCCAGGCGAGGGCGGCGTAGGCTTCGTCCAGCGGCATCTCGGCCTGCAGTTCGGTCACCGGCAGGCCCAGCTCGTAGCTGTCCGGATCGAGCAGGCGGTAGCCGCGCTCGGCCTTGCTGATGTCGCAGGGCATCAGCGCCAGCGTGGCGGCGAGCTCGGCGGCCAGCTCCAGCAGCGCCTCAGGGGTGCCTTCACGCAGTTCCAGCTCCAGCTCGCAGATCTCTTCCTTGCGCTTGTCGGCGATCACGAAGCCCTGGTCGAGGGCGGCCTCGATCACCACTTTGGCCTTGCCACGGCCCCAGGCGATCTCGGCGTACTCACGGGTGAAATCGGTGGTGAACAGCGGCTTGATGGTCTTCTTGTCCAGCTCGGCCAGTTGCTCGGGCCAGCAGCTGGCATCGAGCTTCTTCAGGTCGAGCTTGACCTTGTCCAGGTACCACTCGTATTCGTTGCGCTCGGACAGCCCGGCCACGCTCTGCCCACGGCACTTCAGCGTCTGGATGATGACCTCGCCATCACGGCGCAGGCGCAGGGCGACGCGGGCGGCGGACAGGTCGCGCTCCGGGGTGTCGAAGTACTGGTTGAGCAGTTCGCGGGTCTGCCAGCCGGACTTGTTGCGCTTTTTCAGCAGAGGGTGCTCGCGCAGGGCGGCAAGGGTCTCGCGGCTGGCGCGGAGTTTGAGTTCGGTTTCTTTGTGCATCGCGGGCTCGGAAGGAGGGGCATCGTTGTCGAGCAGTCTACAGGAGTCGGGGGATGACTGTCGGTCCGTGCCGCCCCTTCGCGGGTAAACCCGCGAAAGACGCGCAACGCGGTCCCGGTAATGGCTTGCTCTACTAAGGGATTGCATTGTTATGATGACCTTCGATGCCGCCGAGGAGTCCGCGCATGCCGTTGCCGTCGCTGAAAGAACAGTTCGCCGCCCTGATCGCCGCCCCCTCGGTCAGTTGCACCCAGGCGGCGCTCGACCAGTCCAACCGCCCGGTCATCGACCTGCTGGCCGGCTGGCTGGGCGATCTCGGTTTCGCCTGCGAGATCCAGCAGGTCAGCCCCGGCAAGTTCAACCTGCTGGCCAGCCGCGGCACCGGCCCCGGCGGCCTGGTGCTGGCCGGGCACAGCGACACCGTGCCGTACGACCCGCAGCTGTGGAGCAGCGACCCGCTGAAACTCACCGAAGTCGATGGCCGCTGGGTCGGCCTGGGCAGCTGCGACATGAAAGGCTTCTTCGCACTGGTCATCGACGCGGTGATCCCGCTGCTCGAACACGATTTCAAGCAGCCGCTGCTGATCCTCGCCACCTGCGACGAGGAAAGCTCCATGTCCGGCGCCCGGGCCCTGGCCGAAGCCGGCCAGCCGCTCGGGCGGGCGGCGGTGATCGGCGAGCCCACCGGGCTCAAGCCGATCCGCATGCACAAGGGCATTCTCATGGATCGCATCGATATCCTCGGACGCAGCGGCCATTCGTCGGATCCGAGCCTGGGGCGCAGCGCCCTGGAGGCGATGCATGCGGTGATGGGCGAGTTGATGGCCCTGCGCCGTGACTGGCAGGAAAAATACCGCAACCCGCAGTTCAGCGTGCCGGTCCCGACCCTGAACTTCGGCTGTATCCACGGTGGCGACAACCCCAATCGTATCTGCGGCCAGTGCGCCCTGGAGTTCGACCTGCGTCCGCTGCCGGGCATGGACGTCGAGCCGCTGCGCGCGGCGATCCGCGCCAAGCTCGCGCCGCTGGCCGAGCGGCTGGAGGTGCGTATCGACTATGCGCCGCTGTTCCCCGAAGTGCCGCCATTCGAGCAGGCCGCCGACAGCGAGCTGGTGCGCCTGGCCGAACGCCTGACCGGCCATCGCGCCGAAGCGGTGGCCTTCGGCACCGAAGCGCCTTATCTTCAGCAGCTCGGTTGCCAGACCATCGTGCTCGGCCCCGGCGACATCGCCTGCGCCCACCAGCCAGGCGAGTACCTTGAAATGTCACGTATCGAGCCTACCGTGCGTCTATTGCGTGACCTGATCCGGCACTACTGCCTGGATTAAACGTCCATCGACCTGATTCGTTTCTGCCTAGAGGAGACCGCGCGTGACCGCAAGCCTGTTCCGACGATGACTTTCGAACGTTGTGCGCCTTTTCGTTCTCCGTTCACTTATCCACAGGCCCTGTCATGCCCGATTACGTCAACTGGCTGCGCCATGCATCTCCCTACATCAACGCCCATCGCGATTGCACCTTCGTGGTCATGCTGCCTGGTGACGGCGTCGATCATCCCAATTTCGGCAACATCGTCCACGACCTGGTGCTGCTGCACAGCCTGGGTGTGCGCCTGGTGCTGGTCCACGGCTCGCGCCCGCAGATCGAAAGCCGCCTGGCCGACCGTGGCCTGACCCCGCACTACCACCGTGGCATGCGCATCACCGACGCGGCCACCCTGGATTGCGTGATCGACGCGGTCGGCGCGCTGCGCCTGACCATCGAGGCCCGCCTGTCGATGGACATGGCCGCTTCACCCATGCAGGGTTCGCGCCTGCGGGTGGCGTCCGGCAACCTGGTCACCGCACGGCCGATCGGCGTGCTCGAAGGGGTCGACTACCACCATACCGGCGAAGTGCGCCGGGTCGACCGCAAGGGCATCAATCGCCTGCTGGACGAGCGCTCCATCGTGCTGCTGTCGCCGCTGGGCTATTCGCCCACCGGGGAGATCTTCAACCTCGCCTGCGAGGACGTCGCCACCCGCGCCGCCATCGAGCTGGGCGCCGACAAGCTGCTGCTGTTCGGCGCCGAGCCGGGCCTGCTGGACGAGCATGGGCAACTGGTGCGCGAGTTGCGCCCGCAGCACATCACCCCGCACCTGCAGCGCCTGGGCAGCGACTACCAGGCCGAGCTGCTCGATGCCGCCGCCGAGGCGTGCAAGGGCGGCGTGGCGCGCAGCCATATCGTCAGCTACGCCGAGGACGGCGCGCTGCTGACCGAGCTGTTCACCCGCGGCGGTGGCGGCACGCTGGTGTCCCAGGAGCAGTTCGAGGTGGTGCGCGAGGCGACCATCGACGACGTCGGCGGCCTGCTGGAGCTGATCAGCCCGCTGGAAGAGCAGGGCATCCTGGTGCGTCGTTCGCGCGAGGTGCTGGAGCGTGAGATCGAACAGTTCAGCGTGGTCGAGCGCGAGGGCATGATCATCGCCTGCGCGGCGTTGTACCCGATTGCCGACTCGGAGGCGGGGGAGCTGGCGTGCCTGGCGGTGAATCCGGAGTATCGGCACGGCGGTCGCGGTGACGAGCTGCTCGAGCGCATCGAGTCGCGGGCGCGCCAGCTGGGGCTCAAGACCCTGTTCGTGCTGACGACCCGGACCGCGCACTGGTTCCGTGAGCGTGGCTTCGCGCCTTGTGGCGTCGAACAGCTGCCGGCGGCAAGGGCTTCGCTGTACAACTACCAGCGCAACTCGAAGATCTTCGAGAAACCGTTGTAAACCTGTTCCGGCCTATTCGCGGGTAAACCCGCTCCCACAGGCATCACGCAGGCCTGAAAGGCAGCGCAGAACCTGTGGGAGCGGGTTTACCCGCGAAGCAGGCGACACCGAACTGAATGAAAAACGCCGCCCCTGAGGGCGGCGTTTTCGTTTACACGGTATGCAGGTACCAGTTGTACTCAAGGTCGGAGATCGAGTGTTCGAACTCCTCCAGCTCGCTTTCCTTGCACGCGACGAAGATGTCGATGTACTTCGGATCGATGTACTTGTTGAGGATCTCGCTGTCGTCCAGCTCGCGCAGGGCATCGCGCAGGTTGTTCGGCAGGCTCTGCTCCAGCTGTTCGTAGGCGTTGCCTTCGATCGGCGTGCCAGGCTCGACCTTGTTGGTCAGGCCGTGGTGCACACCGGCCAGCACGGCCGCCATCATCAGGTACGGGTTGGCATCGGCGCCGGCGACGCGGTGCTCGATGCGCACCGCGTCCGGCGAGCCAGTCGGTACGCGTAGCGCCACGGTACGGTTGTCCAGGCCCCAGCTCGGTGCGTTCGGCACGTAGAACTGAGCGCCGAAACGACGGTACGAGTTGACGTTGGGGCAGAGGAACGCCATCGAGGCGGGCAGGGTCTCGAGCACACCGCCGACAGCGTGACGTAGCGCGGCGTTCTGCTCGGGATCCTCGCTGGTGAAGATGTTGTTGCCATCCTTGTCCAGCACAGAGATGTGTACGTGCAGGCCGTTGCCTGCCTGGCCCGGGTAGGGCTTGGCCATGAAGGTGGTGTCCATTTCATGGTCGTAGGCGATGTTCTTGATCAGGCGCTTGAGCAGCACCGCGTAGTCACAGGCCTTGAGCGGGTCGGCGACGTGGTGCAGGTTGACCTCGAACTGCGCCGGGGCGCTTTCCTTGACGATCGCGTCGGCTGGAATGCCTTGTTCCTTGGCGCCTTCGAGAATGTCCTGCAGGCAGTCGGCATATTCGTCGAGATCGTCGATCAGGTAGACCTGGGTCGATTGCGGGCGCTTGCCCGAGATCGGCGAGCGTGGCGGCTGCGGGCGGCCGTTCACGTTCTCCTGGTCGATCAGGTAGAACTCGAGTTCGAACGCAGCGCAGATGGTCAGGCCCAGGTCGGTGAACTTGCTCACCACTTGGCGCAGCACTTCACGCGGGTCGGCGAAGAACGGCTCGCCCTCGATTTCGTGCATGGTCATCAGCAGTTGCGCGGTCGGGCGCTTCTGCCAGGGTTCGTTGGAGAGGGTGCCGGGGATGGGGTAGCAGATGCGGTCGGCATCGCCGATGTCCAGGCCAAGACCTGTGCTTTCGACGGTCGAACCGTTGATATCCAGGGCGAAGAGGGAGGCAGGCAGGTTGATGCCTTTCTCGTAAACCTTGTGGAGGCTGGTGCGCTCGATGCGCTTGCCGCGCACCACACCATTCATATCTGCAATCAGAAGGTCAACGTAGAGAACCTCAGGATGTTCCTTAAGGAACGCGTTCGCTTCGTTAAGCTGAACGGCACGCGGGGGTACCGACATGATGCAACACCTTTGTTGTTAAAAATATCAATCAAGGGGGGCTTGCAACCCCAGTCAATCGGAAAGACCTGGTGAAGTCAAGCCAGCCCCATGATGCCCTTAAATGGCACATCCACGGCAGATTTGCCGCATATCGGGGCGTGCCATTATCCGCTATTTTCGTGCTGAAGGGTTATTTCGAGCGGGGCGTGTTTTATTTTTTACGGAGGAGTTGTGTAAAAAAATGAACGAGGCTAAGCTCGGTCGCAACCCAGAACACAATAATACGAGGGTCACATGGTCCGCCTGTCGAGACCTGCCAGCGCCGCATGCACGGTGCGTTCAGGTACATCTCCCGGTTGCCGTCCGGTCATCGCGCGCCTGCGTCAGCAGGGGGCCGCGCTGGCCGCAATAATTGACGGTCTTGCTGAAAAGGCCATACCTCGTAACGCTTTAGCGCAACATTTCCTTTCCTTCTGCCCTTCGCTTTCATCACGGACACGCTCTTTTGCAGTGTATCCACTGTCGTCCTGCGCGGGGGTTTTTGCTTTAGCCATGCACAGCATCCAGAATCAAGGCGCGGGCCTGTCCAGGCCCCTCGGCGCCGTGTGCGCCGACTTTGCCCGACGCCTGGCGTCAGCGGCTGGCGGTTGCCGCCAACCGCGCCACATTGCCTCCTGAGGTATTTATGAGTAACAACCTCGACCAGCTCACCGATTGGTTGAAAGAGCACAAGATCACCGAAGTGGAATGCCTGATCAGCGACCTGACCGGCATCACCCGCGGCAAGATCTCGCCTACCAACAAGTTCATCGCCGAGAAGGGCATGCGCCTGCCCGAGAGCGTGTTGCTGCAGACCGTGACCGGCGACTACGTCGACGACGACATCTATTACGAACTGCTCGACCCGGCCGACATCGACATGATCTGCCGCCCCGACGAGAAAGCGGTGTTCCTCGTGCCATGGGCCATCGAGCCGACCGCCCAGGTGATCCACGACACCTACGACAAGAAGGGCAACCCGGTCGAACTGTCGCCGCGCAACGTGCTCAAGAAAGTGCTGCAACTCTACGCCGACAAAGGCTGGCAGCCGATCGTCGCGCCGGAGATGGAGTTCTACCTGACCAAGCGCAGCGAAGACCCGGACTTCCCGCTGCAGCCGCCGGTGGGGCGCTCCGGTCGCCCGGAAACTGGCCGCCAGTCGTTCTCCATCGAGGCCGCCAACGAATTCGACCCGCTGTTCGAGGACGTCTACGACTGGTGCGAACTGCAGCAGCTGGACCTCGACACGCTGATCCACGAGGACGGCACGGCGCAGATGGAGATCAATTTCCGTCACGGCGACGCGCTGCACCTGGCCGACCAGATCCTGGTGTTCAAGCGCACCATGCGCGAGGCCGCGCTCAAGCACAACGTGGCCGCCACCTTCATGGCCAAGCCGATGACCGGCGAGCCGGGCAGCGCCATGCACCTGCACCAGAGCGTGGTCGACGTGGCCACCGGCAAGAACATCTTCTCCAATGCCGACGGCAGCATGAGCGAGCTGTTCCTCAACCACATCGGCGGCCTGCAGAAGTTCATCCCCGAAGCGCTGCCGCTGTTCGCGCCCAACGTCAACTCGTTCCGCCGCTTCCTGCCCGACACCTCGGCACCGGTGAACGTCGAGTGGGGTGAGGAAAACCGTACCGTCGGCCTGCGCGTGCCGGATGCCGGCCCGCAGAACCGTCGCGTCGAGAACCGTCTGCCGGGCGCCGACGCCAACCCTTACCTGGCCATCGCCGCGAGCCTGCTGTGTGGCTACATCGGCATGGTCGAAGGCATCGAAGCCAGCGCGCCGGTCCAGGGCCGTGGCTACGAACGGCGCAACCTGCGCTTGCCGCTGACCATCGAGGACGCCCTGGAGCGCATGGAGAACAGCCGCGCGCTGGTGCAGTACCTGGGCAAGAAATTTATCGCCGGCTACGTTGCCACCAAGCGCGCCGAGCATGAAAACTTCAAGCGCGTCATCAGTTCCTGGGAGCGTGAGTTCCTGCTGTTTGCAGTGTGATCAACCCTGAGGCCGCCTATGGGCGGCCACCGGAAAATGGAGAGGCACATGAGCGTCAACAACCCGCAAACCCGTGAATGGCAAACCCTGAGCGGCGAGCACCACCTTGCACCTTTCAGCGACTACAAGCAGCTGAAGGAGAAGGGGCCGCGCATCATCACCAAGGCGCAGGGCGTGCATTTGTGGGACAGCGAGGGGCACAAGATCCTCGACGGCATGGCCGGCCTGTGGTGCGTGGCGGTCGGCTATGGCCGCGAAGAACTGGTGCAGGCGGCAGAAAAGCAGATGCGCGAACTGCCGTACTACAACCTGTTCTTCCAGACCGCCCACCCGCCGGCGCTGGAGCTGGCCAAGGCGATCACCGACGTGGCGCCAGAGGGCATGACCCATGTGTTCTTCACCGGCTCCGGTTCCGAGGGCAACGACACCGTGCTGCGCATGGTCCGTCACTACTGGGCGCTCAAGGGCAAGCCGAACAAACAGACCATCATCGGTCGCATCAACGGCTATCACGGCTCCACCGTGGCCGGCGCCAGCCTGGGCGGCATGAGCGGCATGCACGAGCAGGGCGGCCTGCCGATCCCGGGCATCGTGCACATCCCGCAGCCGTACTGGTTCGGCGAGGGTGGCGACATGACCCCGGATGAGTTCGGCGTGTGGGCGGCCGAGCAGTTGGAGAAGAAGATTCTCGAAGTCGGCGAGGACAACGTCGCCGCCTTCATCGCCGAGCCGATCCAGGGCGCCGGCGGCGTGATCATCCCGCCAGAGACCTACTGGCCGAAGGTCAAGGAGATCCTTGCCAAGTACGACATCCTGTTCGTCGCCGACGAAGTGATCTGCGGTTTCGGCCGTACCGGCGAATGGTTCGGCTCCGACTACTACGACCTTGCGCCCGACCTGATGACCATCGCCAAGGGCCTGACCTCCGGTTACATCCCCATGGGCGGTGTGATCGTGCGTGACAGCGTGGCCCAGGTACTCAGCGAAGGCGGCGATTTCAACCACGGCTTCACCTACTCCGGCCACCCGGTGGCGGCGGCGGTGGGCCTGGAAAACCTGCGCATCCTGCGCGACGAGAAGATCGTCGAGAAGGTGCGCACGGAAGTGGCACCCTACTTGCAAAAACGTCTGCGTGAGCTGCAGGACCATCCACTGGTGGGCGAGGTGCGCGGCCTGGGCCTGCTCGGCGCGATCGAGCTGGTCAAGGACAAGGCCACCCGCAGCCGTTACGAGGGCAAGGGCGTGGGCATGATCTGCCGTACCCACTGCTTCGAGAACGGCCTGATCATGCGTGCCGTGGGCGACACCATGATCATCGCGCCGCCGCTGGTGATCAGCCGCGAAGAGGTGGACGAACTGGTGGAAAAGGCGCGCAAGTGCCTGGATTTGACCTACGAAGCGATCAAATGACGGTCTGCTAGGCTGGCGAGGTGACATTAAAGTCGTTGCAAGGCCCTGCTTCTGTTGAAACAGCGCCTTGTAACTTGCCAGACTAACGGCTGTTTAGTCGCCCAGCGCGTGATCCGTGGGACCTGGCTGCTGAACAGATGGCTTGATAATAAATTCTGGAGCATAACGCATGAAGAAATTGGGCAAGACGCTGCTGGCCGCCGCCCTGATGGGTGCCATGGCCACCGCTGTTCAGGCTGAAGACAAGGTGTTGAACGTCTACAACTGGTCGGACTACATCGCGCCGGACACCATCGCCAAGTTCGAGAAGCAGAGCGGCATCAAGGTCAAGTACGACGTCTTCGACAGCAACGAGACCCTCGAAGCCAAGCTGCTGGCCGGCAAGTCGGGCTACGACATCGTCGTGCCGTCCAACAACTTCCTGGCCAAGCAGATCAAGGCAGGCGTCTACGAAGAACTGGACCGCTCCAAGCTGCCCAACTGGAAGAACCTCGACGAAGACCTGCTCAAGGCCGTCGGCGACGCCAGCGACCCGGGCAACAAGCATGCCTTCCCGTACATGTGGGGCTCCATCGGCATCGGCTACAACCCGGAGAAGGTCAAGGCCGCGCTGGGCGTGGACAAGATCGACTCGTGGGACGCCGTGTTCAAGCCCGAGAACATTGCCAAGCTCAAGAGCTGCGGCGTGAGCTTCCTCGATGCGCCGACCGAAATGCTCCCGGCCGCGCTGCACTACCTGGGCCTGCCCAGCAACTCCACCAAGTCCGATGACCTGAAGAAGGCCGAGGCGCTGTTCCTGAGCATCCGCCCATCGATCACCTACTTCCACTCGTCCAAGTACATCGGCGACCTGGCCAACGGCAACATCTGCGTGGCCGTCGGCTACTCCGGCGACCTGGAACAGTCCAAGGCCCGCGCCCACGAGGCCGGCGACAAGGTCAAGCTGGACTACATCATTCCGAAAGAAGGCGCCGGTACCTTCTACGACATGGTCGCCATCCCCAAGGATGCCGAGCACAAGGAAGCCGCCTACAAGTTCATGGACTTCCTGATGCAGCCTGAAGTCATGGCCGAGATCACCAATGCCGTGCGCTTCCCGAACGGCAACAAGGCCGCCACCCCGTTCGTGGACAAGGACATCACCAGCGACCCGAGCATCTATCCGCCTGCCGATGTGAAGAAACAGCTGTACGCGATCGCCGCGCCTGAAGCGGCGGCCCAGCGTGTCATCACCCGCAGCTGGACCAAGATCAAGTCGGGCAAGTAAGCCCGTCGCGGAACCCTCTGGGCCGGAGTTTCCCGGCCCAGAGGCCAGTAGAGGCAAATAAGTTTGCGGCAGCGAAGCCGTGAAGGTAAGTTGCGCGCCGGTTTTGCGTGTGCGGCCGAGATTTTCCGCCGGCAAAGGCACTGATTGTGAGGACCACCCACTTGTCTATTTCTGTTTTTCGCAAGGCCTTGATGGCTGGAGCGGGTCTGACGCTGGCTTGCAGCGTCCAAGCGGCGCCCACGGTGCATATCTACAACTGGTCCGACTATGTCGGCCCGAATACCCTCGCCGATTTCCAGAAGGAAACCGGCATCACCCCCAAGTACGACGTCTTCGACAGCAACGAGACGCTGGAAGGCAAGCTGCTGGCCGGGCGTACCGGCTACGACGTGGTCGTGCCGTCCAACCATTTCCTCGGCAAGCAGATCAAGGCGGGCGCGTTCCAGAAGCTCGACCGTGACCTGCTGCCCAACTACGCGAACCTCGACCCGGCGCTGATGAAGCGCCTGGAGAAGAACGACCCGGGCAACCAGTACGCCGTCCCCTACCTGTGGGGCACCAATGGCATCGGCTACAACGTCGAGAAGGTCAAGGCGGCGCTGGGCACCGACAAGATCGATTCCTGGGCGGTGCTGTTCGAGCCCGAGAACATGAAGAAGCTCAGCAAGTGCGGCGTGGCCTTCCTCGACTCGGCCGACGAGATGCTGCCGGCGGTGCTCAACTACATGGGGCTGGACCCCAACAGCAGCAACCCCAAGGACTACCAGAAGGCGGAAGAGAAACTGCTGGCCGTGCGCCCGTACGTGACCTACTTCCACTCCTCCAAGTACATCACCGATCTCGCCAACGGCGACATCTGCGTGGCCGCCGGCTTCTCCGGCGACATTTTCCAGGCCAAGGCTCGCGCCGAAGAGGCGAAGAAGGGCGTGAAGCTGGCCTACGCCATCCCCAAGGAAGGCGGCAACCTCTGGTTCGATGTGCTGGCGATTCCCAAGGATGCCAGCAACGTCAAGGAGGCCCATGCCTTCATCAACTATTTGCTGAAACCTGAGGTGATCGCCCAGGTCAGTGATTACGTCGGTTACGCCAACCCGAACCCCAAGGCTGGCGACCTGATGGACCAGGCCGTGAGGACTGACGCTGCGGTTTACCCACCGCAGGAAGTACTGGACAAGATGTTCGTCAACGCCGAGTTGCCACCCAAGGTGCAACGTTTGATGACCCGCAGCTGGACCAAGGTCAAGTCGGGCAAGTAACAATCCAGGCCCGCCAGCGCAGCGGCGGGCACATAAATCTTGTTGGGAGTTTCACTCATGGCAGTTGCCTCCGGTGCCTATAAGAAAGCCCTCGAGGGTGGCCAGCAACCCAAGCAGGTGCTGGTCAAGATCGATCGGGTCACAAAAAAATTCGACGAAACGGTAGCGGTGGACGACGTGTCCCTGGAAATCCGCAAGGGTGAGATCTTCGCCCTGCTGGGTGGCTCCGGTTCCGGCAAGTCGACCTTGCTGCGCATGCTGGCCGGCTTCGAGCGTCCGACCGAAGGGCGGATCTTCCTCGACGGCGTCGACATCACCGACATGCCGCCCTATGAGCGGCCGATCAACATGATGTTCCAGTCCTACGCGCTGTTCCCGCACATGACCGTGGCGCAGAACATCGCCTTCGGCCTGCAGCAGGACAAGATGCCCAAGGCCGAGATCGAAGCCCGCGTGGCCGAGATGCTCAAGCTGGTGCACATGACCCAGTATGCCAAGCGCAAGCCGCACCAGCTGTCCGGTGGCCAGCGCCAGCGCGTGGCCCTGGCCCGCTCCCTGGCCAAGCGCCCCAAGCTGCTGCTGCTCGATGAGCCGATGGGCGCGCTGGACAAGAAACTGCGCTCGCAGATGCAGCTGGAACTGGTGGAGATCATCGAGCGCGTGGGCGTGACCTGCGTGATGGTGACCCACGACCAGGAAGAGGCCATGACCATGGCCCAGCGCATCGCCATCATGCACCTGGGCTGGATCGCCCAGATCGGCAGCCCGATCGACGTCTACGAGACCCCGACCAGCCGTCTGGTCTGCGAGTTCATCGGCAACGTCAACCTGTTCGAGGGCGAGGTGGTCGACGACGCCGAAGGCCACGCGATCATTGCCAGCCCGGAACTGGAGCGCAAGATCTACGTCGGCCACGGCGTCACCACTTCGGTCGAGGACAAGCACATCACCTACGCCCTGCGTCCGGAGAAGCTGCTGGTCACCACCGAGCAGCCGACCTGCGAGCACAACTGGTCGCGCGGCAAGGTCCACGACATCGCCTACCTGGGCGGCCACTCGGTGTTCTACGTCGAACTGCCCACCGGCAAGATCGTCCAGTCGTTCGTCGCCAACGCCGAGCGCCAGGGCACCCGCCCGACCTGGGACGACGAAGTCTACGTGTGGTGGGAAGACGACAGCGGCGTGGTACTGCGCTCATGAAACTTCGCAAGCTCAAGCGAGCCTTCCAGCGCATAACCCCGGAGGGACGGCACCTGGTGATCGGCGTGCCGTTCATCTGGCTGTTCCTGTTCTTCATGCTGCCGTTCTTCATCGTGCTGAAGATCAGCTTCGCCGAAGCCGACGTGGCGATCCCGCCGTACACCGAGATCTACACCTATCTCGAAGGCAAGGTGCAGCTGGTGCTGAACCTGGCCAACTATGGGCTGCTGACCGAGGACGAGCTGTATATCTCGGCCTACCTCGGGTCGCTCAAGGTCGCCTTCTTCAGCACCCTGCTGTGCCTGCTGATCGGCTACCCGATGGCCTACGCCATCTCCAAGGCCAACAAGGAGTCGCAGACGGTCCTGCTGCTGCTGATCATGATGCCGACCTGGACCGCGATCCTGATCCGCGTGTACGCCTGGATGGGCATTCTCAGCAACAACGGCTTGCTCAACAGCTTCCTGATGTGGATCGGCCTGATCGACCAACCGCTGCAGATCCTCAACACCAACCTGGCGGTGTATATCGGCGTGGTCTACTCGTACCTGCCGTTCATGATCCTGCCGCTGTACGCCAACCTGGTGAAGCACGACCAGAGCCTGCTCGAAGCCGCATCGGACCTGGGTTCGAGCACCTTCAACAGCTTCTGGAAGATCACCGTGCCGCTGTCGAAGAACGGCATCATCGCCGGCTGCATGCTGGTGTTCATCCCGGTGGTGGGCGAGTTCGTCATTCCCGAGCTGCTCGGCGGCCCGGAAACCCTGATGATCGGCAAGGTGCTGTGGCAGGAGTTCTTCAACAACCGTGACTGGCCGGTGGCGTCCGCGCTGGCGGTGGTGATGCTGGTGATCCTGATCGTGCCCATCCTGCTGTTCAACCGCAGCCAGGCCAAAGAAATGGAGGGCCGCGCATGAAACGCTTCAGTTTCTCCAAGCTGATGCTGGTGCTCGGCTTGCTGTTCATCTACCTGCCGATGCTGATCCTGGTGATCTACTCGTTCAACGCCTCGAAGCTGGTGACGGTATGGGGCGGTTGGTCGGTGAAGTGGTACGTCGGCCTGCTCGACAACACCCAACTGATGGGTTCGGTGATGCGCTCGCTGGAGATCGCCTGCTACACGGCGATCGCCGCCGTGGCGCTGGGCACCCTGGCGGCCTTCGTGCTGACCCGGGTCACCCGCTTCAAGGGCCGCACGCTGTTCGGTGGCCTGGTCACCGCGCCGCTGGTGATGCCCGAGGTGATCACCGGTCTGTCGCTGTTGCTGCTGTTCGTGGCCATGGCGCAGATGATCGGCTGGCCCCAGGAGCGTGGCATCGTCACCATCTGGATCGCCCACACCACGTTCTGCGCCGCCTATGTGGCGGTGGTGGTGTCGGCGCGCCTGCGCGAGCTGGACCTGTCCATCGAAGAGGCGGCCATGGACCTGGGCGCCAAGCCGTGGAAGGTGTTCTTCCTGATCACCATCCCGATGATCGCGCCGTCGCTGGCGGCGGGCGGCATGATGTCGTTCGCCCTGTCGCTGGATGACCTGGTGCTGGCCAGCTTCGTTTCCGGTCCGGGTTCGACCACCTTGCCGATGGAAGTGTTCTCGGCCGTGCGCCTGGGCGTGAAGCCGGAGATCAACGCCGTGGCCAGCCTGATCCTGCTGTCGGTGTCGCTGGTGACCTTCCTGGTCTGGTACTTCAGCCGCCAGGCCGAAGAACGCCGCCGCCGGGCGATCCAGCAGGCGATCGAGGAGGGCGCCGCGGCGAACGTCTCGCAGCCGCAGGTCCGCCGTCCGGCCCGAGCCGCCGCGCAGGCCTGATCCATTCGCGGGCAAAGCGCACCGCCGCTCCCACAGGACCTGTATGCAGCAAGGTCCCTGTGGGAGCGGGTTCACCCGCGAAGGCTCCCCCACCGGATCAAAGCCAGACCGCATCCCAATGCGGATATTCCCTGACGTTATTGACCAGCCTCGCCCGTAGCGGATTGGCAACGATGTACCTGGCGATGTGGATCGCATTTTCTTCCCGGCGCAACGCGTGGTCTTGATAGCCGGCCTGCCAAATCGGGTGATGCCCGACGCCAGCCTTGTGCAATTCAAGACTGGAACGGGACTTGAACCGGCGCATCAACGTGCAGAGTGTTGCCAGCCTCAACTCTATCAACCAGTGCAGATGATCCGGCATTACGACCCAGGCCAGTGATCGGCAGGCATTGGAATCGCCCTTTGAAATGAGTCTCTGCTGAACGGTAGCGGTTGGAACGAAGTGGCTGGCTGTGGATGGTTTCTGGATATGGCAGAGAACGGCGCTGGCCCCTTCGCGGGTAAACCCGCTCCCACAGGGGCCAAGGTGCATTCGATATCTGTGGGAGCGGGTTTACCCGCGAAGAGGCCAGTCCGGCTAATACAAATTCCAGCCCAGTACCCTTTTCCAATCCCTGATCTACGCTTTCAACGCATCCCCTCTCGTTGAAGCAAGGAGCCCGCATGACGGTCGCACGTCCGCCGATGGTGGTTTGCCTGGGGCTGCTGTTCATGCTGTCTGGCTGTGGCAAGGAAGAAACCGTCCAGGTGCTGCCCAGGGTCGCGGTGCAACAGGTGCAGCCCGCCGATTTCGCCGCTCGGGTGACCCTGACCGGTGACGTGCAGGCGCGGGTGCAGACCGACCTGTCGTTTCGCGTGGGCGGCAAGATCGTCTCGCGCAGCGTCGATGTGGGCGACCACGTCAAGGCCAACCAGGTGCTCGCGCGCCTGGATCCCAAGGACCTGCAGAACAACGTCGACTCGGCCAAGGCCGAGGTGTTCGCCGAGCAGGCGCGGGTCACCCAGACCAGCGCCGCGTTCGTGCGCCAGCAGAAACTCCTGCCCAAGGGCTACACCAGCCAGAGCGAATACGACTCCGCCGAAGCGGCCCTGCGCAGCAGCCAGAGCGCGCTCAAGGCCGCCCAGGCGCAACTGGCCAACGCCAATGAACAACTGAGCTACACGGCGCTGGTGTCCGAGGCCGCCGGGGTGATCACCGCGCGCCAGGCCGAGGTCGGCCAGGTGGTGCAGGCGACCATGCCGATCTTCAGCCTGGCCGTCGATGGCGATCGCGACGCGGTGTTCAATGTCTACGAGTCGTTGCTGGTGAACCCGAGCGACGAGAAGAACGTCACCGTCAGCCTGATCGACGATCCCAGCATCAAGGCCAGCGGCCAGGTGCGCGAAATCACCCCGACGGTCTCGGCGCAGAGCGGCACCGTGCAGGTCAAGGTGGCCCTGCGCGACGTGCCGGCGGGCATGCCGCTGGGGTCGCCGGTCACCGCCTCGGCCAGCGCCCGTGGCAAGCCCAGCGTCGAGCTGCCCTGGTCGGCGCTGACCAAGGCCTTGAGCGAGCCGGCGGTATGGGTGGTGGGCGAGGGCGACAAGGCGCAGCTGCGCAAGGTCCAGGTGGCGCGCTATCTCACCGGCAAGGTGGTGATCAGCGATGGCCTGGAGGCCGGCGAGGTGGTGGTGGTTGGCGGCGGACAGTTGCTCAATCCGGGCGTCCAGGTGGAAAAGGTCGATGCCAGCAATGGAGGAGTCGGACCATGAAACCGCTGCCATTGATGCTGTGCGCCAGCCTGCTGCTGGCGGCCTGTGGCGGCGAGACGGAGCAGGCCGAGCCGGTGCGCCCGGTGCTGTCGACGGTGGTGCAGCCGCAGGTGCAGGCGCAACTGGGGCGCTTCGCCGGGAATATCCAGGCGCGCTTCGAGAGCACCCTGGGCTTCCGGGTGTCCGGCCGTATCGCCCGGCGCTGGCTGGATGTCGGCGCCCAGGTGCGGCCTGGCGATACCCTGGCCACCCTCGATCCGACCGATCAGCAGAACCAGCTGCGTGCCGCCGAGGGCGACCTGGCGCGGGTCCAGGCGCAGTGGATCAACGCCCAGGCCGATGCCCGCCGCCAGCAACAGCTGTATGACCGTGGCGTCGGCGCCCAGGCCCAGCTGGACATCGCCCAGACCAACCTGAAGACCACCGGAGCGTCCCTGGAACAGGCGCGTTCGGCCGTCAACCAGGCGCGCGATCAACTCGACTACAGCACCCTGCGCAGCGATCACGCCGCCGTGGTCACGGCCTGGCAGGCGGAGGCCGGGCAGACTGTCAGCGCTGGCCAGGCCGTGGTGACGCTGGCCCGTCCGGACGTGAAGGAGGCGGTGATCGACCTGCCGATCTACCTGGCCGAACAGCTGGGACGCAACCTCACCTTCACCGTCGCCTCGCAGCTCGATCCCAGTATCAACACCACCGCCACCCTGCGCGAACTGGAGCCCCAGGCCGACGCCACCACCCGTACCCGGCGCGCCCGGCTGACCCTGGCCAGCACGCCCGACGCCTTCCACCTCGGCACCGCCATCAGCGTCACCTTGACCTCGGCGGTGGCGCCGCGCAGCGAGCTGCCGCGCAGTGCCTTGCTCGAGCGCGACGGCAAGACCCAGGTGTGGGTGGTCGACCCGCAGCAGAAGACCGTGGCGACCCGCGACATCACCCTGGCAGAGCGCAACGCCGACAGCATCGTCCTGACGGCCGGCGTGCAGCCCGGCGAGCGCGTGGTCACCGCCGGGGTGAACAGCCTCAAGCCTGGCCAGCAGGTCACCTTCGACGAGGATGCGCGATGAAAGGAAGCTTCAACCTGTCCGAGTGGGCGCTCAAGCACCAGTCCTTCGTCTGGTACCTGATGTTCGTCGGCCTGCTGATGGGGGTGTTCTCGTACTTCAACCTGGGCCGCGAGGAAGATCCGTCCTTCACCATCAAGACCATGGTGATCCAGACCCGCTGGCCGGGGGCGACCCAGGACGAGACGCTGTACCAGATCACCGACCGGATCGAGAAGAAGCTCGAGGAACTCGACTCGCTCGACTACGTGAAAAGCTACACCCGCCCTGGCGAATCGACGGTGTATGTCTACCTGCTCGATACCACCAAGGCCAAGGACATTCCACAGATCTGGTACCAGGTGCGCAAGAAGATCCAGGACATCCGCGGGCAGTTTCCCCAGGGCGTCCAGGGCCCGGGGTTCAACGACGAGTTCGGCGACGTGTTCGGCTCGATCTACGCGTTCACCTCCGACGGCCTGAACCTGCGCCAGTTGCGCGACTACGTCGAGCAGGCCCGCGCCGAGGTGCGCGAGGTGCACAACATCGGCAAGGTCGAGCTGATCGGTACCCAGGACGAAGTGCTCTACCTGAACTTCTCGACCCGCAAGCTGGCGGCCCTGGGCATCGACCAGGGCCAGGTCATGCAGGCCTTGCAGGCGCAGAACACGGTGACCCCGGCCGGGGTGATCGAGGCCGGACCCGAGCGCATCTCGGTGCGCACCACCGGGCAGTTCGCCTCGGAGAAGGACCTGGAAACGGTCAACCTGCGCATCAACGACCGCTTCTTCCGCCTGGCCGATATCGCCGATATCGAGCGCGGCTACGTCGACCCGCCGTCGCCGATCTTCCGCTACAACGGCCAGCCCGCGATCGGCCTGGCCATCGGCATGAAGGCTGGCGGCAACATCGAGGTGTTCGGCGCGGCCCTGAAAAAGAAGATGGACAGCATCGTCAGCGAACTGCCGGTCGGTGTCGGCGTGCATACCGTGTCCGACCAGGCGGTGGTGGTCAAGCAGGCGGTCGGCGGCTTTACCAGCGCACTGTTCGAGGCGGTGGTGATCGTGCTGGTGGTGAGCTTCGTCAGCCTCGGCATCCGCGCCGGGCTGGTGGTGGCCTGCTCGATTCCGCTGGTGCTGGCCATGGTCTTCGTGTTCATGGAGTACAGCGGCATCACCATGCAGCGCATTTCGCTCGGTGCGCTGATCATCGCCCTGGGCCTGCTGGTGGATGATGCGATGATCACCGTGGAGGTGATGGTCACCCGCCTGGAGATGGGCGAGACCAAGGAGCAGGCGGCGACCTTCGCCTACACCTCGACGGCCTTCCCCATGCTCACCGGCACGTTGGTGACGGTGGCCGGCTTCGTGCCCATCGGCCTCAATGCCAGCTCCGCGGGCGAGTACACCTACACCCTGTTCGCGGTGATCGCCGTGGCCTTGCTGGTGTCCTGGGTGGTGGCGGTGTTCTTCGCCCCGGTGCTGGGCGTGCATATTCTCAGCAGCGAGAAGCTCAAGCCCCACGAGGCGGAGCCCGGGCGGGTCGGCAAGGCCTTCGAGCACAGCCTTTTGTGGTGCATGCGCCACCGCTGGGTGACGGTGATCGGCACCCTCGTGCTGTTCGTGCTTTCGGTGCTGGGCATGCGCTTCGTGCAGAACCAGTTCTTCCCGTCCTCGGACCGGCCCGAGATCCTGGTCGACCTGGACCTGCCACAGAACGCCTCGATCGAGCAGACGCGCAAGGTGGTCGACCGCCTCGAAGCCAGGATCAAGGACGATCCCGATCTGGTGCGCTGGAGCACCTACATCGGCCAGGGCGCGATCCGCTTCTACCTGCCCCTCGACCAGCAACTGCAGAACCCTTACTACGCCCAGCTGGTGATCGTCAGCAAAGGCTTCGAAGAGCGCCAGGGCATGATCGAGCGCCTGCAGAAACTGCTGCGCGAGGAGTTCGTCGGCATCGGCAGCAACGTCCAGTCGCTGGAAATGGGCCCGCCGGTGGGACGGCCGATCCAGTATCGGGTGAGCGGCAAGGACATCGACCAGGTGCGCCGCTACGCCATCGAGCTGGCCACGGTGCTCGACGGCAACGAGCATATCGGCGACATGATGTACGACTGGAACGAGCCCGGTAAGGTGCTGCGCATCGAAATCGCCCAGGACAAGGCACGTCAGCTGGGGCTGTCGTCCGAGGACGTGGCCAACGTGATGAACAGCATCGTCAGTGGCGTGCCGATCACCCAGGTCAACGACAACATCTACCTGGTCGATGTCATCGCCCGCGCCGAGGACAGCGAACGCGGCTCGCCCGATACCTTGCAGAACCTGCAGATCGTCAACCCCAGTGGCGTGTCCATTCCCCTGCTGGCGTTCGCCACCGTGCGCTACGAGCTGGAGCAGCCGCTGGTGTGGCGGCGCGACCGCAAGCCGACCATCACCATCAAGGCCTCGGTGGTTGGCGATATCCAGCCGACCAACCTGGTCGAGCAGCTCAAGCCGAAGATCGATGAGTTCGCCGCCAAGCTGCCGCCTGGCTACGGCGTGGCCACCGGCGGTACGGTGGAGGAAAGCGGCAAGGCCCAGGGGCCGATCGCCGACGTGATCCCGCTGATGCTGTTCCTCATGGCGACCTTCCTGATGATCCAGTTGCACAGCGTGCAGAAGCTGTTCCTGGTGGTCAGCGTCGCGCCCCTGGGGCTGATCGGCGTGGTGCTGGCGCTGGTGCCCACGGGCACGCCGATGGGCTTCGTGGCGATTCTCGGCATCCTGGCCCTGGCCGGGATCATCATCCGCAACTCGGTGATCCTGGTGACCCAGATCGATGAATTCGAGGAACAGGGCTACGCCCCCTGGGATGCGGTGGTGGAGGCGACCAACCACCGCCGCCGGCCGATCCTGCTGACCGCGGCGGCGGCGAGCCTGGGCATGATTCCGATCGCGCGGGAGGTGTTCTGGGGGCCGATGGCCTACGCCATGATCGGCGGCATCATCAGCGCAACGCTGCTGACGCTGTTGTTCCTGCCGGCGCTGTATGTGGCCTGGTACAAGATCCGCGAGCCGGAGAACACCTCCAAAGCCCAACACTGAACCCTTGTAGGAGCGGCCTTGTGTCG
>NZ_JAOCDM010000220.1 GCF_029840925.1 Pseudomonas sp. GD03858
CAAGGCCGCTCCTTGTATCTCGACTTTCACTTCCCAAGAGGCGAAAGTTCTCGACTGATCATCGAGGGAAGGTCATGAAGCGGAGCCGCTCCGAGGGCATCGAGCCCGCACTGTAGATAACGCTCTGACCTTCCAACCCCACTCGAACAGTTCGAACGGTATCTAGTGCCCGCCCCCGGCGTGAGCACGCATTCACAAGGTTGAACCGAGTGTAGGGTGATCAACTTTCGTAGTTTGAAGGAGAGGATCATGTCTGCTGTTATTGGCGTTGATGTAGCCAAAAGATCTTTCGACATCGCCACCGCACTTCCCAATGGGAAGACCCGTACCAAAGCCAAGTTGACCAACGATTCCGGTGGGTTCGAGCAGTTCAACGACTGGCTTGAGCGCCATGCCGAGCCGAGTGCCTGGGTCGTCATGGAGGCCACAGGGACCTATCACGAATCGCTGGCTGAGTACCTTCACAACAAAGGCTATCGGGTATGTGTTCTGAATCCGGCAGTGATCGCGAAGTTTGCTGATGTAGAGCTTCGGCGCGTCAAGACAGATAAAGCTGACGCCAAAGTCATCGCTGCCTATGGCCAACAAAAAGCTGCCTCTCTTCGCCAGTGGGAGCCTGAGCCACCAGCACAGCGCCGCTTACGCGCTCTGGTGCGACGACTGGACGACCTCAAGGAAATGCGCCAGATGGAGCAGAATCGCCTGGATGTCGCACAGGCTGCGGTGCAGGGCTCGATTCAAGCCGTGATCGGACATATTACCGAGGAAATGGAGAAGACCAGGAAGGCTATCGAGCAGACGATCGACGATGATCCAGACCTGCGCCAACGCCGTGATCTGATTACCTCGATTGATGGCCTGGGCGACACGACTGCCGCTTTGCTGCTTGCCGAGTTGGGAGATCCGCTGAAGTACCAAAGCCCTTCTGCCATTGTCGCGTTTTCAGGCCTCAATCCGATGGTGCACCAGTCGGGGGAGCTGATCGGTCAAACGACCATATCTCGTACGGGTGCGTCACGTCTGCGGGCGGGCCTGTTCATGGCTGGCACTGTCTCGATGAGGCACAACCCGGTCGTTAAAGCGCTGGCAGAGCGCTTGAGCAGCCGACGCAAGGCATATAAGCAGATTGTCTGCGCGGCGATGCGCAAGCTGCTGCACTTGGTTTATGGCGTGGTGAAGTCGGGTAAACCGTTTGACCCTCAAATCGCCCTTGCGGGGTGAGGGTCAAGACGGTATCTA
>NZ_JAOCDM010000221.1 GCF_029840925.1 Pseudomonas sp. GD03858
ACAACGCAAACCCCGTAAGCCGCGTACGACGAAGGCTAGACAAGGAACCTCCGAATGAAACCCACCCTTCTTGTCGGCCACGAACACAACGGCTCAATACCTCCTAAAGCCAAGGTCGTCAGGTGACACGCTATCTCGGCCAGGCCTGGGCCGAAGACCTGATGCAGGCGAGCGATTCGCACAACGATTTCTACAACGTCCGCGCGGCGGTTTACTCAGCATTCAGCGAGATCATGTGATGTATTTACTCGAGCGGGGCGTTTGGGGCATGAGCATAGAGACGACTGCGGAACGCAAAGCCACCGATGCGGCGCGAACCCCAGCCGAGAAACGCGCAGACAAGGATCTTTACGCAGATGAGTTGGCAGCAGATATACACTTCAAGTCGGTCAGCTGCTCACCTAAAATGCGCGGACCTATTTTTTCCTTCAATGATACTTTCATGGAGTTACGCTGCGGCGGCTCAGAAGAAAAGCGTGGAATCATAACACTCATGACAATAGGCGGACTCTTCCCATTCGCCTACACGAGCATACTGACCAGCCCAAGCAACCTATACTTAGAAATAAGCCAAATACCCAACCAAACCCTCATCTCAAATTTATTAACACTCCTAATTCTAGCACTTGATCTAGCGGTACTTTATCTCTACGCAAAATACGGCCTACATTTTACTCGCTTGGAAATGTTAACCAGCCGCCATCTGCTCATTCGTTTCAATCGAAAGACTCAACAAGTCCATCTGCATCGCCCTAGCTACTGCGGCGGCATCGTGACCTTCCCCTGGCGATCTACCGGCAGCACCGCTATCCACCCGGAAGATGATGCGTTAAGCCTCGGCATGAGGCTCGCATTGGTATGGCATCCAATCCGAACGGGCCTTCCTCATCTGGAGTTCGCCTTTCTCGGCAAGCAAGGCCAAGGCGGCAGTGAATTGCGTGACGAATGGGAGTTCATCCGCCGCTACATGGAAGAAGGCCCCGACGCGGTCCCACGCCCACGCCTGAGCACCCAACTCCCTTCGCCCATCCAGGCCTTCAGCGCCCAGTTCGAAGGACTGGGCCGTTTCTTCCGCCACAGCGGCTGGCCGCTGAAGGTAGCCCTGCTGCTGATCTGGCCCGCCTTCGTCATCATCGGCACCGCCCACTGGGTCAGCCTGATGCTGTGCTGGAGACCGCA
>NZ_JAOCDM010000222.1 GCF_029840925.1 Pseudomonas sp. GD03858
GTCCCTCAGGTGGGTTTGTGGTTGAGTATAATGTTGGAAAGGTCATTGGGGTGGACATTTCTGGGAAACCAACCAGCATCCTGAAAGTGAATGTTAGGGATGGCATCATAAATACTGCCTTTCCCAAATGAGAGCGAACAATGAGAGATGATTTGCTTAGTGCTTTTTTGGAGCAGGAGCTTTGTGGCTCCGTAAAAGAGATGCTTGCTGCTGCTGTGAAGGAGTCACAAAGGTCGGGGGGGAAGATTGCCATAAAGAATTTTGAGTTTAACTGTTTCGATGTTGTTTTGGACTTTGAGCATGATACTGCTACATTAGAGGATGTCCTGTCCTCGGGGGCAGGCGGTGAGCAAATAATTCCGCTACCATTTTTTTTAGAGGTGTGCGGTTTGAGTTGATTGCACAAGGTAAAAACATCAAAAAGGTGACGCGAAAAGATGATAGATCTGAATAGCGAAAAGGGGACCGAAAAAGCGAAAAGGGGACGGATTTATTTTTCCTGGCGGGTAACAATCGGTTTGTGGATGAGATCGAACTAATTACAGGGAAACGCATCGAGCGAAGGAAGCAGGGTCGACCGAGATTAGAGTAGGAGAAATAAATCTGTCCCCTTTTTTTTCGCAATCGGATGGAGTGACGCCAGTCAAAGATATTTCAAGCATGAGGACGATTGTCTTGGAGCGAGTCAAATGAGGCTGGATACTGAATTTGATTTAATGGATACATATATGTCTGTATATGGGGCTCATGTTTTTTCAAGGAATATGCTGAAGGTTTATTTGAAAGATGGGCTTGGCGTGTCTTCGGGCTTAAGAGATAAATTTCCTCGAAGATATTTCTATGATCCATGGAACGGGAATAAGTATAGTGAGGCCAGAAATGTCGATGGGCTTCTTGTCGGACGCCTGGAGAGCTCCGGAAAGTGGGTGAGGTATGAGGATAAGGCAATAAGTGCGGAAGTCCTTAAGTATGAATACGTTGGAGGATGTTGGTTTGTTTTTGAGGGTGTTTCTTTTTCGGTCAGAAAGATAGGTAGATATATTGAGGGTGGCGAAGAATCGGGTGGTGGCGAGCTTATAGAGAAATTTGATCTGCCGAAAAACTCGGGGTCGAACATAAG
>NZ_JAOCDM010000223.1 GCF_029840925.1 Pseudomonas sp. GD03858
GCCAATCCGACCTGCGCTACACCTTCCAGCCCCTGGTGGGCCGCGCCGCATTCGAAGTGGTGTCGTTCAAGCTCGAAGAAGCGCTGAGCACGCCCTTCCAGTTGCACCTGGAACTCGTCAGCCACCAGGACGACATCGATTTCGGCCAACTGCTCGACCAGCCCGTGCTCTTCACCCTCTGGCGCGGACAGCGCCCGCTGCGCCATGTCCACGGCCTGGTCAGCCGCTTCAGCCAGGGCGACAGCGGCTTTCACCGCACCCGCTACCACGCCCTGGTCGAACCGCAGCTGGCCCGCGCCGCCCTGCGCTCGAACTGGCGCATCTTCCAGCACAAGAGCGTGCCGCAGATCCTCGAACTCATGCTCGCCCGCCAGGGCATCGTGCAGTTCGAACTGGGCACCAGCTTCGACCACCAGGTCCGCGAGTTCTGCGTCCAGGCCGGCGAGACCGACCTCGCCTTCATCGCCCGCCTCGCCGCCGAGGAAGGCTTCGTCTACCGCTTCGAGCACAGCGAAAAGCACCACAAGCTGCTGATCACCGACCGCCTGCTGGCGTTCGGCCTGATCGCGCGGGGCGACGACGATCAAGACCCCGCCCGCCTCATCGGCGATCAGGTCCTCGCCCCGCACAGCGTGCTGTACCACGCCAACGGCGGCGGCGACCAACCGCGCCCGTGCCTGCGCCGCCTGCGCTACAGCGAGCAGGTGCGCAGCACCCGCCAGGTGCAGCGCGACTACACCTTCACCAACCCCGCCTACCGCCAGGAGCACACCGCCGTCAGCTACGAGGTGCCGCCCGGGGCCAACGAGTACGAGCGCTTCGACTACCCCGGCCGCTACAAGCGCGACGTGGTCGGCAAGCCGTTCACCGCGACCCGCCTCGCCACCCTGCGCCATGACGCGCGCATCGCCGACGTCGAGGGCGACGACCCGCGTCTGCAGCCCGGCCTGAGTTTCACCCTGGTCGGCCACCCGCGGGCCGACCTCAATGTGCATTGGCGAGTGGCCACGATCCGCCACGAGGGCAGCCAGTTCACCAGCCTGCAGGAAGACGCCGCCGACGCCAGCCGTGGCAGCCACTACGT
>NZ_JAOCDM010000224.1 GCF_029840925.1 Pseudomonas sp. GD03858
ACCGCAGCGCTACAAGGACGTGCTGGAGTTCATGTACCTGTGCCTGTGCCTCGGCCTGAAAGGCAAGTACGCCTTGGCGCCCAGGGGCGACGAAGCCCACCAGGCCCTGATCGAGCAGCTGCAGCGCGTGGTCCTCGAGCAGCGCGACCCGGTACCCACCGAGCTGTGCGACCCCTACAGCAATGTGCTGGAGCGCAAGTACCGGGTACGCCGCCAGTTGCCGTGGTGGAGCCCGCTGGCGCTCAGCGCGGTGATCATCGCCATCATCTATGGCGTGTACAGCTACCGCCTGCACCTGCTCACCACCGAGGTGCTGGAGTCGCTCAACGCCATCTTGCAGCAGTGACCGCCCCAGCGCAGCCACCACCGAACTCGACGAATTGGCAAGGCCCACGCCTTGCTAGCAAGCCCATCGTCTCCGATGGCCACGCCAGCCCACAGTCGGCGTGCTTAATCCACATGGACGCAGGAGAAACTGCCATGCCAACACCCGCTTACATCAAGATCGAAGGCCAGACCCAGGGCAACATCACCGCAGGTGCCTTCACCTCCGACTCCGTCGGCAACGTGTTCGTCGAAGGACATGAAGACGAGATCCTGGTGCAGGAAATCAAGCACCAGGTCACCGTGCCCACCGACCCGCAGAGCGGCCAGCCGGCCGGCCAACGGGTGCACAAGCCGTTCATTTTCACCAGTTCGCTGAACAAGGCCACGCCCCTGATGTACCAGGCCCTGGCCAGCGGCGAGATGCTGCCGAGCGTGGAAGTGAACTGGTACCGCACCTCGGTGGAGGGCAAGCAGGAGCACTTCTTCACCACCAAGCTGGAGGACGCCACCATCGTCGACATCAACACCGTGCTGCCCCATGCCCAGAACAAGCAGAACGCCGACTTCACCCAACTGATCGAAGTGTCGATGTCGTACCGCAAGATCACCTGGACCCACACCACCGCAGGCACCGAGGGTTCGGACGACTGGCGCAAGCCGATCGTCTGACCTAGCCGAAATGCACCAGGCAGGCGTGCCCTGCCTGGACTTCGCGCTCCCTCAGACGGCTGACAAGGATCCCTCATGCCTA
>NZ_JAOCDM010000225.1 GCF_029840925.1 Pseudomonas sp. GD03858
GAGGCTTCTGCGATCAGGTTGTCCCAGTCATAGGCAACCGGTTTGACGCCCCAGCGGCTGCGGCTGAATATTCGAATGCGGTCATATCTATATTGGTAGAAGTAGACCTTGCGCCGTAGTCGGTTGAAACGGATGGGCTCGTTGCGGGGTAATTCAAAGTCTAAGCGAATAGTTGGGATTATCAGCCAAAATATTATGATTGCACTAGCCAGGCTTATGGCGATTATTGTTGTGTCGTAAGGCTCGCTTGGGAACAATAAAAAATATATTAGTGACGCTAGGTGGAGTGCGTTTGTAATGCAGATCAAGCTCCCTCCATATATCCCGAGACCCCTGACTTTCATCGAGGATCTTGAGAACTCCAGAAAGTTTTTATCTGCATAAAATGATGGGCAAGGTCCATAAGATGGCTGTAGCGGCTGCGGTGAACTGTTCGGAGGGGGGAGGTCGTATTTCCACCCTGTGGCACGTCGGGAAAGTATTGTCGACTCGATATTCATTCGCTTTCCTGTTCGATGCTGATTCTGGCGTATGCTTCAGGGATCCCAACGTCTGGCCATAGAGTTACTGATAAGCTGGCCGCCAGAATGCTGTACGAAAAAGGGGGCAGATTTATTTGTTCTCATGACGTTTCTCCGGCCGCGGGAGCCGTACGGGACTCCAGATCGATCGCCTCGGGCCATTTCACCTTGGGTGCCAGGCGACGGATGAAGCTGATTTCGGCGTCGTTGTTCCAATCGCGGGGAGGGTTAACGAATTTTGGGAGCGCTTCAGGCCCTTGCTGCATGAAC
>NZ_JAOCDM010000226.1 GCF_029840925.1 Pseudomonas sp. GD03858
AGGCAAAAAGGTGACCAAAAAGGTGACTGACCAAAAAGGTGATAGATCTATTTTTCCTACTCTAATTTCAGCTTTTGCGGGATCGAATAGACGCGAGTAGTTGTGTCAGTCTCCAGCATCATCAACTGTTGAGATGACTCGGGAGGATGCCTTCATGCCCAGGATGGGTCGAGTGCTGCTGCCGCACTATCCGCACCACATCGTGCAGCGTGGCCACAACCGACAGGTTGTATTTGCGGAAGACACAGATTTTCAACGCTATTTGACCGATCTTAGAGATTTGAAAGATGCTTTTGACGTTAAGGTGTATGCGTACTGCTTGATGACCAATCATGTACACCTGTTGCTGGCTCCTGGCGATTCTTGTGCGGGGCTTAGCCAATTGATGAAGACGTTGGCGGCGCGGATGACGCGCTACCGCAACCGATTGGAGGGGCGTTCTGGTACCCTTTGGGAGAGTCGTTATAAATCCAGTATTGTGCAGTCCGACACCTATCTTTTGGCGTGTTGCCGCTATATAGAGTTGAACCCTGTCCGAGCAAGGCTTGTAGCTAACGCGGGA
>NZ_JAOCDM010000023.1 GCF_029840925.1 Pseudomonas sp. GD03858
AGGCACAACGCGCACGACTGGTCATCGTCGGCAATGGCATGGTCGGCCACCACTGCGCCGCCCAGCTGATCGAGCGCGGCGCCCTGGCGCGCTTCGAACTGCATGTGTTCGGCGAAGAGCGCCAGCGTGCCTACGACCGGGTCCATCTGTCGGAGTACTTCACCGGCAGCTGTGCCGAGACCCTGGCCCTGTGCGGGCCCGATTACTACGACCAGGGTGGCGTGCATCTGCACCTGGGCGAGGCGGTGCTGGACATCGACCGTGAGCGCCGCGAGGTGGTCACCGCCGAAGGCCGCTACGGCTACGACCAGTTGGTCCTGGCTTGCGGTTCCTACCCGTTCGTGCCGCCCATCGAAGGCTCCAGCGGCAATGCCCGCCTGGTCTATCGCACGCTCGACGACCTCGATGCGATCCGCGCCGCCGCCAGCGGGGCGCGCCGGGGTGTCGTGGTGGGTGGCGGCCTGCTGGGCCTGGAGGCGGCCAACGCGCTCAAGTCCCTGGGGCTGGAGGCGCATGTGGTGGAGTTCGCGCCACGGCTGATGCCGGTGCAACTGGACGGCGAGGGCGGCGCCGCGCTCAAGGCGCGGATCGAGGCGCTGGGCGTGGGCGTGCACCTGTCCCGCGCCACTCAGTCGATCAGCGCGGGCGAGCAGTACCGCTATCGCATGAACTTCGACGGCGGCGAGCACCTGGAGACCGACCTGATCGTGTTCTCCGCCGGCATCCGGCCCCAGGACGCCCTGGGGCGCGCCTGCGGCCTGGAGATCGCCGCTCGGGGTGGCGTGGTGATCGATGATCATTGCAGAACCAGCGATCCGCACATCTTCGCCATCGGCGAGTGCGCCTCGTGGAACGGCAGCGTGTTCGGCCTGGTCGCCCCGGGCTACGCCATGGCGCGCAACCTCGCGGCGCTGTTGGCGGGCGAGTCGGCGGGCGTATTCACCGGCGCGGACATGTCGACCAAGCTCAAGCTGCTGGGCGTGGATGTCGGCTCCATCGGCGATGCCCACGGCGCGACTCCAGGGGCACGCAGCTACCGCTTCATCGACGAGGCCAACGCGGCCTATCGTCGACTGGTGGTGGACGCCAGCGGCAAGCGGGTGCTCGGCGCCGTGCTGGTGGGCGACAACAGCTACTACGACACCTTGCTGCAGTACGCGCAGAACGGCATCAAGCTGCCGGACGACCCGGCCGCGCTGATCCTGCCACAAGGTAGCGGCGTGCCGGCCCTGGGCGCCGACGCTCTGCCCGCCGGCGCGACCATCTGCTCATGCCACAACATCAGCAAGGGCGCGGTGTGCGCGGCCATCGACGGCGGCTGTGGCGACCTGGCGGCGGTGAAAGCCTGCACCAAGGCCGCCAGCGGCTGTGGCGGTTGCGCGGCGCTGCTCAAGCAGGTCGTCGAGCACGAACTCGGCGCCCGTGGCGTGACCGTCGACAAGAGCCTGTGCGAACACTTCGCCTACACCCGCCAGGAGCTGTACGGGCTGGTGCGGGTCGAAGGCATCCGCTCTTTCGGCGAACTGCTCGAACGTCACGGCAAGGGGCACGTGGGCTGTGATATCTGCAAGCCGACGATAGGCTCGATCCTCGCCTCATGCTGGAACCAGCCGATCATGGACCCGGCCCTGGTGCCGCTGCAGGACACCAATGACACCTTCATGGCCAACATGCAGAAGAACGGTACCTACTCGGTGGTGCCGCGCATCCCGGGTGGAGAAATCACGCCGGACAAGCTGATCGTGATCGGCCAGGTGGCGAAGAAATACGACCTCTACACCAAGATCACCGGCGGCCAGCGCATCGATCTGTTCGGCGCCCAACTGCATGAGTTGCCGTTGATCTGGGGCGAGCTGATCGACGCCGGCTTCGAGACCGGGCATGCCTACGGCAAGTCCACGCGCACGGTGAAGTCCTGCGTGGGCAGTACCTGGTGCCGCTACGGCGTGCAGGACAGCGTGGCCATGGCCTTGCGCCTGGAGGACCGCTACAAGGGCCTGCGCGCGCCGCACAAGCTCAAGTTCGCGGTGTCCGGCTGCACCCGCGAATGCGCCGAGGCGCAGAGCAAGGACATCGGCGTGATCGCCACCGACAAGGGCTGGAACCTGTACGTATGCGGCAATGGCGGCATGCGCCCGCGCCACGCCGAGCTGTTCGCCACCGATCTGGACGACGAGACCCTGGTGCGCCTGATCGATCGGGTGCTGATGTTCTACATCCGCACCGCCGACAAGCTGCAGCGCACCTCGGTATGGCGCGAGAACCTGGAGGGCGGGCTGGACTACCTCAGGCAGGTGATCGTCGACGACAGCCTGGGGCTGGCCAGCGAACTGGAAGCGCAGATGCAGCACGTGGTCGAGCGCTATGAGTGCGAATGGGCCAATGCGCTCAAGGACCCGGAAAAGCTCAAGCGCTTCCGCACCTTCGTCAACGATCAGCGGACCGACCCGGATGTGCACTTCGTCCGCGAGCGTGGCCAGCGTCGGCCGGCCGCGCCGCTGCACCTGATCCCCACTCACGAGGAGGTTGTGTGATGAACCCGTCCAACAATAGGGCTGTTGCTCATGAACCCAGCTGGCGGAAGGTGTGCCAGGCCGGCGATCTGGTTGCCGACTCCGGGGTGGTGGTGTGGCACGACGGCGAGCAGGTGGCGTTGTTCTACCTGCCGGGGCAGGGGTGCGAGCTGTATGCCGTCGGCAACCGTGATCCGCGTTCCGGCGCCAACATCATCGGCCGTGGGCTGGTGGGCGATGTGCAGGGGGCGCTGGTGGTGGCCGCGCCGCTGTACAAGCAGCACTTCTGCCTGCAAAGCGGCGTCTGTCTCGAGGATCCGTCACAGCATTTGCGGGTATGGCCCGTGCGCCTGGCGGACGGTGCGGTGCAACTGGCGACCAGCCCGTAGCGGCCGCTCTGTTGCAGCTTGGCTGCGCGCGGATACACTGCCGGGCATGAACCTCGATACCCGCATCAAGTTTCGCCACCTGCTGTGCTTCCTGGAGATTGCCCGGCAGGGCAGCCTGGCCAGGGCCGCCGATGTGCTCGCGATCAGCCAGCCGGCGATCTCCAAGACGCTCAAGGAACTGGAGGCGCTGCTCGAAACCCGTCTGTTCGAGCGCAGCCACCAGGGCGTCGCCTTGACCCCGGCCGGCACCCGCTTCATGCGCTACGCAGGGCCCAGCGTGCAGGCCCTGCGCGATGGCGTGGGCAGTGTCCGGGGCGAGTCGCGGGCGCCTTCGCAGGTGCGTATCGGTGTGCTGTCCACGGTCGAAGGGCTGCTGATGCCCGAAGTGCTGTGCCGCCTGCACCAACGGCACGAGGCGCTGGTGATCAGCGTGGCGACCGGCGTCAGCGCGCAGCTGCTCGGGCAACTGCATCTGGGCGAGCTGGAGCTGGTGGTCGGGCGCATGACCGACAGCCCGCAGATCCAGGGCCTGTCGTTCGAGCACCTGTACAGCGAATCGATGACCCTGGTCGTGCGACCTGGGCATCCGCTGCTGGCGCGCCAACCGCTCGACCCGGTCCGCGTGGGTGACTACCCGCTGGTGCTGCCGCCCCTGGGGACGACCATTCGCAAGCATGCCGACAGCCTGTTCGTGCAGTGCGCGATCCCGCTGCCGGCGCAGCGGCTGGAAACCTTGTCGCTGGCCTTGAGCCGGCGCTATGTGCTGGGCAGCGACGCGGTTTGGGTGGCGCCGCGCGATGCGGTGCTCATCGACCTCGGACGGGCAGAGCTGGCCGAACTCGATCTGGGCGAGCGTGAGCCGGGTGGTTCGGTGGGGATCTGTCGTAACGCGGCGCTGCCTCTGAGCCTGCCGGCGCAGTGGCTGTGCGAGGTGCTGCGGGAGGTGGCGCAGGCCTATCGCGAGGGGTGCTATCCCTGATGGCGCCGGGCGGGTGCCGAGCTCACCCGCCTGGGCGCCTGGCTATCAGCCGTGCAAGGCAATGGCGATCACCACCGCATCGGTCTTTCGCTGCTGCAACAATTCGTTTCTTCCGCATATCAGCAAGCGCTGGCGATCGACATCCACCGCGATGGTGGCGGGATACTCCGGATAGAATCCGTCGTCGGGCAGCTCCGCGCCGAGTTGTCCGTAGCCTCGAGGCGGCACGAAGGTGCTGTCCAGCGTGCCATCGTTTCTGTAGCGCGCGACGAAGTTGGTGGTGTAGAAGCTCCCGTAGCCGACGAGGCGATCACCGATTTCGACGAAGTGGTCCCAGCTCCCCTCCATCCAGTCGAAATTCACCGGTTTGCCGCCATTGAACCGCGTCATCGGCTTGCCGCTGAAGTCCAGCTGGAAGAGCTCGGGTTGCAGGCTCTCGTCCTCGAACTCACGATTGCCGGCCAGCGTGATCGTGCGCGAGGGCTCGTTGACCGAGATTGATCTGTAGTCGGTGAACGGATTCGACACGAAGTGGCCGTCGCTGGCAAACGTGCGATCGAGCGCTCCCCGTAGGTCCAGGGCACTGATTCGCGTCACGTAGCCATTTTCGCCTTCGCCCATTGTCAGCAGCAGTATGCGCGGGCTTGCGTCGTGTGCCGGCAGGATCGCAAGTTTCCGCGCATCATAGAGCCCGTCGGGAAACAGCGTTTGCAAAGGGAGGACACCTTCGTTGGCAAATTGCCCATCGAGTGCGCCGCGGGTATCGAGTGCCACGAGGGCGTACCCTTCCGAGGATGCGAACGTTGACAGGATGCAGTGGGTCCCGATGGATACGAGGCCCAGTGCCGCAGGAGAGTAGTTGAGTCGTTCTTCAAGGGCTACGACTCCCTTGCTGCCGAATGTGTCGTCCGGCCGGCCATCGGGCATGAATCTGCAGACATAGGCTTTCCCGGAGGCGTTGAGGTGGCCTCTGCACAGGAGTTTGCCGTCGATGTCCTCGACCAGTTGTTCAGGTACGAACAGTTCATCGGTGTCGATCACGTCAGCGAAGTCGATCCTGCCCTTGCCATTGAACGTAGGGTCGATCTCGCCATTGTCCTTGAGCACGACAACCACGCTGCTCTGCCGATAAGGCACGGTCCCTCGCGTGAAGTTGTAACCGCAGGCGTAGTGTTGCCCCGGCCTGGCCTTGATGGGGTGGATATCCAGGCAAGTGCCGGACAGGCTTGTCTCGCTTTCAAGGATACGAGCCAGGCCGTCGGCGCCGAATGTCGGGTCTATCGGGGCCAGGGCCGCCAGACGCATGGGAACGTGGGATGGGCAGGCGCGGGTGCCAAGGTTCATGGGCAATCTCCATGGATTGAGGGTTTGCGCGGACCAGGAGTGAGTCAGTGCTCCATGGGTGCGGAGCAAGCCCACAGTGAATGCGATGCCCTGTTTCCACGCTACTGGCAAAAATGCCAGGTACCGATACCACGGTGGGGAAGATCGGGGCTGGCGGATGAACTTGTTTTCACGCACTGAACTTCCATCGGCAATCCCGCTCTCATGCCGGTAGCCATTGGTAACGACCGCCTGCTAAGCTCGCGGCTTTACCCTGATTTGCCCTCATGGCGCATGAACAAGGAACTAGCATGAAACAACATCGTTTGGCGGCTGCGGTTGCCCTGGTTGGCCTGGTCCTCGCAGGTTGCGACGCCCAGACCAGCAGCGTCGAGCTGAAAACGCCAGCACAGAAAGCCTCCTACGGTATCGGCCTGAACATGGGCAAGAGCCTGGCCCAGGAAGGCATGGACGATCTCGACTCCAAGGCCGTTGCCCAGGGCATCGAGGACGCGGTCGGCAAGAAAGAGCAGCGCATCAAGGATGAAGAGCTCGTCGAAGCCTTCACCGCGCTGCAGAAACGTGCCGAAGAGCGTCTGGCCAAGGCCAGCGAAGAAGCGGCCAGCGCCGGTAAGAAGTTCCTCGAGGAGAACGGCAAGAAACCTGGCGTGATCACCACCGCCTCCGGCCTGCAGTACGAAGTGGTGAAGAAGGCCGATGGCCCTCAGCCCAAGCCGACCGATGTGGTGACCGTCCACTACGAAGGCAAGCTGACCGATGGCAAGGTCTTCGACAGCTCCGTCGAGCGCGGCAGCCCGATCGACCTGCCGGTAAGCGGCGTGATCCCGGGTTGGGTCGAAGGTCTGCAACTGATGCACGTCGGCGAGAAGTACAAGCTGTACATCCCTGCCGAACTGGCCTATGGCGCCCAGAGCCCGAGCCCGCTGATCCCGGCCAACTCGGTACTGGTGTTCGACCTGGAACTGCTGGGCATCAAGGACCCGACCAAGGCCGATGCCGAGCCAGCCCCGGCGAAGTAACACCCGGCGCTCTCCAGCAACGCCCCGTTTCGACGGGGCGTTGTCGTTTCAGGGCATTGCTTGACGCGAACTGTCCGGCTCGTTCACTGTCGCAAGCAGTGTCCCGACGACACGCGACCGACCTGTGTCGCAAAACGTTTGCGCGCTTGAAACGGTTGTGTAAAAAACGCCCGATCCGTCGCTCGCCCTTGCCTGGCGGGCACCAGACGGTGCCAAGGCGGCCCTGTTCACAAGGTTATCCACAATTATTGTGGATAACCTTCCTGCTCCTCTGGAGGTCTCATGAGCGCACCCTGGAATTTTGCCCGCTTCCTGCCTTTGGCCGAGCGCCTGCTCAGCCGTGGCCGGCTGCCGGCGCTGCTGTTCGCGGTGGCCCGCAAGGGGCCGAAGCTGGGCCAGTTGCGTGATGACCTGCGCCTGATGCAGGCCTTGTGCCTGGCCTGGTGGCGCGGCGAGTACCGCGCCGTCAGCCCCAAGGCGTTGGTCACCATCGTGGCTGGGCTGCTGTACTTCGTCAGCCCTCTGGATGCCATCCCTGACTGGCTGCTGGGCGTCGGCTTGCTCGACGATATCGCGGTACTGGGCTGGGTGCTCAAGACCGTCGCCGACGAACTGGCCCGTTTCAAGGCCTGGCGCGCCAGCCAGGCGCCGGAGCGCCTGCAAGTAGTCGAGCGCTTGCCGGACAGCCCCGAAGCCTTACGCCTCGAACGCCCCGGCAGCTGATTCACGGTGTACCCGCACACACCCTCGCGGTTGGTAATATAATTGGCATAAGCGTTATGCCTACGGATTACATGCCGTGATCCAATGTCGAGGGGGTTGCAATGGGTATTCAGGTCATCAGCCGGGACGGTCAGCCCGAGTACGCAGTCGTTCCCTGGGAGCAGTATCAGGCGTTGCTGGCGGCCGCTGGCCAGGCACCTGCCGCTGCACCGGCCGCCGCCACCAACATCGAAGACAGTCAACCGGACGCCAGCCTGTGCTCCCTGGGCCAGCTGGCGTCGTTGCGTGAAGCCAAGGGGCTGGCCCCTGAACAGCTGGCACGCAGTGTCGGCATCAGCCCGGCCTACCTGACGATGATCGAGTCGGGCGAGCGCCGTCCGGATGCGGCGATCCTGCGCAGCCTGGCATGGCACCTGGGCGTGGCCGGCTGGAGCGAGCCGTCATGAGCCAGGTCAGGATCAGCCGTCAGCATTGGGAGGGCTTGCTGACCGAGCTCGACCTGGCTCGCCGGCAGCGCCATCTGCTCACCTACCGCGCCTTGCTTGAGCGGCTTCAACTTCCCAGCCCCGCCATGCAGACCCTGACTGCGGCCTTGGAGTACCTGGCGGTGCTCGATGCCCGTGCCGAACAGCCATTGCGCAGTTCGCTGGTGATCAGTCAAGGTGCCAGCCGTCTGCCGCGCACCGGCTTTTTCGAGTGCGTCGAGCGCCTGGGGCGGTTCTCCGGACCTGTCGATGGCATGGAGGCGGCGTCGTGGCACGCCTCGGAAGTGGTACGGGTCTTCGAATACCGTTATCCGGAACAGGCCTGACGAGTCACTCAGGCCTTACCGGGTCGCTCATGTGGCGTTCTGGCCTACATGGGAAAATCCCTTTCAGGCTGTTTGCCGTTAGCGCTGCGGCGGACACCTCGAGGCCGTCACGCGGTCAACAGCCCGCGCACCCAAAGGCCTCGAAAGGGGCGGGACACTTACCATGAAAAAGGGTCGGACACTGACATGTCCGACCCTTTTCATTTCACGACGGTGCGATGACGGCTCACCGTGGCCGCCATCACCTCAGTGCTTGGCCACCGATGTGCTCAGGCTCAGGTAGTCGAGCAGTATGCGACCGGTCTCGGACAGGTAGGCGTCGTCTTCCGGTTTGGTGTCATCCGGCTCGGCGGGCAGCGCGTCCTCGTCTACTTTCTTCAGCTCCTTGAGCGGTTCCTCGCCCTTGGCCTTGCGACGGATGTTCTCCAGCGCCAGTTGCTTGCCTTCGATCTGGTCGTGACGGGCACGGCGTTCCTGTTCGTTGAGGCTGACGGTCTTCTCGTTCATCAGCTTCTGGGTCAGCGCCAGGCGGTCGCGGATGTAGACGAACTCGGCATCCTTGTCGCTGCGGGCTTGGTGCTGCGCCTTGAGCTGGGCCAGGAACGGCTTGAACGGATCGACCACCGGCTTGACCACCGGGCGGATGGTGTCCCACGGCATGGCCTCGGGCAGGGCGCTCTCACCGATTTCCTTGGTGTCGATGATCGACGGGTAGTCGATGTCCGGCAACACGCCCTGGTGTTGGGTGCTCTGCCCGGAAACCCGGTAGAACTTGGCCAGGGTGAGCTTGAGTTCGCCGTGATTGAGCGGCTGGATGGTTTGCACCGTGCCCTTGCCGAAGGTCTGGCCACCGATGATCAGCGCGCGGTGGTAGTCCTGCATGGCACCGGCGAAGATCTCCGAGGCCGAGGCGGACAGGCGGTTGACCAGCAAGGCCAGCGGACCCTTGTAGAACGCGCCAGGGTTTTCGTCCTCGAGCACGTCGACGCGGCCGTCGCTGTTGCGCACCAGCACGGTCGGGCCTTTCTCGATGAACAGGCTGGTCAGCTCGGTGGCTTCCTGCAGCGAGCCGCCACCGTTGTTGCGCAGGTCGATGACCACGCCGTCGACTTTCTCTTTCTGCAGCTCGGTGAGCAGCTTCTTCACGTCGCGGGTGGTGCTCTTGTAGTCCGGGTCACCGGCGCGGTAGGCCTTGAAGTCCAGGTAGAAGGCCGGGATCTCGATGATGCCCAGCTTGTAGTCACGCCCGTCCTGCTTGAGCTTGAGCACCGACTTCTTCGCCGCCTGCTCTTCGAGCTTCACGGCTTCGCGGGTGATCGAGACGATCTTGCTGGTCTGGTCGTTCGGCGCGTTGCTGGCCGGAATGACCTCCAGGCGCACCACCGAGCCTTTCGGGCCGCGGATCAGCTTGACCACCTCGTCCAGGCGCCAGCCGACCACGTCGACCATCTCCTTGTTGCCCTGGGCGACACCAATGATTTTGTCGGCCGGGGCCACCTGCTTGGTCTTGGCGGCCGGGCCGGCCGGCACCAGGCGCACGATCTTGACCTGGTCGTTGTCGCTCTGCAGCACCGCGCCGATGCCCTCGAGCGACAGGCTCATGTTGATGTCGAAGTTCTCGGCGTTGTCCGGCGACAGGTAGTTGGTGTGCGGGTCGTAGGACTGGGCAAAGGTGTTGATGTAGGCCTGGAAGATGTCTTCGGCACGGGTCTGGTCCAGGCGCGCCAGCTGGTTCTTGTAACGCTTGACCAGGGTTTCCTGGATCTGCTTGAGGTCCTTGCCGGCGATCTTCTGGCGCAGCACTTCGTCCTTGACGCGTTTGCGCCACAGTTCGTCGAGCTCGGCCTGGTTCTTCATCCAGGGCGCGTCCTTGCGGTCGACCAGCAGGTCTTCCTTGACGGTGAAGTCGATCTTGTCGACACCCTTGTTCAGCTCGCCGAGGGCGTAGTCCAGACGCTGCTTCACGCGGTCCAGGTAGCGCTTGTAGATGGTGAAGCCGGGGTCGAGGTTGCCGCTCTTGAGGAAGTCGTCGAACTGCGTCTTCCATTTGTCGAATTCGGCGATGTCGGCGGCGGTGAAGTAGCTGCGCGACGGGTCGAGCAGCTTGATGTAGCTGTCGTAGATGATGACCGAACGGGCGTCGTCCAGCGGCGGCTTGCTGTAGTGGTGGCGCTTGAGCAGCTCGACGATGTTGAGGCTGGCGACGACTTCGTCACGGTCCGGCTGCAGGCTGTCCCACTTGTTGGCGGCGGCCGCATTGCCACCGAGCGTGAGGCTGCCCAGGCCGATCATCAGGGCGAGGGCGGTGCTGGGGAGGAAATGCTTCATGCTGATTCGACGTGGAGGCAATTGATCACGCATAGTAGGCCGTCTTATCCGTTCGCCGGTTCCATGGAGCCGGACGCATACTGCAAAAAGCCTGGGAAATGCTCGCCCAGGCTCGGTCATATGATTCAACTATGGAGGCACTGTGAAGGCATTGCAAGGCGTTGACGGACATGTGGCCTGGGTCGAGGCCGAGCGCCCGGCCTGTGATGCGGGGCAAGTGCGCATTCGTGTGGCCGCCGCGGGGCTGAACCGCGCCGACCTGTTGCAGATGAAGGGTCTGTACCCGCCACCGCCTGGCGCCAGCCCCTACATGGGCCTGGAGTGCGCGGGGGTGATCGAGCAAGCCGGCGCTGGCGCCGACTGGCGCGTGGGCGACCGTGTGTGCGCGCTGCTGCCCAGCGGTGCCATGGCCGAGGAGGTGGTGGTCGATGCCCGTCATGTGCTGCCGGTGCCCGAGGGTCTGAGCCTGCACGAGGCGGCGGCGCTGCCGGAGGTGTATGCCACGGCCTGGTTGAACATCTTCCAGCTCGGGGGCCTGAAGGCCGGCGAGAAGGTGCTGGTGCATGCCGGCGCCAGTGGCGTGGGCTCGGCGGCCATCCAGCTGTGCAAGGCTTTCGGCAGCCCTGTGTGGGTCAGCGTCGGCTCCGCCGAGCGCCTGGCCTATTGCCAAAGTCTCGGCGCAGCGGGCGGAGTGGTACGCAATGCCAACCTCGATGAGCTGGAGCAGATGGGGCCGTTCGATGTGATCCTCGACCCGGTGGGTGCCAGCTACGGTCAGCTGAACCTCAAGTTGCTGGCGCGCGACGGGCGTTGGGTGATCATCGGCCTGATGGGCGGGCGCAAGGTCGAGCTGGACCTGGCGCTGGTGCTGGGCAAGCGCCTGCAGATCACCGGGTCGACCTTGCGCAACCGCGACGACGGGTTCAAGGGCGAGTTGCTGCGTGAGCTGCAACAGCAGGTATGGCCGCTGTTCGCCGAAGGGCGGTTGTCGCCGCAGTTGGTCGACACCTATCCGGTGGAATTCGCCCAGGCGGCGTATGCCGAGCTTGAGAGCAACCAGGTGTCGGGCAAGTTGGTGATGGTGATCGATTCGAGTTTGGGCTGAGATAGCTGGGGCCGCTTTGCGCCCCTTTCGCGACACAAGGCCGCTCCTACAGGGGCATGCGATCTTCTGTAGGAGCGGCCTTGTGTCGCGAAAGGGGCGCAAAGCGGCCCCATGGCCCTCAAGCCCAGCTCAATACTGGCCATCCCTCGCTCTGCGCCCGCTCACGCAACACCTCATCCGGATTCACCGCAACCGGATGATCCACTTTCAGCAACAACGGCAAGTCATTGCGCGAATCGGAATAGAAACTCGCCCCCTCCAGGTTTTCCTGCTCCTGATCCAGCCACTCCAGCAACCGGGTGATCTTGCCTTCGCGGTAGGTCAGTACACCGTGGGTCCTGCCGGTGTACACCCCGTTGACGGCCTCCAGGTCGATGGCCAGGTATTCCTCCACTCCCAGGCGCGCGGCGATCGGTCCGACCAGGTGGCTGCCCGAGGCGGAGATGATCAGGATCCGATCCCCGCGCTTGCGGTGCTCGGCGATGCAGCGGCAGGCATCGCCAAAGATGATTGGCTCGATCACATCCTCCACCCAGGGCTCGACCAGATGCTCGACCTCCTCCAGCGTGCGCCCGGCAATCGGCTCGAGACTGAAGGCCATGTATTCCTCCATCCGTAGGTGACCTCTGCCGTAGGCCTCCATCAGTTCATGATCGCGCCTGAGGTATGCCTTGCCATCGACCCAACCCAGCCGGGCCATCTGCTCGCCCCACAGCGACGAGCAGTCGCCGTGGATCAGGGTTTCGTCCAGATCGAAAATTGCCAATGCCATGGGTTGAATCTCCTTAGGCCACTTCCCGTAGCGCTGTGGGGTCGATCGACAAGCATACCTGCTTCCCGTCGGCGTGCAGATCGCTGGCGCAGCGGTTGAGCACGTCCACCACCAGTTCCACGCCGTGTACCAGCACCCGGTAGCGGATGACGTTGCCCAGCAGGCTGTGGCTGCGCACTTCGCCCTGCATGTCGCCCTCCAGGCCCAGGGTGATCGACTCTGGGCGGATCGCCAGGCGGCCACTGACCGGGCGTTGCAACAGGCGGCTGGCGCTGTCCGCGTCGAGCAGGTTGTAGTTGCCGATGAAGCCGGCGGCGAACAGGTCCACCGGCGCGGTATAGAGGGTCTCGGCATCGCCGCTCTGGACGATGCGCCCCTGGTTCATCAGGACGATGCGATCCGACATGGTCAGCGCCTCTTCCTGGTCGTGGGTGACGAAAATGGTGGTCAGCCCCAGTTCGCGCTGAATGGCGCGAATCTGCTCGCGCAGGTGCTTGCGGATGCGCGCATCCAGTGCCGACAGCGGCTCGTCGAGCAGCAGCAGGCGTGGGCGGGTGACCAGCGAGCGGGCCAGGGCCACGCGCTGGCACTGGCCGCCGGACAGCTGATGCGGGTAGCGCCCGGCGAAGCTGCCCAGCTCCACCAGCTCCAGCGCCTCGCGCACCCGCGTCTGGCTTTCGTCGCCTTTGACCTTCTGCATGCGCAGGCCGAAGGCGACGTTCTGTTCCACGGTCATGTTGGGGAACAGCGCGTAGCTCTGGAACACCATGCCGATCCCGCGCTTCTGTGGGCTGAGCGGCACGATGTCCTGTCCGTCGAGCAGGATCTGGCCTTTGTCCACCGGGGTGAGTCCGGCGATGCAACGCAGCAGTGTCGACTTGCCACAGCCCGAGGGGCCGAGCAGGGTGACGAATTCGCCGCGCTCGATCTGGCAGTCGATGTTCTCGAACACCGGGCTGCCGGCGTAGCTCTTTTGCAGTTTCTGCACGCTGACGAAGCTCATGTCAGGTCTTGTCCTTGTTCAAGCGGTTGGCGACCCAGGTCAGTACCAGCACGAAGGCGAAGTAGGAGATCACCAGGGCGCTGTTGAAGTGGCCGCTGCTGTTGCGCATGTTGTTCAGGTACACCTGCAGGGTTTCGTAGCGGGTGCCCACCAGCAGGTTGGCGAACACGAACTCGCCGAACAGGAACGAGAACGACAGCAGCAGCGCCACCATCAGGCCCTTGCGCAGGTTTGGCAGCACGACCAGCAGGGCCGCCTGCCAGGGGCTGGCGCCGAGCAGCTGGGCGGCGTCCATCAGGTCACGCAGGTTGATGGCCTGCAGGTTGTTGGTGATGGCCCGGTACATGAACGGCAGGGCGATGGTGAAGTAGCAGCCGATCAGGATCCACGGCGTGCCGACCATGGCCATCGGTCCACTGCCGTAGAGTTGCAGCAGGCCGACCGCGGACACCACCGGCGGCACCGCGAACGGCAGCAGGATCAGGATGTTCATCAGCGCGTCGAGCTTGGGGAAGTGGTAGTGCACCACGAACAGCAGCGGCAGGATCAGCACCACCGACAGCAGCAGCGCGCCGACGCACACCAGCAGCGACTGGGCGAAGGCGGCGAGAAAGCGCGGCTCGCTCCACAGCGCGATGTACCACTTGAACGTCAGCCCGCTGGGCAGCAGGGTCGCCGACCAGCTGGTGGCCAGCGAGTAGAGCAGGGTGCCGGCCAGCGGCAGCAGCAGGATGAGGAACAGCAGGTACACCACCACTCGGTGGTAGAGCCCGCCGGCGGTTTTTTCAGCGCGCATGGTAGCTCCTCTTGAGCAGCCATTGATGGACCACCGTGACCACCGTCATCAACCCCACCAGGACCATCGCCAGGGCGCTGGCCAGGTTCGGGTCGAGGCTGATGTCGCCGGCCACAAGGCCGGCGATGCGGATCGGCAGCACGTTGAAGTTGCCGGTGGTCAGGGCGTAGACGGTGGCGTAGGCGCCCAGGGCGTTGGCCAGCAGGATGACGAAGGTGCCGAGCAGCGCCGGGGCAAGCACCGGCAGGCCGATATGCCGCCAGAATTGCCAGTGGCTGGCGCCCAGCAGCGCGGCGGATTCGCGCCAGTCTTCACGCAGGGCGTCGAAGGCCGGGTAGAGCAGCAGCACACCGAGGGGGATCTGGAAGTAGGTGTACACCAGGATCAGGCCGGTCTTGGAATAGATGCTGAAGTCGCCGAGCAGGCCCATCTGCTTGAGCAGCAGGGTGAGCGCGCCGTTGAAGCCGAGCAGGATGATGAAGGCGAACGCCAGCGGCACGCCGGCGAAGTTGCTGGTCATGTTGGCGAAGGCGCTGACGAAGTCGCGCAGCTTCGAGTCGACCTGGCGCAGCGAATAGGCGCCCAGGGTGGCGATGACGATGCCGAACAGGCTCGACCAGAAGCTGATCTCCAGACTGCGTTGCAGCGCCTGCAGATAGAACTTCGAGGCGAAGATCTTGCTGAAGTTGGCCAGGCCCCAGCCGCTTTCGCTCTGCAGGCTGTTGATGGCGACCCAGGCCAGCGGCGCGACCTGGAAGATGATGAAGAACACGGCGAACGGCAGCAGGCAGAGCAGGGCCAGGTAGCGGCCACGATGGCTTGCATTCACTTGAGCAGCTCCCGGCAGACCGGTTTGTCGTGGGCGGCGCCGAGCAGCTCGCAGATCGTGCCGCACAGCTCGGTCTGCAACGGCTTGGCCGCGGGATCGAGGCTGAACGCTTCGCCGAACACGAACAGCGGTACTTCGCGTTCCTCGGCCAGCAGGCCGTTGTGCGAGCGGTCGTTGTTCATGCCATGGTCGGCGGTGACCAGCACCTGATAGCCTTCCTCGAGCCAGCGCGGCAGGTAGTCGGCCAGCAGGATGTCGGCGCTGCGCGCGGCGTTGCGGTACTGGCTGCTGTCCAGGCCGTGGCGGTGGCCGGCGTCGTCGATGTTCATCGGGTGCACCAGCAGGAAGTTCGGCGCATGGCGGCGGCGCAGGTATTCGGCGTCGGCCAGCAGGTGCGAGTCGGGGTAGTGGTCGGCGTAGTAGAACAGGCCGTGCTGGATCGGCAGCTTCGGCGCGTGGGTGTGGCGGTCGCGCAGCGGGTCGAAGGGCGAGCGGTTGTACAGCTCGCTCATCCAGTGATAGGCCGCCGCCGCGGTGCCCAGGCCGGCCTCGCGGGCGTAGTGGAACACGCTGCGCTGGTTGGACAGGCGGTTGACGTTGTTATGCACGATGCCGCTGTCGATCGGCGGCACGCCGGTGAGAATGCATTCGTAGAGCGGTCGCGACAGCGACGGCAGCTCGCATTCCACCCGGTACAGCGCGGCGCGATCGGCCTCGACGTAGGCGTGCAGGTGGCCCATGGCGTGGTGCGCGACCTGGTGGTTGAGGCCGTCGAGCAGGACCAGGATGACGTTGTGTTGCATGGTGGCTCCTACATGGAGCTACAAGCTGCAAGCTTCAAGCTGCAAGATGAAGCGGGCATGTCATCTGCCTGCTTTGGCTTGCCGCTTGAAACTTGCGGCTTGAAGCTGCCTCATTCCATCTCGATGATCACCTGCTCCTGCCACTTCTGCGGCAGGGCCTTGGAGGTCGCTTCCCAGGCCTCGGCGTTCTTGATCGGCTGGGCGGCCTTGTACTGCTCGTTGGGCAGCAGCTTGGCCTGCACGTCCGCCGGCAGCTTCAGGTGTTCGGCGCGGATCGGCCGGGCGTGGCCGATGGCCAGGTTGGTCTGCCCTGCATCGCTGAAGATGTACTCCCGGGTCAGCTTGGCTGCGTTCGGATGCTTGGCGTACTTGTTGATGATGGTGGTGTAGCCCGAGGTGATCGAGCCGTCCGACGGGATCAGCACCTCGAAGCGTTTCGGGTCGATCTGGTCGCGATAGCTCAGGCCGTTGAAGTCCCACACCACACCGACCTCCACCTCGCCCTTCTCCAGGGTCTGGATGGTCGGGTTGGCCAGCGACAGGCGCTTCTGCTGGGCCAGCTTGGTGAACAGCTGCAGGCCCGGCTCGATGTTGCTCTCGTCGCCCTTGTAGGCGATGGCGGCGGCGAGCACGCCGTTGGCGGCCTGGGCGGCGGTGCCGACGTCACCGATGGCGACCTTGTACTTGCCCTTTTCCAGGTCGTGCCAGGTGCTGGGGCGTTCGCCTTCCTTGACCAGGTCCTTGTTGATGATGAAAGCGATGGTGCCGGTGTAGGCCAGCGCCCAGTGACCGTCCTGGTCCTTGGCCCATGCCGGGACCTGGTCCCAGGTGCTTGGCTTGTAGGGTTGGGTGACGCCCTTGGCGACTGCGATCGGGCCGAAGGCGGCGCCGACGTCACCGATATCGGCGCTGGCGTTGTCCTTCTCGGCGTCGAACTTGGCGATTTCCTGGGCCGAGCTCATGTCGGTGTCGCTGTGCTTGAGGCCGTACTTTTTCGCCAGGTCGTCCCAGGTGCCTTTCCAGTTGGCCCAGGCATCGGGCATGCCCACGCTGTTGACGGTGCCTTCCTTGCGGGCGGCGTCTTCGAGGGCCTTGAGGTCCTGGGCCATGGCCGAGGTGCAAAAAGCGATGGCCGAACCGAGCAGTGACGCCATGAACAACTTTTTCATCCGAAGCTCCTTTGGTGGTGCCTTGCATTCGTTGTTATGAACAGAAGCCGTGCCTGCAAAACCTTGGTCTAGGTCAGCAAACCTTGCGCCAAGGTAGGCCTGTTGCGTGACAGTTTGATGTAAGGGGAGGGTGTTGGTGGCAGGCCGAAGGCCCTGGGAATACAGCGTAGACCAGATCGAAAGCCCCGAATCCTGCGGCCTGGCCCGGATCTGGCAAGCCCCTCTCGGCGTGTTTGTCACAGGATGTTCATCAGCCGTGCCTAGGCTTGTGCTCATCTCTCCATGCCCTGTTCTGGGGCTGGACTAGTCCAGATAGGTAACCTTTGATGCAAGCGACGCCACCGCGCGCGGTAACAGCCATCTGCCATGCCCTGCGCGAGCAGATCGAACACGGCCTGCTGGCTCCCGGCGGCAAGCTGCCGGCCGAGCGCCGGCTCAGCGAGGTGTTCGACACCACACGCATCACCCTGCGCGAGGCGCTGGTGCAGCTGGAGGCCCTGGGGTTGATCTACCGCGAGGAGCGTCGAGGCTGGTTCGTCGCGCCCGAACGCCTGACCTACGACCTGATCGAGCGCAGTCACTTCCATGCGATGGTGCGTGACCAGGGGCGGGTGCCAAGTACCGAGTTGCTGTCGGCACGGCTGCAGCCGGCTTCGGCGTCGATCTGCGCGCGCCTGCGCCTGCCGGCGCTGTCCAGCGTGGTGCAGGTGTGCCGCTTGCGGCGCATCGATGGGCGGGCGGTGCTGTATGCCGAGCACTACCTCAATCCGCGCTACTTTCCCGGGATCCTCGAGCTGGACCTGGCCCGGTCGCTGACCGAGATCTATGCGCGCGAGTACGCCATTCACTATGGACAGGTGTGCTTCGAGATCCTGCCGACCGCGTTGCCGGTGGCGGCGGCGGGGGCGCTGAAGGTTTCGGTGGGCAGTCCGGGCTTGCACATCACCCGGGTCAACAGCGACCAGCACGGGCATTTGATCGACTGCGACCTGGAATACTGGCGGCACGATGCAATTCGCATTCGCGCCGAGGCTGGGTAGACAATCTCAAGCCTGCGCCAATCCCTGTAGGAGCGGCCTTGTGTCGCGAAAGGGCCGCAAAGCGGCCCCAGCAATTTCTGCCCGTAGCTGAGATCCTGGGTCTGCTGCGCAGCCCTTTCGCGACACAAGGCCGCTCCTACAGGGGGCGTATGTCCCTACTGTTTGATTTGATCAGATCCGCCAGCCGTCACCACCTGCACCGACAACCGCGGCGTCGCCAGGTCCAGCCCTGCCTCGTCCAGTTGCCGCTTCAACGCCAGGTTGAACGCCCGCGACACCTCCCACTGCTTGATCGGCGCGGTCTTGAAGCGTGCCCGCAGGATCGCCGAGCCCGACTCGAAACTCTCCACCCCCTGCAGCTCCAGCGGCGACCAGATGTTGCGCCGCATCAGCGGATCGCTGCGCAGCTTCTGGCCCACTTCGCGAATCAGCGTGATGGCCTGGTCGATGTTCATGTTATGGGGGATGGCCACGCGGAAGATCGCATAGCCGAACTCGCGCGAGTAGTTCTTGATGCTCTTGATCTCGCTGAACGGAATGGTGTGCACGATGCCGTCGATGTCGCGCAGGCGCACGGTACGGATGGTCAGGCCCTCGACCGTGCCCAGGTGGCCGCCGACATCGACGTAGTCGTCGATGGCCAGCGAGTCCTCGATGATGATGAACAACCCGGTGATCAGGTCGGCTACCAGCGACTGGGCGCCGAAGCCGATGGCCAGGCCGATGACGCCGGCGCCGGCCAGCAGCGGGGTGACGTTCATGCCCATGTTGGCCAGGGCGACGATCACCGCGATGATGAAGATCATCACGAACATCACGTTGCGGATCAGCGGCATCATGGTCTGTGCCCGGGCGTTGGCCATGCCTCGGCGCGAGCGCACCAGGGCGTGGTGCACCGCGGTGTCGGCGAGGATCCACACCAGCCATGCGGCGATCAGCGTGCCGGCCAGGCCCAGCAGGCGCAGGCTGATCTCATGGCCGTCACCCTCGGCGAAGCCGATCATCGAATGACCCCAGACGCGCAGGCCCAGTTCGATGAACAGCAACCAGATGAACAGGTGCGCCAGCGCATAGCCGAAGTTGCGCAGACGTTCGGTGTACACCGCCTGGCGCTTGCCTGCGTGCCTGGGGTTGGCGGCGTGACGCCGGACCAGGCCGTTGAGCACCATGCACACCACCACCAGCACGGTGCACATCAGCGACTGGCGCAGGGCGGTGCTGGTGTCGCCGGCGGAAACGAAGGTGGCGAACAGCGAGATCGCCACCAGGATCAGCGCCGGGACGAACCAGAAGCTGCCGAGCAGTTCGATGGTGTCGCTCAGGGTACGCCGGGTCAGGCGTCGGGACAGCGGCTGGTTGCGGATCAGGTGGGCGATCGGGCGGCGAAAACGCAGGATGAACAGCCCGGTGCACAGCGCGGCGATCACATTGGCCAAGGTTGCCAGGGCGTGGGCCAGGTGCCCGCCCAGGGCGGTGGTCATGCGCGGGTCGCTCATCGCCTCGCCGAAGGCGGCGAAGCTGCCGATCAGCCACAGCGGGCGAAACGCCTGGTGGCGCAGGATGTACAGGGCGCGGTGGCGGTGCGGACCGTCGAGCAGCGAGAAGGCGATCACGCAGATCGCCGAGAACAGCGTGCCGACCACCAGCGCGTAGGCCAGCACCATGGCCATCGACTTGCCCAGCGAGGAGGGCAGGGCGAAGCTCAGGTACACGGTGAACACCAGCGCCACCAGCCATGGTCCCAGCTTGCGCAGGGCGAAGCGCACCAGGTCCCAGGTGCGTGGATGCTGCGGCAGTTCCTCGGTCAGGCCGAAGCGCAGGCGCACGCGGTGGCCGATCCAGTTGAAGGCGTAGGCCAGCAGGCTCCAGACCAGGATGACGCCAGCGAAGCCGAACAGGATCGCCGGCCACTGGTGCACTGGCACCACCAGCGCGGCCAGTTCGTCCTGCGCCTGGTCGATTTCCAGCGACCAGCGCTTGAACGGGCTGGCATCGCCGCTGAACTGTTTCTCGAAATCGTGCAGGGCGCCGCCGATCAGGCCGAGCACGCCCTGTTCGACGGTGGGTTGCGATTGCTTGCTGGCATCGCGCAGCTTTTTCAGGTCGGCCAGCAGCTTGGCGCGTTGCTGGTCGTTTTCCAGGTTCTTGATCACCTCGTCCAGTGACTTGCCCAGCGGTTCGCTGGCTTCGGGCTGGGCGGGCGCGCTGGAGCCGAGCAGGCCTGGCAGGCCGGCGGCGTGCACCGGGGTGACGAACAGCAGGAACAGCAGCGTGATGCAACGCAGGAGGGCTGGCACCGGGAAATCTACCTCAGGTCAAACGATTGCCCGAGTGTAGTGGTTTACGACGGCAGTTTCTCCAGGATCTTCCAGCAGGTGAGGCCGAAGATGCCCAGGGTGCCGATCCACATCATCAGCACGCCGATATTGCGCTCGCGCAGGCTGAAGCCGATGGTCAGCAGCATCAGGAACAGGAACACCGGCACGAACAGAGAGATGAAGGGAGACATGGACAGCAATCCTTTTGCTTTGAGGGCATGTCTTAAGCATAGCGGGTTGCCGGCGTCAGGCGTTGATCCGGGGCAGTTGCATCGCCTGTGCCGGCCCCTTCGCGGGCAAGTCGCATCGGCGCACCGCCGCTCCCACAGGGGAATCGCTGCTCTTGAGACCAGTGATTGCCCTGTGGGAGTGGGCGACTCGCTCTCAGGGCAGTTCGCGGCTGCGGTAGAAGGCGGTGAGCACCTTCACCAGGTGCGCCAGGTCCTGGCTGCCGCACAGCTCGCGAATCGAGTGCATGGCGAAGGTCGGCAGGCCGATATCCACGGTACGCACGCCCAGGTGGCTGGCGGTGATCGGGCCGATGGTCGAGCCACAGCCCATGTCGCTGCGCACCACGAAACTCTGCACCGGCACTTCCTCGGCCATGCACAGGTGGCGGAAGAAGCCAGCGGTCTCGCTGTTGGTGGCGTAGCGCTGGTTGTTGTTGACCTTGATCACGGGGCCTGCGTTGAGCTTGGGACCATGGTTGCCGTCGTGCTTGTCGGCATAGTTGGGATGCACGCCGTGGGCGTTGTCGGCCGAGACCAGCAGCGAGCGCTGGATGGTGCGTACATACTCGTCGCCATCGGGCAGCAGGCGCTGCAGGGTCTGTTCGAGCATCGGGCCGTCGGCGCCGCAGGCCGAGCAGGAACCGACTTCCTCGTGGTCGTTGCACACCAGCACGCAGGTCTCGTCGCTGTCGGCGCTCAGCAGCGCCTGCAGGCCGGCGTAGCACGACAGCAGGTTGTCCAGCCGGGCACCGGCGATGAAGTCGCCGTTCAGGCCGATCAGCGCGGCGTCCTGGGTGTCGTAGAAGCTCAGCTCGTAGTCGAGCACCACGTCGGCATTGAGGTCGTGCTCGCGGGCCAGCTGCTCGGTGAGCAGGGCGCGGAAGTCGACGCGCTCGTCGCCGGCCACCTGGGCCAGGATCGGCGGCAGCTCGGTCTGCGGGTTGATCTGCCAGCCTTCGTTGGCGGTGCGATTGAGGTGGATCGCCAGGTTCGGGATCACCGCGATCGGCAGCTTGAAGTCGATCAGCTGGCTCTCGACCTTGCCATCACGGCGGAAGGTGACCCGGCCGGCCAGCGACAGGTCGCGGTCGAACCAGGGGGCGAGCAGGGCGCCGCCGTACACTTCCACGCCCAGTTGCAGGAAGCCTTGGCGTTGCAGCTCAGGCTGTGGCTTTACGCGCAGGCATGGGCTGTCGGTATGGGCGCCGACCATGCGGATGCCGCCCAGCAGCGGCGAATGCTTGCCGAGCTTGATGGCGATGATCGAGGAATCGTTGCGGGTCACGTAGTAGCGACCGCCAGGCACCGTGGCCCAGCTGTCGCGCTCGTCCAGGCGCTGGTAACCGGCGGCCTCGAGGCGCTGCGCGAGGCTGGCGGTGGCGTGGAAGGGCGTCGGGGAGGCCTTGAGGAATTCGATCAGGCCGGCGTTCAGGGCATCGCGCATAAGTCACTCCAGACAGCAGTGGCGCGAGTTTAGCGTAATTGCTCGAAAATTTGTGTCGGCCTCTTCGCGGGCAAGCCCGCTCCCACAGATGCCCGCGCAGATTTCAGGTTAGGCACCCTCTCTGTGGGAGCGGGTTTACCCGCGAAGAATCCAGAACCGATGGATCAGAACGGCGCGGGGCACTCGAACTTCAGACGCTCGCCAGACACCGGATGGGTAAAGCTCAGCATCGACGCATGCAGGCACAGCCGCTCATGGGCCGCCAGCGCTTCCGGGTTGGCATACAGCCGGTCCCCCAGCAGCGGGTGGCCGATCGACAGCATGTGCACGCGCAACTGGTGCGAGCGTCCGGTGATCGGTGTCAGCTCGACCCGGCAGTGATCGCCGCGGCGCTCGACGATGCGCCAGAAGGTCAGGGCGTGCTTGCCCTGCTCGTGGTCGACCACGTGGCGAGGCTTGGTCGGCGGGTCGTAGCGCAATGGCAGGTCGATGCTGCCGCTGTCCAGGGCCGGTTGGCCCCAGCACAGCGCGGTGTAGGCCTTTTCCGTCTCGCGGTCGTGGAACTGGCGCGACAGTTCGCGGTGGCTGTCGGCGTCGCGGGCGAGCAGGATGATCCCCGAGGTTTCCCAGTCCAGGCGGTGGACGATCAGGGCATCCGGATAGCCGTTTTCCTGCAGGCGGGTGATCAGGCAGTCCTTGTTGTCCTCGGCGCGGCCCGGCACCGACAACAGCAGGGTCGGCTTGTTGATCACCAGGATGGCGGCGTCTTCGTGAAGGATCTGGATGTTCGACAGCGGCATTGCAGGTTCTCTTTGCGTATGGAAACCACTGGGGCCGCTTTGCGGCCCTTTCGCGACACAAGGCCGCTCCTACAGGGATTGCGTAACCCCTGTAGGAGCGGCCTTGTGTCGCGAAAGGGCTGCAAAGCAGCCCCAGGATCGGCCCGAAGGCGCTGGATCAGCGCTCGGGCAGGGTGATGTTCAGCTCGAGGATCGAGCAGCTGCCCTGGTTCTCCAGCTCGATATGCACGTCGTCGTTGCCGATGTTGACGTACTTGCGGATGACTTCCACCAGTTCTTTCTGCAGGGCTGGCAGGTAATCCGGGGTACTGCGCTGGCCGCGCTCGTGCGCCACGATGATCTGTAGACGCTCTTTCGCTACCGACGCGCTGCTTTGTTTCTGTCTGCCACGAAAGAAGTCAAGAAGGTTCATGGTTTATTTGCCTCCAAACAGGCGCGCGAAGAATCCTTGCTTCGGCACTTCGATGAACCGCAGTGGCTTGTCTTTACCCAGCAGGCGGTCGACGGTGTCGCTGTAGGCCTGGCCGGCATCGCTCTGGTCGTCAAGGATGACCGGGATGCCCTGGTTGGAGGCCTTGAGCACGGCTTGGGATTCTGGAATCACACCCAGCAGTTCGACCGAGAGGATTTCCTTGACGTCTTCGACGCCAAGCATTTCGCCTTTCTCGACGCGCTCCGGGTGGTAGCGGGTAATCAGCAGGTGCTCCTTGATCGGGTCTTCGCCCTGCTCGGCGCGACGCGACTTGCTGGACAGCAGGCCGATCATGCGGTCGGAGTCACGCACCGACGAGACTTCGGGGTTGGTCACGACGATGGCCTCGTCAGCGAAGTACATCGCCAGGTGCGCGCCTTTCTCGATACCGGCCGGCGAGTCGCAGACCACGAAATCGAACTGCTCCTTGAGCTCCATCAGCACCTTCTCGACGCCTTCCTTGGTCAGTGCGTCCTTGTCGCGGGTCTGGCTGGCAGCCAGCACGAACAGGTTCTCCAGGCGCTTGTCCTTGATCAGGGCCTGCTGCAGATTGGCTTCGCCGTTGACCACGTTGACGAAGTCGTACACCACGCGGCGTTCGCAGCCCATGATCAGGTCGAGGTTACGCAGGCCTACGTCGAAGTCGACGATGACAGTCTTGTGCCCGCGCAACGCGAGGCCGGTACCGATGGCGGCGCTGGTGGTGGTCTTGCCCACCCCCCCCTTGCCGGAAGTGACGACGAGAATCTTGGCCAAGGTGTTTCACCCCTAAATAAATGGGACGCAGGTCCCTGCAAATACAAAAAACGGCAACGTGAAAAAAGTTGCGCTAAAAATGCCGGCAAGTATCCGTTAAAGACGGGTGATGTTCAACACGTCACCGGACAGGCTGACTTGGACGCCCGAGCCCCACAGTGGGTCGCGACGCAGGTCTTCGCAGACTTTGTACTGGCCGGCGATGGAGACCATTTCCGCTGTCATCTGCAGGCAGAAGATACGCGCCTTGGTATTACCCTTGATGCCGGCCAGGGCTCGGCCACGCATGGCGCCGTACACATGGATGTTGCCATCGGCGAGAAGTTCCGCGCCGGGGCTGACGGAGCCTGTGACCACCAGGTCGCCGCCCTGGGCATAGATCTGCTGGCCACCGCGTACGGTCGAGGTGACGATCCGCGTCGGGCGCACTTCCGGCTCTGCGGGTGCCGGCGGTGCGACGGGCACCGGCTCGGGCTTCTTCACTTCCGGCTCGGGCTCGAGCGGTCGCTCGCGGGCGCCGGACGGCGGCAGCACCGGCAGGTCGATGGCGATCGCCGCGGCGATGTCCTCGATGCGGCTGGCACGGATCGCCAGGGTGCGCAGGCCGTGGTGGCGGCACACGCGCATCAACCCGGGCAGGTCGATGGCGCCTTCGTCATGGGGCCGCTTGTCCAGGGCCAGCACCAGCGGCGTGTTGCTGAAGAAATTCGGCGCCTGCGCCACCTTCGCCGCCAGTTGGCGGTCGAGGGATTCGAGGTCGTTGCGCGCCAGTTCCAGCACGGTGATGGCAAGCATGCTGCCCTTGAGCTGGAACACGGGGGCGTTGTCGGGTGTCTGGTTGAGGCTCATGGTCTGCATAGACGGCTTGTTGCGAGAAAAGTGCCCTGACTTATAGCGATAAGACTGATTGCCCGCAACCGATGTAGAATGCCAGGCTCATGTCTTGCCGGAAGCTTCAATGGAACGCCCGCGTTTTCGATCCTCTTTCCTTCACCCGCGATTCTGGGGCCTGTGGCTGGGCCTGGGCCTGCTGTGGCTGGTCGCCCAGCTGCCGTACCGCGTGCTGCTCGGGCTGGGGCGCGCGCTTGGCGCGGTGATGTATCGGGTTGCCGGCGAGCGTCGGCGCATCGCTGCGCGCAACCTCGAATTGTGTTTCCCGGCATTGTCCGGCGACGAACGGCAGCGCCTGCTCAAGGAAAACTTCGCCTCCACCGGCATCGCCTTCTTCGAGATGGCCATGAGCTGGTGGTGGCCAAAGGCACGGCTGGCGCGCCTGGCCCATATCGAGGGCATCGAGCACCTGCAGGTCGCCCAACGTGAGGGAGAAGGCGCGATCCTGATGGCCGTGCATTTCACCACCCTGGAGATCGGCGCCGCGCTGCTGGGCCAGGCGCATACCATCGACGGCATGTACCGCGAGCACGGCAACCCGGTATTCGACTTCATCCAGCGCCGTGGCCGCGAGCGCCACAATCCCGATTCGCTGGCGGTGGAGCGCGACGACGTGCGCGGCATGCTCAAGCTGCTGCGCCGGGGCCGGGCGATCTGGTATGCGCCGGATCAGGACTATGGCACCAAGCAGAGCATCTTCGTGCCGCTGTTCGGCATCCCCGCGGCCACCGTCACCGCCACCACCAAGTTCGCCCGGCTGGGCAAGGCGCGGGTGATTCCGTTCACCCAGCGGCGTTTGGAGGATGGCAGCGGTTATCGCCTGGTGGTGCATCCGCCGCTCGAGGATTTCCCGGGCGAGACCGAAGAGGCCGACTGCCTGCGCATCAACCAGTGGGTCGAGGGCGTGCTGCGCGAGTGCCCTGAGCAGTACCTGTGGGCGCATCGGCGCTTCAAGTCACGGCCAGAGGGTGAGCCGCGGCTGTACGACAAGAAGAAGCGCTGACTGTTGTGATTGCAGGGCCGGCCTCTTCGCGGGTAAACCCGCTCCCACAGCGGCCTTAGCATATACATACCCCCTGTGGGAGCGGGTTTACCCGCGAAGAGGCCAGACCTGTCAACCATGATCCAGGAAGGAAGCATGTCCCCAACCACCGGCCTGATCCTCTCTGGCGGCGGTGCCCGCGCCGCCTACCAGGTTGGCGTGCTGGCCGGCATCGCCGAACTGCTGCCCCCCGGCGCCGCCAATCCCTTCCCGGTGATCGTCGGCACCTCCGCCGGCGCCATCAACGCCGTCAAGCTGGCCAGTGGCGCGACTCGCTTCGTCGAATCGGTGCAACACCTCACCGCCTTCTGGCAGAACTTTCGCAGCCATCTGGTGCTGCGCAGCGACTGGCCCGGGGTGATCCGCCAGGCCAGCCGCTTCGTCGGCCACAGCCTGCTGGGGATCGGCGGGCAGGTGCCGGTGGCGCTGCTCGACAGCCGACCGCTGCGTCGCCTGCTGCACGAACACCTGGACCTGGATGGCATCGCCCATTCGCTGGCCTCCAACCAGCTTCGCGCGATTGCAGTGACCGCCTTCGGCTACGAGTCCGGCCAGGCGGTGACCTTCTACCAAGGCCGCGACACCATCGAACCCTGGCTGCGCCACCGGCGCATCGGCATGCCCACGCCGCTGACCATCGACCATCTGCTGGCCAGCTCGGCGATTCCGCTGCTGTTCGCTCCGGTGCGGCTAGGGGAGGAGTTCTTCGGCGATGGCGCGGTGCGCCAGTCGGCGCCGATCAGCCCGGCGCTGCACCTGGGCGCCAGCCGCGTGCTGGTGGTGGGGGTCAGCGGCAACCCGCAACGGCCCGCGTCGCCCTTGCCGCCCCAGCGAATGTTCAGCGGTCAGCAGCCGAGCCTGGCGCAGATCGGCGGGCATATGCTCAACAGCACCTTCATCGACAGTCTCGAGGACGATATCGAACTGCTGCAGCGGCTCAACCACCTCAGCCACCTGATGCCAGCGCACCTGGACGCCCGGCGCCTGGGGCTGGCGCCGATCGAGGTGCTGGTGGTGGCGCCCAGTCAACCGCTGGACGAGATCGCCGCCCGTCATCGGCGCGAGCTGCCGGCGGCGCTGAGGCTGTTCCTGCGTGGGCCCGGGGCGACCAGGACCAGCGGGGCGGGGGTGCTGAGCTACCTGCTGTTCGAGGCGAGCTATTGCAGCGAGCTGATCGAGCTGGGGCGCAAGGATGCGTTGGCCAAGAAGCGGGAATTGTGTCAGTTCCTGGGATTGCCTGGCTGACCCTGTAGGAGCGGCCTTGTGTCGCGAAAGGGCTGCAGGGCAGCCCCAAGATTTATGCCACACCGCTGATATCGCCGGGGCCGCTTCGCAGCCCTTTCGCGACACAAGGCCGCTCCTACAGGGATCAGGGTTGCATTTACTCGGCAATCTGCAGCTTGCGCGCCTGGGTATACACGTACCGCAGCTTTTCGTACTCGAACGGCGAGTTGGTCTGTCCGTAGCGGAAGTTGGTGGTGTAGCGCTTGTCCACCGCCCGCAGCACGGTGAGCTCCGGGTGGTCGCTGGCGGTGTCGGGCACGTTCAGGTAGTTGATCTCCTTCTCCCCCACGTAGTCGACCACCAGCCCGGTGGTATCGCGCAGGTTCGACGGCCCGAGGATCGGCAGCATCAGGTATGGCCCGTCCGGCACCCCGTAGAAGCCCAGGGTCTGGCCGAAGTCCTCGCTCTGCCGGGGCAGGCCCATCTTGGTCGCCGGGTCCCACAGGCCGCCGACACCGATGATGGTGTTGAACATCAGCCGCGCGGTGATCTGCGCCGAGCGCTTGGGCTTGAGCTGCAGCACGCTGTTGAACAGGTTGGGCACATCGCCCAGGTTGTTGAAGAAGTTGCTCACGCCGGTACGCACGAAACCGGGGGTGACGTAGCGGTAGCCGTCGACCACCGGCAGGAACACCCACTGGTCGAAGCGGTAGTTGAAGTGGTAGATGCGCCGGTTCAGCGATTCCAGCGGGTCGTAGATGTTCAGCGCGGCCAGGGTCGAGCGTTCGAATTCGCGCTGGTCAAGGCCAGGGTTGAACTTGAGCTCACGCAGCGGATCGACGAAACCGTCGGCCTCCACGGTGAGGGTTTCGGTCTTGTCGGCCTCGACCACGCTAGCACGCGGCGCGACTTCCTCGGCCAGGACGCAGCCGCTGGCGAGCAGGGCGGTGACGAGCAGCAGTCTGTTAACCACGGAAGAACTCCAGCATGGCGTCGCTGTTGACGCGGTAGTTGAGGTTGCCGCAATGGCCGCCATGGGGGTAGAGCGTCAGCCGTTCGCCGAACACCCGGCGCAGGAAGCCGATGTCGCCCGGGCCGAGGATCACATCGTCGGCGTTGTGCATCACGGCGATCTTGGGGCTGGCGCGCAGGTAGTCTTCCAGCGCGTACAGGCTCACCTGGTCGACCAGTTGCAGCAGGCTGTTGCCATCGGTGCGCGCCCGCCACATGGGGATCACCTGCTCGGTCAGGTAGCAGTCGAAGTCGCATTGCAGCGCTCGTTTGAAGAACGGCTCCAGGCTGCTGCCCTCGGTGATCGGGAACTTCGGCGGAATGATCAGGCCGCGACGGTTGATCAGGTCGGAGGTGAAGGCGATGTCGGCGGCCGAGAAGCGGAACGAAGTGCCGATGAGCATGGCCATCTGTTCATTGGACAGGTGCTGGCGCGACTTCTGGAAGTCATACAGCAGCGCTTCGTTGAGGTCGATGTAGCCCTTGTCCTGGAAGTAACGGGTGAGTTTTTCCAGCATCAACTCGTAGAACGTGGTGCTGCGGTCGATGCCCTTGACCCGGGTCTGCACCAGCTTGTCCAGGTTGGTGATCGAGGTGTACAGGTTGACCGGCGGGTTGAGCAGCAGCACGCGCTTGAAGTTGAAGCTCTGGCGGGTTTCGTCGAGCTTGCTGACGAATGCCGCGTCCAGCGCCCCCAGGCTGTAGCCGGTGAGGTAGTACTCGCTGACCGGCAGGTGTGCCTGCTGGGCGCGCACCGCCTGCATGACCCGGTACAGGTCCTTGGCGTCCTCGCTGGTCACCCCGGGGGTGGCGAAGCGCGAGGCGGCGCTCATGAAGTCCCAGCTGGTCGGCGACGACAGCTGCACCACGTGGTAGCCGGCCTGGTAGAACAGCTTCTTCAGGTACTCGTTGATGCTGCTGGAGTAGGGCGCGCCGGTGCCGGCGATCAGGAAGATCAACGGCGCTTCGTGGTCCTGTTTGGCCAGGCGGTAGCGCAGTTTCTTCACCGACCAGAAGTTGTCGGGCAGGGTGAACTCGCGCTCCGGGCGCAGGGTGAGGCTGTAGTCGGCCTGGTCGATGTCGTCGTCGCTGGGCAGCGTCGGGCGCTGTTCCGGCGGGGTGGTGGCGATGGTCGCCTCGAACGGGTTGGTCAACGGATAGCCGTAGCTCGCCGCGTCGATATCCCGCGCCGATGCAGCCGCGGCCAGGAGCAGGCCGCCGAGCAGGGCAGCGAGGCGCAAAGATCGAAGCATGTAGTCCCCCAAGGAAAACGCAAGGTCGTGCAGTACGCAGGCTAGGACCACGGCGAGTCGGACAAAGTTGCCCGTCGCCCTGTCGTTCGTCGCACAAGATGTTGCCGCGCCGGACAACGTTTGTCTTGTGCAACATAGCTGCTGGGCCATGATTTTGCCTTGTCGCGGCCCGTGGGCGATCATGCGACGTTTCGATTACCGCTATTGGAGATTCGCATGGCGCGTTGGTGGCCGCTCGTTGCCCTGTTGCTGTTCCTGCCGCTGTGGCTGGCGGCCAGTTATGGCGTGCGCTATGGGCTGATGGAGGATGCCCGGTGGGTCGGGCTGTGCAGCGTGCCGGGGGAGGTCTGGCAATGCCAGGCGCGATCGCTGCTGGGGCTGGGGATTCACTTCCAGGTCATCGCTTGGGGGGCATTGGGGTTGGCGTTGGTCTGCCAACTCGTGCCAGGCCGTGGCGGATGGTGGCTGGCGGTGCTGGCGCTGGTGTTCGGGATCCCGGCGCTGGTGCTGTATACCGCGAGCATCGCGGTGTTTGCCGTGGTACTGGCGGGGTTGCGGCTGGTGCGGCGATCACTGGTTGCCTGATAGAGCCTGTTCGCGGGTAAACCCGCTCCCACAGGGTAGGGGAGTACCCTCTGTGGGAGCGGGTTTACCCGCGAAGAAGGCAACGCATCATTCAGGCCTTGCGCAAACGCAGACTGCGCCACAAGGCGGTGGTCATCATCACGCTGACCACCGCCCAACCCCAGGCCTGGCGATTCGCCAACCCTTCCTGGAACAACTGCGGTGCCACTCCAGCGCCCACGATAAAGGCCAGTAACGCCACCTCCGCCCGCCGCGCCGGCACCGGCCGCAGCAGATAGACCACTGCCGGCAGCAGCAGCGCCGCGCTGGGGAAGCTGCGATAGCGCGGGTCGAACACCATCGCCAGCATGCTCACCGCCGCCGCGAACCCCGCCGCCAGCAGCCACTTGCCCGCGTGCGCATCGAGCCAGGCGAACAGCCGCTGGCGCCAGTCTTTACGCTGAGCCAGGGCCAGGGCGCCATGGGCCAGCACCAGCACGTTCAACACAGCCAGCGCCGCCGCCCACAGCCACTCCCCGGCAAAGCGGGCATTGGTGCGCATCAGCTCCCCCCACAGCCCCAGGCTGCCGGCACCCAGGGCCGCCAGCAACGGCAGCAGCAGGGCGGCGCGACGGCTTGCCGGGCGCCCAGCCAGGGCCAGGGTCGCCAGCATCAACAACACGCTGGCCAGCAACCACTGTGGCCACAACGCCAGGTTGCTCACCGGCCCCTCGAGCACGCCCTTGTCCTGGCGGTCGGCGTCGTAAAGCCCCCAGTAGCCGCCCACGGCGCCTTCGCTGGCACGCTTCCAGGGCTGGTCGAACGCCTCGATCAGGTTGTAGCGCCAGCCGTTGGCCTCGGCCAGGGCGACGAAGCCGCGGATGAAACGCGCCTCGTTGACCCGACTCGGCTCCGCCGTCTCGCGCTGGCGGCCTTCGCTGGGCCAGCCGGTTTCGCCGATCAGGATGTCCTTGGGCGCGAAGCGGTTGCCGAACACCTGGCGAACTTCGGCCACGTGGGCCAACGCCGCATCGATGCCACGTGGGTCATCCTCCCAGTAGGGCAGCAAGTGGAGGGTCAGGAAGTCCACCGCCGGTGCGATCTGCGGATGTTGCAGCCAGAACTCCCAGACATCGGCGTAGGTCACCGGCACCTTCACCTGGCTTTTGACTTTGTCGATCAGCCCGGCCAGGCGCTCGCCGGTGACCTCCTTGCGCAGCAGCGTCTCGTTGCCGACGATCACCGCGCTGACCACGTCGGGGTTGGCGTTGGCCGTGGCGATCAACAGGTCGATTTCCTTGTCGGTGTCCACGGGGTTGGCATTGACCCAGGCGCCGAGCATCACCTTCAGGCCGTGCTTGCGCGCCAGCGCCGGGATCGCCTCCAGGCCGGTCATCGAATAGGTACGGATGCACTGGAATCGCTCGCTGAGCAATGCCAGGTCGGCGTCCATGCGCGCCGGACGCAGGCGAAACGGCTGGTCGAACGGTGACTGATCCTTGTCGAACGGGGTGTAGGACGCGCATTGCAGCTTGTGCGTCGGGCTCGCCGCATCGGGCAGGTGCACCGGTCTGCCGAGGCCGTACCAGAGCGCCCACAGCCCGACGAGGGCAAACAGGCAGGCGAGCAGGTACGCAGGCAGGAGCAGTCGGGTGTTGCTGGGCATCGGGCGGTCCATCGTCAAGCGCAAAGGGCTAGATGATAGCCGCAAATGACCGGCGCCAAGCCTTTGGCATGCAAGGATCGCGCAGGCCGCGCTGGTGGCTTGGCGTTAATGGCACAGTGCTGTCGCTGATCGTTCGCTGGAGGTCGCTGACAGAGCAGGTCCTGCGCTGGGGCGGGTCGATGATGCAGTCTCCAAGACCTGACGAGGGGATGCTTTGATGGCGACTTTTACAAGAGTACGACGTTTCCTGAGTGTGGGCGCCGCCCTGGTATTGACCATGAGCACTGCGCAGGCCATGGCCAAGGAAGTGAGCATCGGTTACGTGGATGGTTGGTCCGATAGCGTGGCCACCACCAACGTGGCTGCTGAGGTAATCAGGCAGAAACTCGGCTACGACGTGAAGCTGCAGGCCGTGGCCACTGGCATCATGTGGCAGGGCGTGGCCACCGGCAAGCTCGACGCCATGCTCTCGGCCTGGCTGCCGGTGACCCATGGCGAGTACTGGGCCAAGAACAAGGACAACGTGGTCGATTACGGCCCCAACTTCAAGGACGCCAAGATCGGCCTGATCGTCCCTGAGTACGTCAAGGCCAGCAGCATCGCCGACCTCAAGACCGATGACAGCTTCAAGAAGAAGATCGTCGGCATCGACGCAGGCTCCGGGGTCATGCTCAAGACCGAGCAGGCGATCAAGGACTACGACCTGGCCGGCTACAAGCTCACCGCCAGCTCCGGCGCGGCGATGACCGCCGAGCTGGGCCGCTCCTACGCCAAGCAGCAGTCCATCGCCGTGACCGGCTGGGTGCCGCACTGGATGTTCGCCAAGTGGAAGCTCAAGTTCCTCGAGGACCCCAAAGGCGTGTACGGCGCCGCCGAGACGGTCAACAGCATCGGCAGCAAGGAGCTGGCGAGCAAGGCGCCGGAAGTGGCCGAGTTCCTCAAGAAGTTCCAGTGGCAGTCCAAGGACGAGATCGGCGAGGTGATGCTGGCGATCCAGGAAGGCGCCAAGCCCGAAGCGGCGGCCAAGGACTGGGTGGCCAAGCATCCGGAGCGGGTCAAGGAGTGGACCGGCAAGTAACCTCGCCGTAGAGGCCAGTGCGACCCTTTCGCGGGTAAACCCGCTCCCACAGGATCACCACGAACTTGAACATTGTGGCTTACCTGTGGGAGCGGGTTTACCCGCGAATGCCCCTGCTCGGGTTTTGGTTGTTGCGAAATCGGTAAAACACCGTTGCATCTAAGACTAAGGTCGTCTGGTTGGCGTCCAACGGCAGCATAAAGTGGAGTCGGGTTCTCCCTAATCTGTGCTGCTAGGACAAAAACAATGAACGACAGCATTTACCTCTCGATACAGAACAGCCCGCGCTTCAAGGAGCTGGTCACCAAGCGCGAGCGCTTCGCCTGGATTCTCTCGGCGATCATGCTCGGCCTCTACTGCGCCTTCATCCTCCTCATCGCCTATGGCCCGCACGTGCTGGGCGCCAAGCTCAGCCCCGACTCGTCGATCACCTGGGGCATTCCCCTGGGCGTCGGCCTGATCATTTCGGCCTTCGTGCTGACCGGCATCTACGTGCGGCGCGCCAACGGTGAGTTCGATGAGCTGAACAAGGCCATCCTGAAGGAGGCGCAACAATGATTCGCCACGCCAAGACCTTGGCCGTACTGGCCTGCGGCGCTTTCGCACCCGCCGTGTGGGCCGCCGATGCCCTGACCGGCGAGGTGCAGAAACAGCCGCTGAACGTCTCGGCGATCGCCATGTTCGTGGCCTTCGTCGCCTTCACCCTGGGGATCACCTACTGGGCCTCCAAACGCAACAAGTCGGCGGCCGACTACTACGCCGCCGGCGGCAAGATCACCGGCTTCCAGAACGGCCTGGCGATTGCCGGCGACTACATGTCCGCGGCCTCGTTCCTGGGCATTTCCGCGCTGGTGTTCACCTCGGGCTATGACGGCCTGATCTACTCCATCGGCTTCCTGGTCGGCTGGCCGATCATCCTGTTCCTGATCGCCGAACGCCTGCGCAACCTGGGCAAGTACACCTTCGCCGACGTGGCCTCGTATCGCCTCGGGCAGAAGGAAATCCGCACCCTGTCGGCCTCGGGCTCGCTGGTGGTGGTGGCGTTCTACCTGATCGCGCAGATGGTCGGTGCCGGCAAGCTCATCGAGCTGCTGTTCGGCCTGGACTACCACGTGGCGGTGATCCTGGTGGGCATCCTGATGTGCCTGTACGTGCTGTTCGGCGGCATGCTGGCCACCACCTGGGTGCAGATCATCAAGGCGGTGCTGCTGCTGTCCGGTGCCAGCTTCATGGCGCTGATGGTGATGAAGCACGTGGGCTTCGACTTCAACACCCTGTTCTCCGAAGCGATCAAGGTGCACGCCAAGGGCGAGGCGATCATGAGCCCAGGCGGCCTGGTCAAGGACCCGATCTCGGCCTTCTCGCTGGGCCTGGCGCTGATGTTCGGTACCGCTGGCCTGCCACACATCCTGATGCGCTTCTTCACCGTCAGCGACGCCAAGGAAGCGCGCAAGAGCGTGCTGTACGCCACTGGCTTCATCGGCTACTTCTACATCCTGACCTTCATCATCGGCTTTGGCGCGATCCTGCTGGTCAGCACCAACCCTGACTTCAAGGACGCCGCCGGCGCCCTGATCGGCGGCAACAACATGGCGGCGGTGCACCTGGCCGATGCCGTGGGTGGCAGCGTGTTCCTCGGCTTCATCTCGGCGGTGGCCTTCGCCACCATCCTGGCGGTGGTTGCCGGCCTGACCCTGGCTGGTGCCTCGGCGGTGTCCCACGACCTGTACGCCAGCGTCTGGCGCAAGGGCAAGGCCAACGACAAGGACGAAATCCGCGTGTCGAAGATCACCACCATCGCCCTCGGCGTGCTGGCGATCGGCCTGGGGATCCTGTTCGAGAAGCAGAACATCGCCTTCATGGTTGGCCTGGCCTTCTCCATTGCCGCCAGCTGCAACTTCCCGGTGCTGCTGCTTTCGATGTACTGGAAGAAGTTGACCACCCGCGGCGCCATGATCGGCGGCTGGATGGGCCTGGTCAGCGCGGTGGGCCTGATGGTTCTCGGTCCGACCATCTGGGTGCAGATCCTCGGCCACGAGAAAGCCATCTACCCGTACGAATACCCGGCGCTGTTCTCGATGATCATTGCCTTCGCCGGCATCTGGTTCTTCTCGGTCACCGACAAGTCCAAGGCCGCCGAAGACGAGCGTGCGTTGTTCTTCCCACAGTTCGTGCGTTCGCAGACCGGCCTCGGGGCCAGCGGCGCGGTCTCTCACTAAGCGCTTGAAGGAAAGCACCAACGCCCCGGCTTGCCGGGGCGTTGGTGCTTCTGACACTCCACTGCTGCAAGTCCCTGGGAAATTTCTCACGCCCTCTGGGAACGGTCTTACTCAGCCCACCTGCCATGCTCACTAATAATTCTCCTTGCCAACTGCACTAACGCCGTAAGGCACGAAACCTTCAAGGAGATTTACTTGTGAAACGTCTTTTCATGGCCCTTCCCCTGGCATTGATGACCACCGCAATGGCCCATGCCGCTGATCCCATCGAAAAGCAGGTTCAGGTGACCGCCACGGTGCCGACCGATGCCTTCTATGTGGAACCGGTGGGTGGCAACTGGATGAACGATCCGCAAGAGCTGGGCTGGAACTCGTTCCGCGGCGAGCTGCAGTCGATCAGCAAGCAGCTGCAGGTCAAGTCCACCGTTGGTCCGATCTCGGCCTATCTGTTGTCTCCGGCCGCCATCACCAGCGGCACCAACAGCATCGGCCTGAACGTCAAGGTGGCCGACACCGTGCTGACCACCACCTCGGCTGAGGTGATCTCCCAGGCCCAGGCGGCGCCGGGCGCCGTTGTCGGCTTCGAGATCGCGGCCCAGGCCGCGCCTTCGAGCGGTTATGTGCCGGGCAACTATCAGGGTCTGGTCAGCATGATGTTCGAAACTGCCGCGCCAACCCCGTAACGCACTGCCCACCGCACCTATCCGTTGTCGCCTGTCCTTCACCCCGGGGTTAGCTCCCCGGCGGTGGAGGAAGCCTACCTGCGTAAGAAAATGATCAAGCATACTTTCATCGCCACGCTACGTGGCCTGCTCGGTGTGGGCGTTTTGTGCGTGCCCTTGCCGGCTTGGGCGGACACTGACCGTGGCATGCTGCCGGGTTTGGGCCAGGCTCAGGGGCTGCCGCGGGAATTCGAAGCGCATTTCTTCGATGTGCCATTGGCTGTGCGCGTCGATCTCGACGGTCGTTATCTGGGGGATGCGATGGTGGTGCTGTCGCGCGACCAGCGTGTCCAGCTGCTCGAGTTTACCGAAACCCTGGAAAGCCAGGAGCCGGAGAGCGTGCGTCGGCGTTGGCAGGAACGCCTGGCCGATGGCCACGCACTGGGCGACTGTCGCAGTCAGTGCTCCGATGGCTTGCTTGCCGTGCACTACAGCCTGGTCAACTCGCAGCTCTCGCTATTGACCAGTCAAGCCGAAGCCAGCGATGGCGAGCATCGCTATCACCGCCTGCCCGAGCAGGGCAGTCACGGACTGTTGCTGCGCAACCAACTCAACCTGGTGGGTGACGGACGTGAGACCAGCGGTCGCTATGCCCTGCAGGGGCAGACCAGTCTGGGCAACTGGACTGGCTTTGCCGATGCGCAACTCGATCGCGGCAGTGATAGCCAGCAGAGCACCCGCTATCGCCTCGATCAACTCTATGGCGAGCGACTGCGCGAGGACTTGTTCTTTCGCTTGGGCTATTTCACCCCGGGCGCGCAAGGGTTGGTGCGCCAGCCACGGGTGTTCGGCAGTAGCCCGGACACGACCTTGGGCCTGATGCTCGGCAGCAGCGACAGCCTGGCGATCGACAGTGCCGCGCCCAGCGCCACCCCCATCTACGTGACGCCTGATCGTCCGGGCGTTGTGGAGATCTATCGCAACGGCGTGCTGATCAACAGCCAGCCGGTGCAGCCCGGCCTGCAGACCCTCGATACCCGCGTGCTGCCTGGTGGCATCTATGAGGTCGAGGTACGCCTGGTGGAGGATGGCCAGGTCACCTCACGCACCCAGGAATTCATCTACAAGCCCAGCAACTGGGGTTCTTCCGATTCGCGTTGGCGTTACAACCTCTATGTCGGGCGTCAGGACAGCTTGCTGAACAATTGGCAAGAGGAACATGAAGACAGCCTCAGTGCTGGTGTCATGGCCAACTACCTGCTGCATCCGCGCGCCGTGCTTGGCCTGTCGAGCCAGCGCATCGACGAACGCATGCAGTACAGCACCTCGCTGGACTGGACCGTGCGCGAGCGCGCCAACCTTTATCTGAATCTGTTCCAGACCCAGGGCTACGGCACCGGTTACGACGTGCAGGGCGTGTACAGCTATGACCTCGGCTCGCTGGTCTTCAGCCATAACCGCTCGTGGATCGAGTCCGTCCGTGGATTCGATGACGGGGCGGTACGTCAGCAGAACAGCCAGACCTCGCTGTCGCTCAATCATCGCCTCGACCAGCGCAACACGGCGACGGTACGGGTTACCCGCAGCAGTGGCGAGGCCAGTGGCATGGCCTACGACCTGGGGTGGTCCTACTTTGGCAAGCTGGGCGGCTCCGACGCCACCTGGCGCCTGTCGCTGTTCGACCGGCCAGGCACTCGCGCCACCGACGATGCGCGCAGTCGGGGCGTCAACCTGAGCCTGAGCATGAGCTTGGGCGCACCCGGCAAGCGTCTGTCGGCCAGCCTCGGCAGCCGGACCTCGCGCGATGGTGGGCGCGACCGCAACGCCTCGGTGTCCTACCAGCAGGATGTCGACCTGGGTGCCGTGCGCACGCTCACCGGCACCGCCACCGTGGACCGCTACGGCGCAGGCTTTACCGGGCACGCCAACTTCGAGAATCGCTGGTTGCACGGCGATAGTTATGTCCAGCAGTCCTCCTACAACGGCGAGGTCAGTGGCGGCCTGAACCTGGAAAGCATGATGGCCGTGGGTGGCGGAAAAATGGCCATGAGCGGCCAGTACCTGCCTCATCAGGCCGGCCTGATCATCGATGTGGATACCGATCTCGACGGGTTGCGCCTGCGCGCCGACGACCACCATGGCGGCAGCGCGGTACTGCGTGCCGGGCGCAACATCGTGCCGGTCAGTGCCTTCAAGTCCGGTCATGTGCAGTTCGACTTCGAGGATGGCGGCAGCGCTGCGGCGGTGATCCAGCCGTCGAGCGTCGACTATCACCTCAATCGTGGCGGCGTGGAGTACCGACAGTTGCATGTGCTGCGCACGGTCACGGTGCTGGGCCGGCTGCTCGATGCCCACGGACAGCCGATGCGCGGAGCGCTGGTGATCAACCACGCCAGCCGTGGAGTCAGCGAGGCCGATGGACATTTCGCGGTGGAGATGAGCGAGTCGACGCCGACCCTGGAGATCCGCAGCGCGGGGGCGGTCGCCTGTCTGCTGACACTCGACCCCGCACACTTGTCCAGAGAGGAGGACGTGCTGTTGGCCGGTGACGTGCGCTGCCTGCCCAAGGGCCTGGCGGGAGCAGATGACGCGAGCCAGGGGAGGGACAGCTGATGGCGCCTTTGCCGGTGATGCAACCACGATTTGAGCCGGCGCCGCGGCGTCTGACTGTTGAACAGAGAAGGAGCACGTCGATGCTGGCTGTACGTGAGTGGGTCGCGAAGCGATCTTGCCGATTCACGGGATTGATACTGGGGATGATGGCGCTGGGGGCACAGGCGGCCGAAGTGACATTCACAGCACAGTATCGCGGCGAAGCCAGTGGTCGCTTCGAGAACACCACGCGCCAGGCGGGATTCTGCGGGCGTTGGCCGACCCACTGCTCTGGCGTGCAGACGGTCGGACTGCCACTGTCCTACATGAAGAGTTCCACGGCCTATGCCAGCGACCCGCGGGATGAGTTCTACGTCAAGCTACCGGAGCGCCGTACGATCTATGTGCGTGGGCCCATCTCGGGTGAAAGCTACCCGATGACCTTCGAGCTCCTCGGCGTGAGCCAGCGCGTGCATGAGCCAAGCAACAGCAACCCTGTTTTCACGCGTTACCCCAGGGGAGGGTGTACGTACGCGATCACCTATTCGATTGGCCAATGGACCATGTACCTGTGGAACGTGACGAACCCACAGCAACCTCAGCCGTGCTATTCCCGTGGGCAGGAAGCCAACCCCGGCGAAGTGCTCACCAGCTATGTGGAAAACATGGCCGTGTCCTATCAATTGAGCATGCCTTCGCCATTGGCCATGAAGCCTGGCATTTATGTCGGCAGCGAGACCTATACGGTCGGCCCTGGCATGGACTTCGACTTCGGCAATGGCGTTACCGGACTCAACGCCAACAGCCTGACCCTGAACTTCGAACTGGATGTCCAGCATGCCTTCGTCATCGACTTCCCGCCGGGCTCGGAACGTGCCGTGCTCGAGCCACCGGGGGGGTGGATGGGATGGTTGTCCCGTGGGCAGCCGCCGCAGCGGCTGTATCGCGATCTGCTGTTCCGCATCTGGTCCAGCGGGCCTTTCACGGCTTACAAGATATGCCAATACCCCGTGGGCGATCGTTGTGGCATTCGCAATGCCGCCAATCATGAGGTTCCTGTGAAGGTAGGCATCAGCTTGCCAGGTGGAATCCGGGCACAAGGCAACAAAGAGGTGAACCAGTTGGGTCTACCCACTGGGCAGGAAGCAGCGCTGTCGTTCGAGGCCATGAGCACGGTGTTCAACCGCAGCGGACAGCTGCATTTCGAAGTGCAGCGCGAGCATGCCAAGGAGATGCTCGATCACCCAGGCAGCACATACCGGGGAGATGTCACGGTGGTCTTCGATGCAGATATGTGACAAGGAAAGAGTAAAAAATGTTGTTCCAGAAATATCCCACGAAATATTCAGCTGCTTCCTCGGGTGGCGTTGGCGAACAATGTCACTTTGATGGCATCCCTCACTTCTCGCAGGAGGCTTGAAATGAACGCACGCTGGCTCATGACACTGACACTGACACTGACGCTGCTGCTGACACCATTGCCGTCGTTGGCGGCTCCCGAAATCAACGTCGGTGCTCTGTACGACTACCTGGAGGGAGGCAAGAGCACCTTGCTCAAGCGGGTACGCAACGGCGGCGACACCACCGCCTTCGTCAAGATCAGCCTGGCCGAGCTGGTTTATGACGGTGACGGCGCGCCACGGGAAGTCGACCAGGACAGCCTGGTGCTGGCCGAGCGTGGCGTGGTGGCCAGCCCCGCACGTCTGATCGTGCCGGCCAAGGGCATGCAGGCGGTGCGCTTGCTGTATCGCGGCGAGCGCGAACGCGAGCGCTACTTCCGGGTGCGCTTCGTGCCGGTGCTGCCGGAAACCCAGGATGGGTTCGGTGTCAGCGCGGCCGAAGCCGAGGAGTATCGCGAAGGGCTCACGGCGGGCGTCAACCTGCTGGCCGGCTACGGCTCACTGCTGTTCATCCGCCCGCTCGAACCCCGCTACGGCACCGCCATCGACGAGCAGCCCGGTCAGCTCACGGTCAGCAACGGTGGCAACACCACGGTGATCCTCGACCGTTTCCGCCATTGCAGCACGGATGGCCTCAAGTGCGAAACCATGACCAAGCATCACCTGCTGCCCGGGCACGTCCGGCGTTTCCCGCGGGAGGCGGGCTGGGCCTACCAGTTCGACCTGCTCGAAGGAGACAGCCGGCGCGAGCTGACGATAGGTGGTTGACCATGGCCACCCCCTCGCACAAGGCGCTGGTCGTCGACGATCATCCTTTCATCCGTGCCAGTGTCTGCATGCAGTTGCGCAAGGACCAGCTCGATGTGGTCGGCCAGGCCGACAACGGCATCGAGGCCATCCGACTGGTGCGTGAGCACAATCCCGACGTGGTGATTATCGACCTGCTCATTCCCGGGCTCGACGGCCTGGAGGTGATCAGCCGGATCAAGACCATGGAACGCCCGGCCAAGATCGTCGTGCTGACCTCGCAGCTGGCGGAGAGTTTTTCGTTGCGCTGCATGAAGGCCGGCGCGGCGGGCTTCGTGTCCAAGACTGACGACCTGCAGGCGCTGAGCAAGGCCGTGCTGGCCGTGCTCTCCGGCTACACCTACTTTCCCGACGTGGCCCTGAGTTCGGTGAACCGGCGGGAACTGGAGGACAGTGAGGCGCAGTGCATCGCCAGCCTGAGCGATCGCGAACTGGTCATCCTGCAACAGCTGGCACGGGGCTTGAGCAACAAGGCGATTGGCGACGCGATGCTGCTGAGCAACAAGACCATCAGCACCTACAAGGCCCGCTTGATCGAGAAGCTCAAGGTCAGCTCGGTGATCGACATGGCGGACATGGCGCGCCGCAATGGGCTGATATAGCACCTTGCGCAGGATTTCTCTGTTGTGGGTCGTGTTCTGCTGCCTGCTGCTGCCTCCTGTGGTGATGGCCACGGAACACTGTCCGGTGGAGTTCGATGGGGGAGGGCCACACGCTCTGGGAAAGCCCCCCGCCGTGCCGCCTGAGTTCCTCTGGTCAGGCAGCACGGCCCGCGGCGCCGAAGTCGGCCTTTGGCCGTTGTGGTCGACAGGCGCGCTGTCGCTGGCGCTGCTGTGCGCGCTGGGCTGGCTGCGCCAGCAGCGCAGAGGCTGTGCCCGAGAGCGGGTACTGGAGGACCGGCTGGCAGCGCAGCGGGCGTTGCTCGATGGCCTGCCCCATCCCGTGTACCTGTGCGATCGAGAGGGGCGCCTGGTCGATTGCAACAGCAGTTTTCTGCAAGCCCAGAACATCGACCGTGAGCAGGTTACGGGGCGTCCTCTGGGGGGCATCGCGGCGGTGGCGTGGCGGCAGGCGCGGGAACAAGTGCTGACCAGCGGGCAGGTGTGGACGCAGGAGTACCGCACGGTGCTTGCCGACGGCCGTCAGCACTGGATGCGGCCGGGGCCTTGCGGGCAATGGATTGCCGCGGGCTGGCTCGATGTCAGCGAGCCGTATCGGCAAGGCCTGCGTCGCGCCGAGGCTGGTGAACGTCTGCTTGGCAACCTGTGTCGGGAGGCGCGCGACTCGCTGCAGAGTGTGCTTGGCATGCTCGATCGGGCATTGCCTCGACTCGCGCCAGGCGCCTTCGAGCAGCAGTCCATCGACCAGGCGGCGCGCGTGTCGCGGGAGCTTTCCGCGCAACTGGCCAGTGTGCACGACGCGCTGCTGCTGCAGACCGGCGAGCGTTCGCTGGCGGTGCAGCCGGTGGCGTTGCGTGAACACTTCACGAGGCTGGTCGAGGCGTGCGAGCAACGCGGGCGCAGCGAGGGCTGGCAGCTTTCGCTGGATTACCAGGGGCCTTCACAGGTCACCGCGCAACTTGACCCGATGCGCGTGCAGCAGCTGCTGTCCTGCATGCTGGCACATGTCTTCAGGTTCACCCATCAGGGGCGCGTTCGGTTGAAGGTGAAGGTGCGCGCGAGCGGCGCCGTGGTGCGGCTGAGGCTGCGCATCGAGTCGATTGCCACTGGCATGAACGAGGATGGCCTGGCCTTGTCCATCGGGCGCGCCCTGTGTCGGTCGATGGGGGGGCAGCTGCGCGCGGGTCGACGGCGTATCGATATCCGCCTGCGCTTGTCGGCGGCGCTGTCGGCAGTGGTGTCCGCCGTGCCGCGAGCTCCCGAGCGGGCTTCGAGCCCCAGGCTGCGTGTACTGGTGGCTGATGACCATCCGGCCAATCGCCTGTTGTTATGCCTGCAGCTCCGGCGGCTGGGGCACCTGGTCGAGGCGGTGGAGGACGGCGGTCAGGCGATACGTGCCCGCATGGGCGGATCGTTCGATGTGGTGATCAGCGATTGCGGCATGCCGGTGATGGATGGCCATGCACTGGCCAGGGCCATTCGTCTCTACGAGTCGCGCCAGCACCTGCGCCCCTGCCTGCTGATCGGCGTCACGGGGCGTTCCACGACGTTCGGCCTGGAGCGCTGCCTGGCGGCGGGCATGGACCAGTGCCTGCTCAAGCCGATGACCTTGACGCAGCTGCGTGAAACGCTGCGGTGGCACGAGTACGGACCTGATGCGCGCCATGGCGGCGCCATCGACCTTGGCGAGTTGGAGCGTCTGACCGCAGGCAACAGCGAGGCCCTGGCCGGGCTGTTGCAGGACTTGCTGCAAGCCAACCGCGATGACCTGCAGCGCTTGCGCGATCACGCCAAGCGCCATGATGTGGGAGCGTTGGCCAATCTGGCGCATCGGATCAAGGGCGGCGTGCGCATCATCAGGGCGTGGGCGCTGGTCGAGGCCTGCGAGCGCCTGGAGCATTGCTGTGGACAGGCTTCGATGGACAGGCGTGAAGTGAAAGCCTGTCTGCGGGTACTGATCCGCGAAGTGCTGTGGCTGGAGGTGCGGCTGCGGCGGTATCAGGTCCATCGCTTGTTGGGAAATTCTGTCTGAGCACTAAGGAATTTTCCTCGTTCAATGTCTGCCGACTTCATTGCAGGATGGCCTGCTGTACCGGGCTATGGCGATGCGGACGGGGGGCTGTGCGGGAGATGCGTGTACTGGTGCTGGAGGACCATGGTTTTCAACGCACGATAGCGGTAAGAGGCTTCGTTACCCTGGGTTGCGGGCAGGTGTTGCAGGCCGCCTGCGCCAGCGAGGCACTGGCCTTGCTGCGGCATGTCGGCTCGGCGGACCTGGTGGTGTGCGACCTGCGCGAACGCGGTAGCGACGGCATGGATGGCCTGGAGTTCATCCATCGAGTCGGTCTGGCGGGCCTGGCAAGGGCGGTGCTGATCAGTGACGAGCTGCCGGCGGACCTGCGGCGCAGCGTTCGCCTGGTGGTCGAGCGCCTGGGCATGGGCTTTCTCGGGGATCTGGCCAAGCCATTGCTGGCCGAGCCTCTGGCACGCATCCTGGCCAAGGGCGCGATGGGGTCGTTGCTCGGTAGCGCGGTGCCCAGGCAACAGCCCGCACGGGCCGACCTGCTCCATGCCTTGCGCGATGGGGCGGTCTTGACTCGCTACCTGCCAAGCTTCGATCTGCGCAGCAACAAAGTGGAAAGCGTGCACGTGCTGGCGGCCTGGCGTTGCGCGCGCTTAGGCATGGTCGAGCCGGATGCCTTCATGGCCATGGTCGAGCACGTCGGCTTGCATGACGAACTGTTGCTGATGCTATTGCGCCAGGCGCTGGCGTTCATGCGCGCCGCGGGCGAGCCGAACCTGCCCATGATCCTGCGCCTGAGCGCCGGGCAACTGGTTTCTCCCCAGTTGTTTCCCTGCTTGCTCGAGATGCTTCAGGACTTGCCGACCCGGCCTCATTCACTGTGTTTCGAGTTGTCGGGGCGGGGCTTGTATCGCTTGCCGGTGCAGGGGCTGGAGAACCTCCTGCGCTTGAACATGCTGGGCTGCGAGCTCGCTCTGGCGGAGTTCGGCAGCGATCAGGCTGGCAGCGCATTGCTGTGCGAGTTACCGATCACCCGCTTGCGACTGAGCGCGCGCCTGGCCCAGGGCGTGCCCGAGCACGCGCGTTGTCGCAGCGTCATCGAGCACTGCCAGAACCTGGCGCGGGCGCTGCAGGTGACCATGGCCGTGAGTGGCGTCGGCAACGCCCGGCAATGCCTGGCCTTGCAGCGCATGGGCTGTGAAGTCGCCCAGGGCGATTACTTCAGCGGCCCGCTGGAAGGCACGGTGTTGCTGCGGCGCTTGCGCCAGGAGCCGCAAGCGCCGGCCTGAGTGGCCTCAGATGCGCCCGAGCAGCAGCAGGATCAGCAGCACCACCAGCACGACGCCGACGATACCGGATGGGCCGTAGCCCCAGCTGCGTGAGTGCGGGAAGACCGGCAGGCCACCGATCAGCAGCAGGATGAGAATGATGATGAGGATCGTGGTCATGGCGGAGTCCTTGCGTGGTTGAGAGGCGAGGGGCTCGGAATGCTGGCCGCTTACTTTTCCGACTGCGCCGCTTGCGCAAAGATTCCATCGGCCTGGTCATGTACATGGCGATACTCCCTTATTCAGCATCCTGATGCCGCACCGCCCAGACTGGTGTTATGGCTAGACTCCAGCCCATTCCCACAGGTCAAGGCACAGCACCATGGACAACCGAATGATGATCACCGGGGCCGGCTCCGGACTGGGGCGCGAGATTGCCCTGCGCTGGGCCCGGGATGGCTGGCGCCTGGCGCTGGCCGACGTCAACGAGCCCGGGCTGCGCGAGACCCTGGCGCAGGTGCGCGAGGTCGGCGGCGATGGTTTCAGCCAGCGCTGCGATGTGCGTGACTACAGCCAGCTGACGGCGCTGGCGCAAGCCTGCGAAGAGAAGTTCGGCGGCGTGGATGTGATCGTCAACAACGCCGGCGTCGCCTCGGGCGGCTTCTTCGCCGACTTGTCGCTGGAGGACTGGGACTGGCAGATCGCGATCAACCTGATGGGCGTGGTCAAGGGCTGCAAGGCCTTCCTGCCGCTGCTCGAGCGCAGCCGTGGGCGAATCATCAACATCGCCTCCATGGCCGCGCTGATGCAGGGGCCGGGCATGAGCAACTACAACGTGGCCAAGGCCGGCGTGCTGGCGTTGTCCGAAAGCCTGCTGGTGGAGTTGCGCCAAGTCGAGGTGGCGGTGCATGTGGTCTGCCCATCGTTCTTCCAGACCAACCTGCTCGACTCGTTTCGCGGGCCTGATCCGGCGATGAAGGTGCAGGTCGGCAAGTTGCTGGAGGGCTCACCGATCAGTGCCGCCGACATCGCCGAACACATTCATGCCGAGGTCGCCGCTGGCCAGTTCCTCATCCTGCCCCACGAAACCGGACGCCAGGCTTGGCAGCTCAAGTGCCAGGAGCCGCAGCGGCTTTATGATGAAATGGCGGACATGGCGGTGAAGATGAGGGCAAAGGCCCGCAAGATCGCAAGTTGAAAGAAGCGGCTGTAGGTTTTTTTACCGCTGGCAGTCGGTCATATCTGTTTTTGGGTTGAGCGATTGAGTAGGCAAAAGCCGAGCAGGCAGTCTCCGATTTTCCCTTGAGTTGTGAGGATCGGAGCATGCTGGTAATCGGACGGGAAGTGGGCGAAGTCATCGTCATCGCCGAGAACATCAGGATTCAGGTGATGGCCGTGGAGAATGGCCAGGTGCGCTTCGGCATCGTCGCGCCGCGGGATGTGGATGTGCATCGGGTCGAGGTGTACCAGCGGATCAAGGCCAAGGCGCGGGAAAAGGAGCGGGTCTGAGCGATGTCACGCGCTCAGTCGAACAGCTCCCGTGGCACTTCGTGCCTGGCCAGCAACTGGCACTGCTGGCTTTCCAGGTCGAACAGGATGAACGCCTGCCCCTTGGCCAGGGCCTGGCGCACGCGCAGCACGCGGGTCTCCAGGGGTGTGTCGTCACCATTGTCGGTACCGTCGCGGGTGACGAAGTCTTCGATCAGGCGGGTCAGGGTTTCGGCTTCGAGTTGGTCGTAGGGGATCAGCATGGTCTGGGTGGTGGTTGTGGGAATGGAGGCATGCTACGTGAAATCGGCAACATGGTGCGCGCTATTCCCCTGTGGGAGCGGCCTTGCGTCGCGAAAGGGCTGCGTAGCAGCCCCAGGATTTCAGTGGTCACGCAAAAATCGCCGGGGCTGCCCTGCAGCCCTTTCGCGACGCAAGGCCGCTCCTACAGGAGTTGCGCATGACTTGAGGTAGGAGCTGACTTGAGCAGCCCCGCCTGATCACCCTTTGATGCCCACCAGGCTGTCCACCGCTGGCACCCGGGTGTCGCTTTCCATCTGCGCGTCGTGCTCCAGCTGGTGGCTGAAACGCTCCAGCGAGGCGCTGGCCGGTTGCGAGTCACTGGCGAACACCGGTGGGCTGAGCAGGTAGGCGCCGAGCAGGCGGCTGAGCGCCGCCAGGCTGTCGATGTGGGTGCGCTCGTAGCCATGGGTGGCGTCGCAGCCGAATGCCACCAGCGCGGTGCGGATATCGTGGCCGGCGGTGACCGCCGAATGCGCGTCGCTGAAGTAGTAGCGGAACAGGTCGCGGCGCACCGGCAGGTCGTGGTCGCGGGCCAGTTTCAGCAGATGGCGCGACAGATGATAGTCATAAGGGCCGGACGAATCCTGCATCGCCACGCTCACCGCATGCTCGCTGGAGGCTTGGCCGGGCGCCACCGGGGCGATGTCGATGCCGACGAACTCGCTGACATCCCAGGGCAGGGCGCCCGCCGCGCCCGAGCCCGTCTCTTCGGTGATGGTGAACAACGGGTGGCAGTCGATCAGTGGCTGGCGACCGCTTTGCACCACGGCCTTGAGCGCGGTCAGCAACGCCGCGACGCCGGCCTTGTCGTCCAGATGGCGGGCGCTGACATGGCCACTTTCGGTGAACTCCGGCAACGGGTCGAAGGCGACGAAATCACCCAGGGCGATGCCCAGTGCTTCGCAATCTGCGCGGGTAGCGCAGTAGGCGTCCAGGCGCACTTCCACATGTTCCCAGCTGATCGGCATCTGGTCGATCGCGGTGTTGAAGGCGTGGCCGCTGGCCATCAGTGGCAGCACGCTGCCGCGCACGATACCGGTGTCGGTGAACACGCTGACCCGGCTGCCTTCGGCGAAGCGGCTCGACCAGCAGCCTACCGGAGCCAGGGCCAGGCGGCCGTTGTCCTGAAGTTGGCGCACGCTGGCGCCGATGGTGTCCAGGTGCGCCGAGACGGCGCGGTCGGGCGAGCTCTGGCGTCCCTTGAGGGTGGCGCGGATAGTGCCGCGACGGGTCAGCTCGAAGGGGATGCCCAGTTCGTCCAGGCGCTCGGCGACATAGCGCACGATGGTGTCGGTGAAGCCGGTGGGGCTGGGGATGGCGAGCATTTCCAGCAACACACGTTTGAGGTAGTCGAGATCGGGTTCGGGGAGTCGTTCGGACATGTCCAGGTCTCCGGTCGGGGTGAAATTTCCAAGCTGCGGGCAAGGTCCTTGTGGGAGCGGCCTTGCCGAGGCGTCGGACCGCTCGGAAAGGCCTGCACCGCGGGCCCGGCAGTAGATGCAGCGAAGCTGAAATCCTGGGGGCGCTTCGCACCCCTTTCGCGACACAAGGCCGCTCCTACAAAGATCCGTGGGGCTGTCAGGCCAAGGGTCGGCTATGTGGAAACAACAGATCCATGAAACGCTCAGCCGTAGGCTGCGGTTCATGATTGGCCAGCCCCGCGCGCTCGTTGGCTTCGATGATCACGTAGTCCGGGTGTTCGGCATCGCGGACCATGAAATCCAGGCCCACCACCGCGATTTCCAGGGCGCGGGCCGCGCGCACCGCGGCATCGGCCAGCACCGGGTGCAGGCGCGCGGTGACGTCTTCCAGGGTGCCGCCGGTGTGCAGGTTGGCCGTGCGCCGCACGGCCAGGCGCTGGCCGGCCGGCAGTACATGGTGGTAGCCCAGCCCCGCGGCCTTGAGCGTGCGCTCGGTCTCCTCGTCGAGCGGGATGCGGCTTTCGCCCCCCGTGGCGGCCTGGCGTCGACGACTCTGGGCCTCGATCAGCGCGTGGATGTTGTGGCGGCCATCGCCGATCACCTGCGCCGGGTGGCGAATGGCGGCGGCCACCACCTCGTAGCCGATGACCACGATGCGCAGGTCGCTGCCGGGGTGGAAGCTTTCCAGCAGCACGCGGCTGTCGAAACGACGGGCCTGTTCGACAGCGCGGCTGACTTCGTCGATACAGTTAAGGTTCACCGCCACGCCCTGGCCCTGCTCGCCATCGACCGGCTTGACCACCACCGCGCCATGCTCGTCGAGAAAGGCCAGATTGTCGTCGGCGCTGCCTGCCAGTTGCTGCGCGGGCACCTGCAGGCCAGCGTTGTGCAAGGCCTGGCGGGTCAGGCGTTTGTCCTGGCAGAGGGTCATGGTGACGGCGCTGGTCAGGTCGCTGAGCGACTCGCGGCAGCGGATGCGGCGCCCGCCCAGACTGAGGGTGAACAGACCGGCGCTGGCATCGTCCACCTGCACGTCGATGCCGCGGCGCAAGGCTTCGTCGACGATGATCCGAGCATAGGGATTGAGATCGGCTTGCGGCCCAGGGCCGAGGAACAAGGGCTGGTTGATACCGTTCTTGCGCTTGACGGCGAAGGTCGGCAGGTTGCGAAACCCCAGTTTCGTGTACAGGCGCTTGGCCTGGCGATTGTCGTGCAGCACCGACAGGTCGAGGCAGGCCAGCCCACGGCTCATGAAGTGCTCGACCAGGTGACGCACCAGCACTTCGCCGACGCCCGGTCGCGTGCAGTGCGGATCCACCGCCAGGCACCATAGGCTGCAACCGTGCTCGGGGTCGTCGAAGGCCTTGTGGTGATCCAGGCCCATGACGCTGCCGATCACCGCGTTGCTGTCCTCGTCCTCGGCCAGCCAGTACACCGGCCCGCCGAGGTGACGCGGGGTCAGCAGCTCGGGAACGACCGGCAGCATGCCGCGTGCCTGGTACAGGGTATTGATCGCCTGCCAGTCCGCCTGGCTCTGCGCCCGACGGATGCGAAAGCCACGGAACACGCGCTGCGCCGGGCGGTAGTCGGTGAACCACAGGCGCAGGGTGTCGGAGGGGTCGAGGAACAGTTGCTGCGGGGCCTGCGCCAGTACCTGCTGCGGCGCGGCCACGTACAAGGCGATGTCGCGCTCGCCGGTCTGCTCCTCCAACAGGGCTTCGGCCAGGCTGACCGGGTTGGGATGGGTATGTCCGATCAGCAGCCGACCCCAGCCGCAGTGCACCGCGCGCGGCTTGTCGTGGGGCTCGCTGCCGTCGCCGGCCAGGCGCGCCTGCAGGCGCTCGTAGGACGGCGCCTGACCGCGCAGCAAGCGCTGACCGTAAGCGGTTTCATGGGCTTTCATCGGTCAGATTCCTTGTTCGCTGAGCCACAGGTTCAGTGCCGCCAGTTGCCACAGCTTGGAGCCGCGCAGTGGCGTGAGCTGTCCGTGCGGGTTGCTCAGCAGGCGGTCGAGCATCGCCGGATTGAACAGGCCACGATCCTGGCTGGGGTCGGTCAGCAGCTCGCGCACCCAGTCCAGGGTGGCGCCCTGCAAGTGCTTGAGGCCAGGTACCGGGAAGTAGCCCTTCTTGCGGTCGATCACCTCGTGGGGGATGACGCGTCGCGCCGCCTGCTTGAGCACCTGCTTGCCGCCGTCGGGCAGCTTGAAACGGGCCGGGATGCGTGCCGACAGCTCCACCAGGCGATAGTCCAGGAACGGCGTGCGTGCCTCCAGGCCCCAGGCCATGGTCATGTTGTCCACGCGCTTGACCGGGTCGTCCACCAGCATCACCGTGCTGTCCAGGCGCAGGGCCTTGTCCACCGCCTCCGGCGCGCCGGGGCGCGCGAAGTGCTCGCGGACGAACTCGCCGGCGGCGTCGGTCTCCAGCAGCCAGGGGGGCTGCACGGTGTCGCGGTACTCGGCGTGGCTGCGATCGAAGAACGCATCGCGGTAGGCGGCGAAGGCGTTCTCGGCGCCGTCCACCTGCGGGTACCAGTGGTAGCCGGCGAACAGCTCGTCGGCGCCCTGGCCGCTCTGCACGCCTTTGCAGTGCTTGGCCACTTCGCGCGACAGCAGGTAGAAGGCGATGCAGTCATGGCTGACCATCGGCTCGCTCATGGCGCGGAAGGCCGCCGGCAATTGCTCGATGATCTCGCGCTCGGCGATGCGCAATTGGTGATGGCGGGTGCCGTAATGGCGGGCGATCAGGTCGGAGTACTGGAATTCGTCGCCGCGCTCGCCACCGGCATCCTCGAAGCCGATGGAGAAGGTCGACAGGTCGTCCACCCCGGCTTCGCGCAGCAGGCCCACGAGCAGGCTGGAGTCGACACCGCCCGAGAGCAGCACGCCGACGTCGACGGCGGCGCGCTGGCGGATCGCCACGGCGTCGCGGGTGGCGTCGAGCACGCGGCTGGTCCACCCCTCCAGGTCGAGCTCGCGCTCGTCCGGATTCGGGCCAAAGTGCAGTTGCCACCAGGTCTGGCGCTCGACTTCGCCATGGCGGTCGATGCGCATCCAGGTGCCGGGCTCGAGCTTTTGCACGTTGGCCAGCAGCGTGCGCGGCGCCGGCACCACGGCGTGGAAATTCAGGTAGTGGTTGAGCGCCACCGGGTCGATCAGCGGGTCGATGTCACCGCCCTTGAGCAGCGCCGGCAGGGTCGAGGCGAAGCGCAGGCGCTCGCCGTCGCGCGACAGGTACAGCGGTTTGACGCCGAGGCGGTCGCGGGCCAGGAACAGGCGCTGGTTGTCGCGCTCCCAGATGGCCAGGGCGAACATGCCGTTGAGCTTGGGCAGCAGCGCCGCGCCCCAGGCGTGATAGCCCTTGAGCAGCACTTCGGTGTCGCCGTCGGACCAGAAGCTGTAGCCCAGGTCCTGCAGTTCCTGACGCAGCTCCGGGAAGTTGTAGATGGCGCCGTTGAACGCCAGGCAAAGGCCCAGGGTGCTGTCGACCATGGGCTGGGCCGAGCCGTCGGACAGGTCCATGATCTTCAGACGTCGGTGGCCGAGGGCGATCGGGCCCTGGCTATGGAAGCCCCAGGCGTCGGGGCCGCGGGGCGCCAGGTGGTGGGTAATGCGCTCCACCGCGGCGAGGTCCGCCGGGCGAGGGGCTTGGTCGATGGGGGTGAAACGTAACTCTCCTGCTAATCCGCACATAGGTCCTTACCGGTTTTGCCGTTGGGGAGGTGTGCCGCGAAGGTGGGCACTTAGGTAGGGACCTGGGTGGATTGCGAGAGTTTTAGATCGATCTGTTATATGCGATGAGTGGGCATCGCGAGGCCAGCCCGCTCCCACAGAGGCACAGTTCTTGTGATGTCTGTGCTACTTGCCGCGAATCAGCCGGCGCAGCGCAAAACGGTTCGGATGACACGCCTCGGCCACTGCCCTGGGCAGCGGCAGCGGCTCGCCGCTGGCCCATGCGCCGATCAGTTCGCCCGACAACGGCGCGGTGATCAATCCCCGCGACCCATGCCCGCTGTTCACGTACAGCCCCTCCAGCCACGGGCAGGCCACATCCGGCACCTGTCGCGCATCCTTGGCCAGCATGGCGTAGGCCTGGTTGAACGCCTCGACATCGGCCAGCGGTCCGACAATGGGCAGGTAGTCCGGGCTGGTGCAGCGGAACGCCGCCCGGCCCTGCAGTTGTGCCGGATCCAGCTCGGCGGTGCGCAGTCGGGTGGCCAGGTCCGCGGAAATATCATCCAGCAGCGCCAGGTTGCCCTGGTGCTCGGCCACGGTCGGCGCCAGGTCCTCGTTGTGGAAGTCGAAGCTGGCGCCCAGGGTATGTTCATCGCCGCGAGGTGGCGCCACATAGCCGTCGGCACAGACCACCGTGCGCAGTTCCCGGCTGGCCAAGGTGGCCGGAAGGCGGGTGATCTGCCCGCGAATGCGCTTGAGCGGCAGCCCGGCGCAGGCGGGGAAGTGACGGACATCTGCAGCCCCGGCCAGCACCACCAGCGGCGCGCTGGCCAGCAGGCGCTCGCCGTCCCAGGCCTGCCACAGGCCGTCGGCCTTGCGCAGCGCGATGACGTTGGCATGGCCGAGCAGGCGGATGCGCGGATGGTTCAGCTGGGCCTGGCACAGCGCCGGCGGATGTACCCAGCCACCTTCGGGGTAGAACAGGCCGCCGCTGGCCAGCGCCACGCCTGCCGTGGCTTCGGCCTGGGCGCGGTCGAGCTGGCGCAGCAGGCTGTCGTCGAAGGCGGTTGCCAGCTTGGCCTGGCGCTCGCCTTCCTTGTCGTCGAAGGCCAGTTGCAGCACGCCGCAGGCGTCCCAGTCGTGGCCGCGTTGCAGGTGCTCGAGCCAGCGACGGGTGTAGCCGAAGCCGGAAAGGATCATCTGCGACAGGGCGGTGCCATGGGCGGAGAGCTTGAGGTACAGCACGCCCTGGGGGTTGCCAGAGGCCTCCTGGGCCGGCCCGTCGTGGCGCTCCAGCACGCTGACCTGCCAACCCCGGGCCGCCAGGCTGCGCGCCGTGGCGCTGCCCGCCAGGCCGGCACCGATCACCAGTGCCTCGCGTGGCCCCGGCAAGGGCGCCGGGCGGGCGTACCAGGGCGCCGCGGGGGCTGCTGGCGCGCCGCCATAGACGCCGTGCATCACCTCCCATTTCTTGCCGATACCGGGCACCTTCTTCATGGCGAAGCCGGCCTCGATCAGCGCGCGGCGGACCCAGCCGGTGGTGGTGAAGGTGCCGAGGGTGGTGCCAGGGTGCGACAGGCGTGCCAGCTGGGCGAACAGCTCCGGCGTCCACATGTCGGGGTTCTTCGCCGGAGCGAAGCCGTCCAGGAACCAGGCGTCGATGCGCGCGTCCAGTTGCGGCAGTTGCTCCAGGGCATCGCCGATCATCAGGGTGAGGGTGACGCGGCCGCCATCGAGGCTCAGTTGCTGGAAACCTGGATGGATCGCCACGTACTGATCGAGCAGGGGCCGGGTGAAAGGCGCCAGTTGCGGCCACAGCCGCATGGCGCGCTCCAGGTCATCCCGGCTCAGGGGGTACTTTTCCACGCTGACGAAATGCAGGCGCGCCTCGGCGTGTGCCAGTTCGGCGAACAGCTGCCAGGCACAGAAGAAGTTCATGCCGGTGCCGAAGCCCGTTTCCCCGATCACCAGGCAGCCCCCCGGCGCTAGCTCGGCGTAGCGCTGGCGCAGGTGGTTCTGCTCGATGAACACGTGCAGGGTTTCGTCGATGCCTTCGTTGATGGCGAAATACACATCGTCGTATTGCCGGGAATGGGGGCGGCCCTGGTCGTCCCAGTCGATCTGGGCGTGCTGGGGGAGGGTGGTGTCGGACATGGTCATATTCAAGCCGCAAGTTGCAAGCTTCGAGCTGCAAGAAAAAAGCGAATAGTGGCACGACCTGCTATTTCTTGCAGCTTGAAGCTTGTAGCTTGTAGCAGATCCATTGAAGGAGCCCTCCATGTTCGAATCCGCCGAAATCGGTCACAGCATCGACAAGGACACCTACGAGGCCGAAGTGCCCGCCCTGCGCGAGGCGCTGCTCGAAGCCCAGTACGAGCTCAAGCAGCAGGCGCGCTTCCCGGTGATCGTGCTGATCAACGGCATCGAGGGCGCCGGCAAGGGTGAGACGGTCAAATTGCTCAACGAATGGATGGACCCGCGCCTGATCGAGGTGCGCACCTTCGACCAGCAGACCGACGAGGAGCTGGCCCGCCCGCCGGCCTGGCGCTACTGGCGGGCGCTGCCGCCGAAGGGCCGGATGGGCGTGTTCTTCGGCAACTGGTACAGCCAGATGATCGAAGGCCGGGTGCACGGCCAGTTCAAGGACGCCGTGCTCGACCAGGCCATCGCCGGTGCCGAGCGGCTGGAGCAGATGCTTTGCGACGAAGGCGCGCTGATCATCAAGTTCTGGTTCCACCTGTCCAAGAAGCAGATGAAGGCACGGCTCAAGGCGCTCAAGGACGATCCGCTGCGCAAATGGCGCATCAGCCCGCTGGACTGGCAGCAGTCCGAGACCTACGACCGCTTCGTGCGCTTCGGCGAGCGGGTGCTGCGGCGCACCAGCCGCGACTACGCACCCTGGCATGTGATCGAGGGCGTCGACCCGTACTACCGCAGCCTGGCGGTGGGGCGCATCCTGCTGGAGAGCCTGCAGGCGGCCCTGGCCAACAATCCCAAGGGCAAGCACCAGAGCAATGTCGCGCCGCTGGGGCGCAGCATCGATCAGAAGAGCCTGCTCGGTGCGCTGGACATGACGCTGCGCCTGGACAAGCACGACTACCAGGAGCAGTTGGTCACCGAACAGGCACGCCTGGCCGGTCTGCTGCGTGACAAGCACATGCGCCGGCATGCGCTGGTGGCGGTGTTCGAGGGCAACGACGCGGCCGGCAAGGGCGGCGCGATCCGCCGTGTGGCGGCGGCGCTGGATCCGCGCCAGTACCGCATCGTGCCGATTGCCGCGCCCACCGAGGAAGAGCGTGCCCAGCCCTATCTGTGGCGGTTCTGGCGGCATATCCCGGCGCGCGGCAAGTTCACCATCTTCGACCGTTCCTGGTATGGCCGGGTGCTGGTGGAGCGGGTCGAGGGCTTCTGCAGCCCGGCGGACTGGATGCGCGCCTATGGCGAGATCAACGATTTCGAGGAGCAGTTGAGCAATGCCGGGGTGGTGCTGGTCAAGTTCTGGCTGGCCATCGACCAGCAGACCCAGCTGGAGCGCTTCGAGGAGCGCGAGCAGATCCCGTTCAAGCGCTACAAGATCACCGAGGAAGACTGGCGCAACCGCGACAAGTGGGACGTCTACAGCGAGGCGGTGGGCGATATGGTGGACCGCACCAGCACCGAGATCGCGCCGTGGACGCTGGTGGAGGCCAACGACAAGCGCTGGGCGCGGGTGAAGGTGCTGCGCACGATCAACCAGGCGCTGGAGGCGGCGTTCGCCAAGGACAAGAAATAATCCGGGCTGGCCTCTTCGCGGGTAAACCCGCTCCCACATGGAGAACGCTGATCTCTGTGGAGCGGGTTTACCCGCGAAGAGGCCAGCTCAGTTGTTCAGGGCATGCCCCCGAGGAATGACCTGATGAAAACATTTCCCGCCACATCCCCCCCGCCAAGCCCGTAGACTGCACCTTCCCCACCAAGGCGCCGATCGAGGACACCATGCACATTTCTTCCGGACGCTGGGTCCAAGGCCTGCTGCTGGCGCTGTTGACCGCGTTTCTCTGGGGCATCCTGCCGATCAAGCTCAAGCAGGTGCTGCAGGTGATGGACCCGGTGACGGTCACCTGGTATCGCCTGAGCGTTTCCGGCGGCCTGTTGTTCGCCTGGCTGGCGGCCAATCGGCGACTGCCGTCGTTCAGCCGTCTCGGAATGAAGGGCAAGGGCCTGGTGGCCGTCGCGGTGGCAGGCCTGGTCGGCAACTATGTGCTGTACCTGGTCGGCCTGAACCTGCTCAGCCCCGGCACCGCGCAACTGGTGGTGCAGCTGGGGCCAGTGCTGCTGCTGGTGGCCAGCGTGTTCGTGTTCAAGGAGCGTTTCAGCCTGGGGCAGGGCCTGGGCCTGCTGGTGCTGCTGGCGGGGTTCGGGCTGTTCTTCAACCAGCGCCTGGAAGAGCTGCTCACTTCGTTGGGTACCTACACCACTGGCGTGCTGACCATCATCCTGGCGACCAGTATCTGGGTGTTCTATGCCCTGAGCCAGAAGCAGTTGCTGACGGTGTGGCACTCGCAGCAGGTGATGATGGTGATCTACCTGTGCTGCGCGTTGTTGCTCACGCCCTGGGCGCAGCCGCTGGAGGCGTTGCAGCTCAGTCCGTTGCAAGGCTGGTTGCTGTTGGCCTGCTGCCTGAACACGTTGGTGGCTTACGGCGCGTTCGCCGAGGCACTGGCGCATTGGGAGGCATCACGGGTGAGCGCGACACTGGCGCTGACGCCACTGGTGACCTTCGTCGCGGTGGCGCTGGCGGCCTGGCTGTGGCCGGACTATGTGCATGCCGAGCAGATCAATGGCCTGGGGTATGTCGGGGCGGTGACGGTGGTGCTGGGGTCGGCGCTGGTGGCGTTGGGGCCTTCGCTGGTGGCGGGGTGGAAGGCGCGTCGG
>NZ_JAOCDM010000024.1 GCF_029840925.1 Pseudomonas sp. GD03858
CCGCATCGCGCCGGGCAAGCCGGTGGAGATCGAGGTGGAGAGCCTGGACGAACTGCGCCAGGCGCTGGCGGCAGGGGCCGATATCGTCATGCTTGACGAGCTGACCCTGGATGAGATGCGCGAGGCAGTGCGCATCACCGCCGGCAAGGCCAAGCTGGAGGCCAGCGGTGGGGTGAACGAGAGTACCCTGCGGGTGATCGCCGAGACGGGCGTGGACTACATCTCCATTGGCGCGATGACCAAGGACGTGAAGGCGGTGGACCTGTCGATGCGCCTTAGCCTCTGAGGTTTTCGCAAGGCATGAAAAAACCGGCCAGATGGCCGGTTTTTTCATCGCGGGGCTGACCCGCAACGGCTGGATCAGTGCGCGGCGTTGGCCAGGCCGTCCAGGTAGCGCTCGACGTCCAGGGCCGCCATGCAGCCGGCGCCGGCCGAGGTGATGGCCTGGCGGTAGACGTGGTCGGCCACGTCACCGGCGGCGAACACGCCTTCGACGTTGGTGGCGGTGGCGTTGCCTTCACGGCCGCCATGCACCACCAGGTAGCCGTCCTTGAGGGTCAGCTGGCCTTCGAACAGCGAGGTGTTCGGGGTGTGGCCGATGGCGATGAACACGCCGTCGACCTTGATCTCGTCGAAGCTGCCATCGTTGTTTTTCAGGCGCGCGCCGGTCACGCCCATGTTGTCACCCAGCACTTCGTCCAGGGTGGCGTTGAGCTTGAGCTCGATCTTGCCTTCGGCGACACGGGCGTGCAGCTTGTCGATCAGGATCTTCTCGGCGCGGAAGGTGTCACGGCGGTGTACCAGGGTCACCTTGCTGGCGATGTTGGCCAGGTACAGCGCCTCTTCCACGGCGGTGTTGCCGCCACCGACGACCGCGACCGGCTTGTTGCGGTAGAAGAAACCGTCGCAGGTGGCGCAGGCCGACACGCCCTTGCCCATGAAGGTTTCTTCCGACGGCAGGCCCAGGTAGCGGGCACTGGCACCGGTGGCGACGATCAGCGCATCGCAGGTGTAGGTGCCGCTGTCACCACGCAGGGTGAACGGCTTGTTGGCCAGGTCGACCGCGTTGATGTGGTCGAAGACGATCTCGGTCTCGAAACGCTCGGCGTGCTCCTGCATGCGCTGCATCAGGGCCGGGCCGGTCAGGCCATGGGGGTCGCCCGGCCAGTTGTCGACTTCGGTGGTGGTGGTCAGCTGGCCGCCAGCCTGCATGCCGGTGATCAGCAGCGGCTTGAGGTTGGCACGGGCGGCATACACCGCGGCGCTGTAACCGGCAGGGCCGGAACCGAGAATGATGACGCGCGAATGACGTACTTCAGACATGTCGAACTCCTGTCGAGCGGGCCGCACGGGGCCGGCATCATGGTGCCGGATGCGCCAGCTGGAATTAAAAAGGACCCACGCAGCACTTGGGGAAGGCTACAACGCGTCGGTCCAAAAGCAAAAAAGTTGAGCGCACTGTAGCGAGGCCGCAGAGATTAAGGAAATATCCTTCGACAATCCACCTTATAGACAGTCTCTATCCGATGAAGAAACCGATAGGCATTGTCCCGATCCTTTGTTACATGCCGTGTCCCTGAAGCGCCGCGCCTTTCGTCGGCGCGTCAAACTCGGTAAGGTCAGCGCGATTTCCTCAAGCGGAGCACTCCGATGCAAGCCCCCGTCCTTTCCGGCCCACAGTACCTGCGCGAAGGCCTGAAACTGGTCCTGAGCCCCGGCCTGCGGCTGTTCGTGCTGCTGCCCCTGGCGGTGAACCTGCTGCTGTTCGGTGGCCTGATCTACTTCGCCGGGCACCAGTTCAGCCTATGGGTCGATGCGCTGATGCCGACCCTGCCCGAGTGGCTGAGCTTCCTCAGCTATATCCTCTGGCCGCTGTTCGTCGCCCTGCTGCTGTTGATGGTGTTCTTCACCTTCACGATGCTGGCCAACGTCATCGCCGCGCCGTTCAACGGTTTTCTCGCCGAGAAGGTCGAGGTGGTGGCGCGCGGGCAAGACAATTTCCCACCGTTCAGCTGGGGCGAGCTGCTGGCCATGGTGCCGCGCACCTTCAGCCGCGAGATGCGCAAGCTGGGTTACTTCCTGCCGCGGGCCATCGGCCTGTTCATCCTGTCGTTCATCCCGGTGGTCAATGTGATCGCCGCGCCGCTGTGGCTGGTGTTCGGTATCTGGATGATGGCCATCCAGTACATCGACTACCCGGCGGACAACAACAAGATGAGCTGGCAGGACATGCTCGCCTGGCTGCGCGAAAAGCGCTGGCAGTCGATGGGCTTTGGCGGGATCACCTATCTGGCGCTGATGATCCCGGGGGTCAACGTGCTGATGATGCCGGCGGCGGTGGCCGGCGCCACGTTGTTCTGGGTGCGCGAGCGCGGTTGACCGACCATCGCGGGGCAAGTACCCGGTCAGTGACTCAACTGGCTGGAGAACTGCCCCACCGCATCCACCACCTTCTTCGCCCCTTCCTGAATTTCCACGATCACCCCACCGGTATCGGCCGCCAGGGCCAGCCCTTGCTCGGCCTGGCGCTTGCTGGTGTCGATGATGTCCACCGCGGCCTGGGCCAGCTGTTCGTTCTGCTGCACGACCTTGGCGATTTCCTCGGTGGCGCTGCTGGTGCGCGAGGCCAATTGGCGCACTTCGTCGGCGACCACGGCGAAGCCACGGCCCTGCTCGCCGGCACGGGCGGCCTCGATGGCGGCGTTGAGCGCCAGCAGGTTGGTCTGCCCGGCGATGTCGCTGATGGTCTTGATGATCGCGCCGATCACCTTGGACTGCTTGTCCAGGGCCTGGATGCCGTCGGCGGCGTCCTGCATCGAGCCTTCAAGGCCACGCATCACCTCGACGGTCTGGGTCACCACGTCGGTGGCCTTGCGCGCGCTGCTGTCGGTTTCCAGCGAGGTGTTGTAGGCGATGTCCGCGGCCTGGGCCACGGCCATCTCCTGGTTGACCTGATCGGTGATCACCGTGGCGAACTTGACCACTTTGTAGAGCACGTCGTGGGCATCGATGATCGGGTTGTAGGACGCCTCCAGCCACACCACTCGGCCATGGGCGTCGATACGCTTGAAGCGCTCGGCAACATATTCACCACGACGCAGCCGCTCCCAGAACGCTTGGTAACCCGGCGAGTTGGCTTCTTCCGGTTCGCAGAACATGCGGTGCGACTTGCCACGAATCTGCTCCAGGCTGTAACCCATGGTCTGCAGGAAACGGTCGTTGGCGGTCAGCACCTGGCCTTCGAGGTTGAACTCGATCACCGCAGTCGAACGCATCAGGGCCTTGATCAGGCTTTCATGCTCGCGGGAAGTCTCGATGGTCCGGGTCAGGTCACTGGAGTGCAGGGAGAAGTACTTGATGCGCCCTTCGCTGTTCTTCACCGGCTGCAGGATCGAGCGCAGCCAGGCTTCCTCGCCATTGCCGCGCAACAGTCGGAAGGCGCCGTTGAGGTGCTCGCCACGGGTGATCGCATGCTTCATGCGCTGATAGAAATCGAGCTTCTTCACATGAGCCGGCACGATCTCCTCGATGTTGCGCCCGATCAGTTGCTCGGCGCGGTAACCCATTTCGGCCTCGAAGTTGCCGTTGACCGACTCGATGCGCCCCTGGGGATCGAGCTGGAGCACCAGCATCTCGCTGTCGAGGCTGTTCTTGACCTGCTCGACGGACATCAGCTCTTCGCGCAGTTGCTGGATTTCTTGCTTCAGTTTGCTGTTGAACATGGCCGCTCTCCCGGAGCGCATTGCGGTAATCGAATGCATCTGCATCGGCTGGCTCCAGCGAGTTCTTGAGTGCCTTGCAAGGAAATAGTCATACGGATGAATGTGCCGGAAATCAGGCGTCATCAGCACGTCACAAAACCGTCAAATGAGCGCAATCGGGCCGGCGGACACTTTTCGCCATGAGCACACCGTCCTTGCGCGTCACCCTCGTCAGCGAAACTTTCCCACCCGAAATCAACGGCGTGGCCAACACCCTTGGCCGGCTCAGCGAAGGGCTGCGCCAGCGCGGCCATCACGTGGAGCTGGTACGCCCACGCCAGGCCACCGACGCCGCCACGGGCCCCCAGGACGCACTGCTGCTGTGTCGCGGCTGGCCATTGCCAGGCTACCCCGGCCTGCAATGGGGCGAGGTGTCGATGCACAAGCTGTGGCGCCGCTGGCGCCGACAACGCCCGGATGTGCTGTACATCGCCACCGAAGGCCCGCTGGGTTTGAGCGCCCTGCGCGCGGCCCGGCGCCTCGGGGTGGCGGTGGTCAGCGGTTTTCACACCAACTTCCCGCAGTACTCGGGCCAGTACGGCCTGGGCCTGCTGTCACGGATGCTCACCCACTACCTGCGCTGGTTTCACCGACGCACGGCCATCACCCTGGTGCCCAGCGTCAGCCAGCGCCTGGAGCTGGAACGCCGTGGCTTCGAACGGCTGGGGCTGATGGCGCGTGGCGTCGATGCCGGCCTGTTCAACCCGGCGCGCCGTAGCCAGGCGCTGCGTGAGCAGTGGGGGCTGGGCGCCGATGACATCGCCGTGCTGCATGTCGGCCGCCTGGCGGCGGAAAAGAACCTGGCCCTGCTGCGCCCGAGCCTGGAGGCACTGCAGAAGAGTTATCCACGACAGCGTCTGCGCCTGATCGTGGTCGGTGATGGTCCGCTGCGCGCTCAGCTCCAACAGCAACTGCCCGAGGCGCTGTTCTGTGGCGCGCAGCGTGGCGAGGTGCTGGCCGAACACTATGCCAGTGGCGACCTGTTCCTGTTTCCGAGCCTGACCGAGACCTTCGGCAACGTGGTGCTGGAAGCCATGGCCTCGGGTCTGGCGGTGGTCGCCTACGATGAGGCCGCCGCGGCCCAGCACATCCGCCATGGCCATAGCGGCGCCCTGGCCATGCCAGGTGATCAGCTGGCATTCATCGATGCGGCCTGCTGGCTGCTGGAAGAAGGCGAAACCCTGCGCCGGGTGCGCCTGAATGCCCGGCAGCACGCCAGCCGCCAGGGCTGGCCGGCGATCGTCGAGCAGTTCGAAGGGTATCTGTACGGTGCCTGTCGGGGCCAGGAAAACAGCCACATCCAGGCACCATCGACGGTCCTGGCGATCAAGCCAGAGTCGTCAGCGCCTCGCGGCTGAACGGCAGCACGTCCGCCTCACGCCCGTCGCGCACTTTCTGCGCCCACTGGGCATCCACCAGCAACGCTCGGCCCACGGCCACCAGATCGAATTCCTCGTCCTGCAGCCGACGCAGCAAGCCCTCGAGGCTGGCGGGCTTGGCCACCTTGTCGGTGGCGACCATGAACTGCAGGAACTCACCGTCCAGCCCTACACTGCCCACGGTAATGGTCGGTTTGCCGGTCAGTTGGCGGGTCCAACCGGCCAGGTTCAGGTCGCTGCCAGCGAATTCCGGCTCCCAGAAACGGCGGGTGGAGCAGTGAAAGATATCCACCCCCGCGTCGGACAGCGGCGCGAGGAACGCTGCCAGGGCCTCGGGGGTCTCCACCAGGCGCGCACTGTAGTCCTGCTGCTTCCATTGCGAGAAGCGCAAGATGATCGGGAAATCCGCACCGACCGCCTGACGCACCGCCTGGATCAGCTCGATGGCGAAACGCGAGCGCGCGGCCAGGTCGCCACCGTACTCATCGTCACGACGGTTGCTGGCCTCCCAGAAGAACTGGTCGATCAGGTAACCATGGGCACCATGGATCTCCACTCCGTCCATGCCGATGGCCTGGGCATCGCGCGCGGCCTGGGCGAAGGCGGCGATCACCTCGCCAATGTCGTCCCGGCTCATGCCATGGACCAGCACCTTGCCGTCCTTCTCCTTGCCGCTCGGACCGTAGCCCGGCACCTCGGCGTCCGGCTCGGTGCCCAGGCGCCTCACGCTGCCGACATGCCATAACTGCGGCACGATGCGCCCGCCCTCGGCATGCACGGCATCGACCACGCGCTTCCAGCCGGCCAAGGCGTCCTCGCCATGGAAACGCGGCACATTGGGATAACCGTTGGCGGCCTTGTGGCCGACCGTGGTGCCTTCGGTGATGATCAGGCCGACACCGGCGGCGGCGCGGCGGCGGTAGTACTCGACCACGCCGTCATGGGGCACGCCGCCTGGGCAGAAGGTGCGAGTCATCGGCGCCATGACCACACGGCTCGGCAGGTCGAGGGAGCCGAGGGTGAAAGGCTGGAACAAAGGGTTGCTGGACATGCGGCGCTCCCGGCAGATGAGGAAATGCGCCTGAGATTAGAGAGAGCCCGCCGGCGGGCACAGCATTATTGATTGGAGTGATTGCACAGTATCGCGGGCGACTGCAGAGGGGCTGCCACGCAGCCCCTCCTCGACGCGGGGCCGCCCCGCAGTGGTGTTCAGGCCAGCGCTTTCTCGATCGCCTGCACCACGGTCGGATCGTCCGGCGCGGTACGCGGCGCGAAACGCGCCAGTACGCGACCATCCTTGCCAACCAGGAACTTCTCGAAGTTCCAGGTGATATCACCGGGGAACTCAGCCCCCTCGCCCGCCAGCAGGCGGTACAGCGAGTGGCGTTGTGGACCGTTGACTTCCAGCTTGGCCCCCAGCGGGAAGCTGACGCCGTAGTTGAGGCTGCAGAACTCCTGTATTTCCTTCTCGCTGCCAGGCTCCTGGCCGGCGAACTGGTTGCAGGGCAGGCCCAGTACGTTGAAACCCTGGCCCTTGAACTGCTGGTGCAGTTTTTCCAGTGACGCGTACTGCGGCGTCAGGCCGCACTTGGAGGCGACATTGACCACCAGCACCACCTGGCCCTTGAACGGTGCGAGGGGCAGGTCCTCGCCGTTCAGCGCCTTCAACGTCAGGTCGTGAAATGCACTCATGTTGATTCCCCTCTCAGGTTCCCGGTTGTCGCAGGGGCGAATCGCGCCCACTAAAAAGGCGCGCGGCCAAACCGTCCACCCTCCTGAGGAGGGCAAGTCCGGCTTGCCCGAGCGCCTGGCGACTCTCTGAGCTTAGCGCAGAAAATCAGTGGTGATGGCCACCTTCACCATGGATATGACGGTGAGCGATCTCTTCTTCGCTGGCATCACGCACGTCGACAACCTTGACCTTGAAGTTCAGGCGCTGGCCGGCCAGCGGGTGGTTGCCGTCGACGGTCACGTCGTCGCCGTCGATGTCGCGGATGGTGACGATCTGCATCTGGCCATCCGGCGCCGAGGCGTGGAACTGCATGCCGACTTCCAGCTGATCGACGCCTTCGAACATGCTGCGGTTCAGGGTGCTGACCAGTTCGGCCATGTACTCGCCGTAGGCTTCTTCCGGCTCGATGGCAACGCTCAGCTCGTCACCGGCCTGCTTGCCTTCCAGGGCCTTTTCCAGACCTGGGATGATGTTGGCTGCACCGTGCAGGTACACCAGCGGCGCACCACCGGCGGAGCTGTCGATGACCTCACCTGCGTCGTTGGTGAGGGTATAGTCGATGGAGACAGCCTTGTTGGCGGCGATCAGCATGGGGCGAGACCTTTTGCAAAAGAATGTAGAACGGACAAGTGTAACCAACGCACCGGCCGATTGCGAACGCGAGCCCGATCAGGGGCAGCCCATCAGTCGGATCATCGGCTTTCACCGCGACGAAGAAGGCCACTGGGTGGTGGAGCTATCGTGCGGTCATACCCAGCACCTGCGCCACCAGCCGCCGTGGCAGGCACGCCCCTGGGTGCTCGACGCCGACGAGCGCGCGCGACGCATCGGCCAGGCATTCGCCTGCGGCTGGTGCGCACAGGGTGCCGTTGGCGCTACCCTTGGCCGTTGACTTCCTGGCATCGCTTATTTCGAGAAGCACGCATGCAGACATTTTTCATTGCGCCGACCGATTTCGGCGTCGGCCTGACCTCCATCAGCCTGGGCCTGGTCCGCACCCTGGAGCGGGCCGGGCTCAAGGTCGGCTTCTTCAAGCCAATCGCCCAGCCCCACCCCGGCGACACCGGCCCGGAGCGTTCCAGCGAACTGGTGGCCCGTACCCACGGTATCAAGCCACCCACGCCCCTGAGCCTGAGCCACGTCGAGCGCATGCTCGGCGACGGCCAGCTCGACGAGCTGCTCGAACAGATCATCCGCCTGTACCAGCAGGCCTGCGTAGGCAAGGACGTGGTGGTGGTCGAGGGCATGGTCCCGACCCGCCACGCCAGCTACGCCGCGCGGGTCAACCTGCACCTGGCCAAGAGCCTCGACGCCGAGGTGATCCTGGTGTCGGCGCCGGAAAACGAAGTGCTCAGCGAGCTGTCCGGCCGCGTCGAACTGCAGGCACAGCTGTTCGGCGGCCCACGCGACCCCAAGGTGCTGGGGGTGATCCTCAACAAAGTACGCACCGACGAAAGCATGGCCGACTTCGCCACGCGCCTGCGCGAACACTCGCCGCTGCTGCGCGGCAACGACTTCCGCCTGCTCGGCTGCATTCCCTGGCAGGCCGAGCTCAACGCGCCACGCACCCGTGACGTGGCGGAACTGCTCGGCGCCCAGGTGCTCAACGCCGGCGACTACGATCAGCGGCGCATGAGCAAGATCATCATCTGCGCGCGCACCGTGGCCAACACCGTGCCGTTGCTCACTTCCGGGACCCTGGTGGTGACCCCGGGCGATCGCGACGACATCATCCTCGCCGTGTGCATGGCCGCGATCAACGGCGTGCCCCTGGCGGGGCTGTTGCTGACCAGCGACAGCAAGCCCGACCCACGCATCCTCGAACTGTGTCGCGGCGCCCTGCAGGCCGGCCTGCCGATCCTGTCGGTGGGCACCGGCTCCTACGACACCGCCAACCAGCTCAACTCGTTGAACCGCGAAATTCCGGTGGACGACCGCGAGCGCGCCGAGTTCATCACCGACTTCGTCGCCAGCCACCTGGACGCCGCCTGGCTGCATCAGCGCTGCGGCACCCCGCGCGAGTTGCGCCTGTCGCCGGCGGTGTTCCGCTACCAGTTGATCCAGCGCGCCCAGCAGGCCAACAAGCGCATCGTCCTGCCCGAAGGGGCGCAACCGTTGCTGGTGCAGGCGGCGGCGCTCTGCCAGGCACGCGGCATCGCGCGTTGCGTGCTGCTGGCCAAGCCCGAGGAGGTCGACGCGGTGGCACGGGCGCAAGGCATCACCCTGCCGCCGGACCTGGAAGTGCTCGACCCCGAGCTGATCCGCGGCCGCTATGTCGAGCCCATGGTCGAGCTGCGCAAGAGCAAGAACCTCAACGCGCCGATGGCCGAGCAGCAACTGGAGGATCCGGTGGTGATCGGCACCATGATGCTGGCGCTCGGCGAGGTCGACGGCCTGGTCTCGGGCCTGGTGCACTCCACCGCCAACACCATCCGTCCGGCCCTGCAACTGATCAAGACCGCGCCGGGCAGCAGCCTGGTGTCGTCGGTGTTCTTCATGCTGTTCCCCGACCAGGTACTGGTCTATGGCGACTGCGTGATGAATCCTCATCCCAGCGCCGCGGAGCTTGCCGAGATCGCCCGGCAGAGCGCCGAGTCGGCCGAGTCGTTCGGCATCGCGCCACGGGTGGCGATGCTCAGCTACTCCAGTGACTCGGCGGCCAGCGACGAGGAGGTCGAGAAGGTCCGCGAGGCCACGCGCCTGGCGCAGGAAGCCGAACATGGCCTGCTGATCGACGGCCCGTTGCAGTACGACGCCGCGGCCAACCCGGACATCGCCCGCCAGCTGGCCCCTGGCAGCCAGGTCGCCGGGCGGGCCACGGTGTTCGTGTTCCCCGACCTGAACACCGGCAACACCACCCACAAGGCGGTGCAGCGCAGCGCCGACTGCGTCAGCCTGGGGCCGATGCTGCAAGGGCTGCGCAAACCGGTGAACGACCTGCCGCGCGGGGCGCAGGTCGAGGACATCGTGCACACCATCGCGCTGACCGCGATCCAGGCTCATCATGGCGGGAAGATGCCGGCCTAGCCGTAATGCTGGGGCCGCTTTGCGGCCCATCGCGGGCAAGCCCGCTCCCACAGGACCGCGCAATTCCTGAAGCTTGCCCATGAGGGGCGGACAGCCCCTTCTTGGGCGGTTCCACGCCCCTCGTCGGCTGCCGACCAACGTCATTTGACTTCCCTTTGCCCAGGGCTAGCGTTCAATGCTGTCAGGATGAAATCACAGCAGGCGTCAAGGAAGCGCAGCGCTCGACCCGACCCATGGCGAGCGCGCGACCGCTGTATCCGGCCCTCCCCTGTCTCTGGTCCCGTCCTCTGTGCCGCCTGCGCGGCATAACGGCTTGCGTCACCTCGCAAGACCCAGGCGATCGGGCGTGATCGCACAGTGAAGGAAAGGCACGACAAGGAGAGTGGTCATGAAATACGTCATAGGCCCCAGCATCGGGGTTGCGCGTGTGGGCAACAGTGAGACGGGCTTCTACCTGGCCCCGGAAACCCTCGGCGGCCGACCGCTGGAGTGCGACGGGTACGGCAACCAGACGTTCGACCCACAGCAGCAGCCGGTGTATGTCAGCCGCTACAAGGACGCCAATGGCAGCGTCAAGCGCCAGGCCGCGCGATTCTGCATCTTCGCCGTGGACGACAATGGCAAGGCCACCGAGCTCACCCTCGATAGCCCGAATGTCGAGTCCATGACCTGGTCGGTCCATTTGGCCAACAAGAAAGCCATCTGGTACAACTTCGCCGAACTGGAAGGCAACCTGCTGCTGGGCGCGGACAACAGCTACGAGGCCAAGGACGTGCCGTTGCGCAACGCCACCGTCACCGATCCGAGCGAACGCCAGCAACTCATCATCGACCCGGGCCCCTATCCTGTGTCCGGCCGCCAGAGCAAAGTCGAGCTCTCCCGGGAAAACACCAGCAACGACTACCGTTTCCGCTCCTTCCCCAAACGCGCCACCCAGGGCCAGCAGATCAATACCCTGGGCACCCTGCGCACCGATGCCAAGGGGCGTCTGCTGGTGCTTGGCGGGCATGGCCATGCCGGCGGCAACGAATCGATCAGCAGTTTCGCCGGCGCCGACACCTGGCATGACGATGTCTCCGACGGCCCCGTCACCTGTACCCTGAAACTGACCAACCAGCCCGTACAGGTACTCACCGCCTGGTGCATCGTCGGCTCGCCGAAGTTCGCCCCGGAGCTTGAGAACATCGTCACCCTCGACGACCTGGCCTTCGACGTGGCGGTACGTGAACTCAACCTGCTGCCGGAGCTGTATCGCAACGGCCAGTACCAGACGAGCTACATCGCCAACTACGAACGCGACATCGAGCCGATCCTGCGGCGTCCTGCGGGCTATCGCTGGGTCGCGGCGATCCCGTCGCTCAACAGCTTCTCGCCACCCCCGTTCGATGCCAAGGATCGCTCATCGGCGAACCTCAAGCAGCGCCAGGACTACTTCTCGCTGTTCCGCAACCCCGGCAGCAACGGCTTCACCGACGGTGCCCAGGCGCAGTTGTTCGACCAGAAGTCCGGCATTCCGCTGATGCCGCTGAATTCCGGCTCCAACTCGGTCAGCAACCAGCTGCTGGACAAGTTTCTCACCCTGACCCGCACCCAGTACTTCCTGCTGGGACAGTGGGCGGCCGGCCAGTTCGTCGTGGAACCGCCGAAACCGTTGCCGGGTGTCAGCGCGCTGGATCAGGCGAGCATCGGCAACTGCGTGGGCGGCCCCCTGTGCCCGGGCATCGAAGTGACCTGGAGCCTCTACAGCCCCTCCCTCTACGACAAGCCCTACCAGATCAGGCATCGCCATGACAGCGACTACTACTACGCCAACGGCCTGAGCGTCAGCGAGAACGAAACCGATCCGGAAGGGCCGTTCCAGGGCTGCGAGCCCGGCGACCTGACCAAGCGCATGGCCATCCCGTGGCAGGCCGACTTCTACCAGTGCACGGTGCAGAACGTGAACTTCACCGACCCTGCGCTCAACAAGGACGACGGCGTGCCGAAGGCACCGTCCTATTACGCCTACTGGTGGCCACCGCAAAGCCCGTGGAACGTCATCCCCGCCGACATGACCGCCGCGGCCCAGCAGGCCTCGGGGATCTCGGCCGGCATGCAGTCGATCTACAGCCGGGGCATCAACGGCTACACCGAGATGATCCAGGCCTGGCACTACCTGGGCTTCATCACCAATGAAGCCCAGGGGCCGCTGCGCGACCTGTACCCCTACTTCGTCGAGACCGAGCGCAACAACGACCGCTTCGTGGCGGCCAGCTACGCCGTCGGCCCGGCCGAGTACGTGCTGTCTGGCGCCAGCGGCAACTTCTTCAACACCTGGTACCTCAAGCCGGACGAGAAGCTACCGAGCATCGATGGGCGTCAAGTGGTCACAGCCCGAGGGCATCTTGTTCGCTGACCAACCGAGGACCGTGGACGTGGTCGTCGTCGGGGGAGGGCCGGCCGGCAGTGCGGCCGCCCTCACCCTGCGACGCCACAGCGGTCACTCGGTGATGGTGCTGGAACAACGAGAATACGCTCGGGAGAAGGTCGGCGAGACCCTCTCCCCCGGCGTCCTGCCCCTGCTCGACTACCTCGGCGTCGGCGAGCATTTTCGCCAGGCCGGTTTCAGTCAGTCGTTCGCCTTCACCGCCGCCTGGGGTGATAGCGAGGTCCGCGCGCAGGACTTTCTGTTCACCGGACGCGGCCATGGCTGGCACCTGGACCGCACGCGCTTCGACGCCGGCCTGGCCAATGCCGCGCGCAGCATGGGCGCGCAGTTGCTCACCGGCGTTCGGGTGCGGGCGGTAGAGCGCGACGGCGACGCCTGGAAGCTGCGGATAGATGGATTGGAAGGCTCACCCGAAGTGCGTTGCCGCTACCTGATCGATGCCACCGGGCGCAGCGCCTGGCTGGCTCGAGCGGTAGGCGCCAGCCGCGTCCAGCAGGATCGGCTGGTGGGCATTTCGGCGTATCACGCCGCCAGCGACATCGTCGTGGAAGGTTGCTCGCTGGTCGAAGCCGTGGCAGTGGGCTGGTGGTACAGCGCCCCGGTGCCGGACGGTCGCCTGATCGCCGTGCTGATGACCGACGCCGATCTGCTCCAGGCCTCGCACGATGACCGCGAGCATTTCTGGCACACGGCACTGGCCCAAGCGCCCAATACCCGTGCGCGCCTGGGCGAACGACCGATCGAAGGCGACCTGCGCGTCTGGCCGGCTCATTCGCAGCAACTCGTGCCGTGCTGCGGCGACGGCTGGGCGGCGGCGGGCGACGCCGTGGCGGCGTTCGACCCGCTGTCGTCGATGGGCATTGGCTACGCCTTGAGCACGGGAATCCAGAGCGCCCGGCTGGCCGCCATCAGCCTCGCGGACGCCAGCCATGAAGCCGAGCAGTCCCAGGCCTATCGCATCGATATCCAACGGCACGTCAGCGAGTATCAGGCGATGAAACGGGGCTATTACGGCGTCGAATCACGCTACGCCGACCAACCCTTCTGGAAACGCCGCCAAGTCGCATGACCGCTGCCGTTCCGGCAGCAATCGGGGCCGCTGTGCGGCCCAGATTGAAGACGCTTCGCTACAGCAACGGCTCAGGGATACTGCTGAACAGTGCCCTGCTGGTCATACTGCTGACCCGGGATCGGCTTGAGGTTGACCTCGACCCGACGGTTCTGCGCCCGCCCGTTGGCATCGGCGTTGCTGGCGATCGGCTGGTCCGGGCCCATGCCACGCACGCTGACCCGCGAGGCATCGACGCCCTGCGAGGTCAGGTAGGTGCTGACCGCCTGGGCGCGGCGCTGCGACAGATCCATGTTGTGCTGGCGGCTGCCAGTGCTGTCGGTAAAGCCGATCACTTCGATGGTGTTCTGGTTGAACTGCTTGAACGAGCTGGCCAGGTTGTTCAGCGGCGAGTAGAAGCTCGGGGCGATATTCGCCGAATCGGTGGCGAAGGTGATGTTGCCCGGCATGATCAGCTTGATCTGGTCGCCCTGGCGCTGCACCTCCACGCCGGTGTTGGCCATCTGCGCTCGCAGCTCGGCCTCCTGCTTGTCGGCGTAGTAGCCATAGCCGGCGGCGGCGGCGCCCACCGCGGCCGCGCCGATCAGCGCGCCCTTGCCGCGGTTGTTGTGGTCGATGGCGGCACCGGCGATGGCACCGGCCAACGCGCCCAGGCCACCGTACTTGGCGGTCTTGCTCATCCCTGTGGAGCCCTGCGCCTGGCCTTGGTTGTCATAGGGGTTGGGGCTGGCACAACCGGACATCAGGGCAGCGGCGGTAGCGACGATAATCAGACGACGCATGGTGAACATGGACAAGCTCCTACTGAAATTCAAAAGTGCGGCGGATCACACGCGGATCTGTGCCAGCCTTGGATTGCAGCACGGTGAAAAAATTCCATGAAACCTCAGGCGCGCACGAACGGGTTCTCGCGCATCTCGTCGCCGAGGCGGGTCTGCGGGCCATGCCCGGTCACCACGATGGCATCTTCATCCAGGCGGTACAGCCGCTCCTTGATGGAACGAACGATAGCCCGCTGATCGCCACCCCACAAATCGGTCCTGCCGACGCCGCGACGGAACAGGGTGTCGCCGGCGATCAGCAGCTTGTGCTCGGCGAACCAGAAACTCATCGATCCCGGCGTATGTCCCGGTGTGTGCAGTGCCACGCCACAGCCGCATGCCAACTCCTCGTCGTCGCTCAGCCAGCGGTCCGGCGACGGCACCGGCGTATAGGGCATGCCGAACATCTGGCACTGCATTTCCAGGTTTTCCCACAGCGGCTGGTCAGCCTTGTGCAGGTGCAGCGTGGCGCCGGTCAGCTCCTTGAGCTTGCCCGAGGCAAGGAAATGGTCGAAGTGGGCGTGGGTGTGGATGATGCTCACCAGGGTCAGGCCGTGGTGTTGCAGGCGGGCGAGGATCTTCTGCTCGTCCCCGCCTGGGTCGACGACAATCGCCTTCTTGCTGACAGGGTCGCCGATCAGGGTGCAGTTGCACTGCAGGGGGCCTACGGGGAAGGTTTCGCGGATGAGGGCTGTCGCAGGATGTGCCATGAAGGGATAACCAATTACTCGAAAAGTGTTTGAACACGAGCCAGTGCATCCAGAACGACAGCTTCGGGAACAGACTCGACACGCGTGGCGTTTCTCGCCTCCAGATCAACGATGCGTATCTGGTTGCATAGCATGACGCCCTGCGTCTGCGTACCGGCACCGCTGAGCGTCACCGCGAAACCCGCGTGCCGCGCAAAGTCCCCGCCCTGGGAGATCGGAGCGATCACCGCAAGCCCGGAAACATTGAACGTGTTCGGAGTCAGAACCAGCGCAGGTCGCGCTGCGCCCTGCTGCTCCCGACCGACCGTGGGGTCCAGGTTGACCCTGACGATGTCCCCTCTGGCGAACTTGGCGCGCCTCACATTTCACGTCCAACCGGGCGCATGGCATTCCAGGCGGCCATGTCCTCCGGTTCTGGTGCGTTCAGATCACATTGCGCCATCAGTTCTTCAAGCGTGTATTTAGGCTTCGCCCTGACAGCCTTGAGCACCATGCTTTCGCCAGCCGTGTCCAGACTCAGGGTTGACCCCACTTCAAGACGCATCTGCTTGAGGACTGTGGAGGGAATTCGAATGGCGGCGCTGTTTCCCCACTGTTGAATCTTGATCTGCATAAGTATCTCCCACGGTAGATACATAGTAGAAACCCTCCCGGCGATAGCAAGTGAAATGTAGAGACCAAGTATCTACACTGCCACTCCTCGAGTGCCGGAAAAAGTCCACTTGATGCCAGTGGGAAATGCCTGACTTGATCTTGGGATGCGGTCCCGGTTTGGCGACAAAGTACGACACCGGCATCAAGGCAGGTACAACCGGAACAACCCGCCCCCCAGCGTCCCGCCATTGGCGATTTCGATCCGCCCGCGTACCCCGTTGCGCTCATGCAGCGCGGCAATTCGCGCGGCGAAGTACAGCCCCAGTCCGGTGCTGCCGCTCTGCGAATCGATGCCCTGCGCGTAGTCGTGCTGGCGTTCGAGCATGCGCTGTGGATAACCGGCACCGTCGTCGTTGACGCTGATCACCAGCTGCTCGCCCTCTTCCTCGATGCTGATCAGCAGGGCATGGCCGGCGTAGCGGATAGCGTTGGTGAGCACATTGGCCACCACCGAGGCGACCAGTTCACGGTCGAAGAAGCCCAGCGGGCTTTCAGTCTCGATGCGCCAGGTGGCGAGGATATCGCGGTGCTTGATCACGTCCTCCTGGGCCGCCAGCTGAGCCTCGATGAAGTCGTCCAGCTCATGGTAGTCCGGGCAGATCGGCAGCTGGTTGACGCCGAGCTTGTACAAGCCCAGCAACTGCACGAGCATGCCGTTCAGATGGCTTAGCTCATGCTCCACGACGCCCTGCTCGGTTCCCCCGCGTAGCGCCTCGGGCAGGCGCGCCAGCCACTGGCTGTGCGCATGGGTGAGCGCCGACAGGGAGTTCTTCAGGTCGTGCACGGTGGAGGCGATCACCGTGGAGAAATCCAGCCCCTGGTTGTCCTGGTTCATGCGCCGAAGACCCGGATGTGCAGTTTGCGATAACGATCGTAGCGGCTGTCGCTGGCGGGGATGCCGGCCACGCGGGTGAGGCAGTCGCGGCATTCCTGCATGAGCGCCGGCGGTGGTGTCTCGCCACCGATGCGCAGCAGCGCCTGGGCGGTGTTCAGGGCGATGCTGATGTTCTTCGGTTGCAGCGACAACGCCTTGCGGAACATGCCCAGCGCTTCGTTCAGTTCGCCGCCTTGATAGCTGCGCACGCCCTGGCGATTGAGGTCCACCGCCTCGGTTACCGCGCCAAGCACCACGGGGTCATCGGTGAGCTTGGCCACGTTCTGCATGACCTTGGGATCATCGCCATAGGTTTCCACGCAGCCTTTGAGGATCGAGGTGCCCGCCGCATCCTGACCGAGCTGTTGCAACTGCCTGGCGACCGTCAGGGCGGCTTCCACGGAGAAGAACTGATCCATCTTGTCCAGGCGCTGCATGGCCTGCTCGGTGAGCTTGGCCGCGGTTTCCGGGTCGCCGGCCTGTTGCAGGCTGGCCGCCTTCATCAGCCGTGCTCGCACCTGCAGGCCCTGGTCCTCGACGTTCTCCTTGGCCACCTCGCTGAGCACTGTGTTGATCTCGACCCGGGTACGGGCATCGAGGCCGTTGCCAACGTTCTTGTTCATCAGCGCCTGAACCAGGCCCAGATTGCTTTCGGCATCCTTGTAGCGCGAGCTCTGCCCCTGGTTCACCGCATGGCGATAGGCCTTCGAAGCGCTGTCGAAGTCGGCGTTGTCCAGCGCCAGCTTGCCCAGCGCGGCCTGGCGTCGAACGGCCAGCGGCGACAGGCGTACCGCCTCTTCCAGCATGTGCTGGGCACGCTTGCTCTCGCCCTGGGCCACCAGCACCTCGGCCATGCCGTCATACAGGTTGGGCATGATCGGGAATGCCTTGAGCGCCTGTTCGTAGACCCCCTGGGCCTGGGCATGCTGGCCACGCTTGTGCAGCAGGCTGCCCAGCGCCGCGTAGACCCACGGCTGAGGGCGGCTGGCGAGGATGTTCTTGAGGAACTTCTCCAGCTCTTCGAAACGGTTGAGATCGCGCAAGGCATCGGCACGATAGCGCAGGCACAACGGCGCGAACCGCGGATCCTGCTTGCACAGCTCGGCACAGGCCGCCAGCACCTCGGCGGGCCGGCCACGGTCGAGGGCCTGGAGGATCGGCTTGAGCAGCGTCTTGCGCTGGGTCAGTTTCTCCAGGCGCTGGGCCAGCCCGACCCGGTTGAACGGTTTGGTCAGGTAGGCGTCGGGCTCGTGCTCGATGGCACTGAGCACGATGGACTGGCTGCTTTCGGCCGTGACCATGATGAACACGCATTCGTGGCTGATCAGCTTGTCGAGGATCAGGTCCTCGAGCACTTGCTGGCCGTTCTTCTTGCCATCGCCGAGGTGGAAGTCCTGGAGGATGAAGTCATAGCGCTTCTGCCCGCACATGCGCAGCGCCTGTTCGCCGCTGTCGGCGGTATCCACGTCGCGCGCGCCCAGCTCGCGAAGCATCGAGCGGGTCGACGTGCGAAAGTCGGTGAAGTCGTCGACGATGAGAAAGCTTTTTTGCCCGTACTGCAGCATCAACACGACCTGTATCGAGAGAAGAGGGAAGTGGCGATGCGTACCGCCGAAACCTGTATCGGCAGGGGTTGGGGAAAGATGAGCGCGCAAAGATCGACGCCAGCGCAGATCCAGTGCGTCAGGCCAACAGACCCAGCGACTTGGCCCTGGCCACCGCCTGGGTGCGGCGCTCGACCCCCAGCTTGCTGTTGATGTGGCTGGCGTGAGTCTTGACGGTATGCAGCGAAATGAACAACCGCTCGCTGATCTGCTGGTTCGAACAGCCTTGGGCGATCAGCTCCAGCACCGCCAGTTCCCGACCGCTCAGGGCGTCAGCAGTCGCCAACAGGGATGGCGCGGCTTCTGGCAGGCGCGACAGCAACTCGACCTGGACTGGGCAGGCGACGCAGCTGGCGAGCTGCTCGCGCAGCCAGTGCGGCCGCTCCTCCAGCAAGCGCTGAAACGCCTGCAAGGCTCCGCCCTGCGCTGCCGCCAGGGCCAGGGGCAGGTGCCTGCCGGCTTCGTCCTCCCGCCCTTCGTCCAGCAACAGCAGGATCAGCTGGCACACGGCACTGACCGTCAGGGTCATGCCGCCGCCGGCCTGGCCACGCTCGACGAGTGCGCGCAAGCGCGCTTCGGCATCACGCGGACGCTCCAGCACCCGCTCCAGCAATGCCTGCTGCAACTCGATGTGCAACGGCAGCAGTGGATGGAACTCCGGGGCCGCCGCCGGCTGCTCGCCCCCGTACGTCTGGCCCAGGCGCAACAACCACGACTCGGCAAGGTCCGTGCGCCCCTGGGCCAGCCACAGCTCGCATTTCACCAGGGTGATCATGGCCAGGTAGAAGATCGGTGGCACGTCCCAGATATGCATCAGCCGCTCGGCCTCGGCCAGCTCGGCGAACGCCTCGGCAAAACGCCCTTCGCGTCCTTCCAGCGACGCGATCACGCAGTGCCCTATCAGCACGCTGATATCGCGACAGGTGCGCGCCTCGCTCAGCCCCGCGCGCAGTCGGGCACGCCCCTGCCCTGGCTGCAGCCGCGCCGCGAGCAGGTAGCCTTCGTACAGGGTCAGGCGGGCACGCACCGCGTAGAGCCGCTGCCCCGAGAGCCCCTGCAAGCGCAGCAAGCCCTGGCGTGTCTCGTCCAGTGCGCGCAGCACTTCGCCACGGGCATGCAGCACCCTGGCCCGGTCGTAGTGGGCCAGGGCCTCGAACAACGGATTGCCGACTCGCTGCGCCAGCTCCAGCGCCTCGCGGTTCCAGCCCCGGGCACGCCAGAAGTCGCCATCGGCGATCGCCAGGTTGGACAGCGTCGACAAGCACACCAGGCGTTGCCCGTAGCGCTTGCACGGCAGGCTCTGCAGCGCTTCGCCGCAATACGCCAGGGTGCGCTCGCGATCACCGCGGCCACGGGCGATGACACCGCTCAGGGCAAGCCACTGGGCCAGCATCGACTTTTGCGCGGTCGCCGACGGCGCCGGCAGGAAACGGCTCAGGTACGCCGCCAGTTCCTCGGCGGCATCCAGCTGGCAGGCCAGCCCCAGGGCCCAGCTGTACAGCACGATCAGCCGTGGCGTGCTGATCAGCAGGCTATCGGGCAGGTCCATCTTCCAGCGCAGCAACATGCCGACGTTCTGCTCCGCCAGCAACTGCTCCTCGGAGAGGCTTTGCACGAGGTCGGCCGCCACATCCAGGTGCCCGGCACGCAGTGCCTGCTCCACCGCCTCGTCCAGCAGCCCTTGGCTTTCGAACCAGCGGCAGGCCCGCAGATGCAGGCCCGCCAGGGGCTCGCTAGTCTGTCGACTGCGCAGCAGGTCGGAAAACAGATGGTGATAGCGGAACCAGCGCCCGTGCTCATCCAGCGGGACGAGAAACACCTGGTGGGCCTGGAGATAGCGCAGGATTTCGGCGCTGTCATGCCGCTCGCGCAGGGCGTCGCAAAGCTCGGCGCAGAAGCGCTCCTGACAGGCCGTGTCGTACAGGAACGCCTGCACTGGCGCGGGAAGGATGTCGATGACTTCCTCGAGCAGGTAGTCCCGTATCAGACCTTCCCCACCGTGCAAGGCCTGGGGCAAGGCGTTGTCTTCGCCCGACTCGCTCGCCGCCAGTTGCCAGAAGCGCAGCCCTGCCACCCAGCCGTCGCTGCGCTGGATCAGATTGTCGAGGGCCTGGCCGCGCAAGCCGGTGGGTTGCCGACCGATTACCGCCAGGGCCTCCTCGGAAGTGAGCCGCAGGTCCTGTTCGTTGAGCTCGATCAGTTGCCGCGACAAACGCAGGCGCGCCAGATGCCAGTCGGGGCGCTGGCGGCTGGTGACCAACAGCAACAGCCCGGCGGGCAGGTGGTTGAGGAAGAACTGCAGGCAACGGTCCAGCACCGGCCCTTGTGCCAGGTGGTAGTCATCGAGCACCAGCAGCAGGGGCGTATCGGGTTGCAGGTACAGGGTGAGCTCATCGAGCAAGCCATCGAGCCACTCCTCGAAGGCGAAGGGCTGATGGCGCTGGCGCATCTTGAGCAAGCCCAAGGCTTGCCCACCCAGCGCCGGGCAGAACTGCTGGAGGCCTTCGAGCAGGCGCTCGAGGAAGCGACCGGGGTCGGCGTCACGCTGGCTCAGGCCCAACCAGAGGCTACGCCAGTGGGCCGGCAAGCCCTGACAGAACTCGATGGCCAATGAGCTTTTGCCGAACCCCGCGGGGGCGTTCACCAGCAGCAGGCGCCCTGCCAGCCCCGTGTGCAGGCGCTGGCACAGACGTGCCCGAGGAACGTGCGCTTCCGGCAACGGTGGCCGGAAAAAACGCCCGTCCAACAGGCCCAGGGCCTGGCTGGCGACTCCATGCGTACGGGACAGGTCTGTCATGGCCGGCTCGTTCTGATTGGAATAATGCGGCGGTACGAATGGTTGCGAGACTAACGGCAAACGCAACACATTTGAAGACGATCGGCCAGCAATAGTCCAAAAAGACTACGACAAAAAGAAACAATGCCGATTGCGCTCCACACCAGCAGCAAACAGAAACGCCCCGGCAAGCCGGGGCGTTCTGGGGGATCACACGGAGTTTGCGGTTTTCAGCTCAACGCACGCCTGACTGACGCAGCGCGGCTGGCTGGAACTCGGCCTTGCTGGCGCTGAAGCCAAAGTTGTAGGCGCTCTTCTCTTCGTTCTTCATGCCCAGGGCCAGGTAGCGGCCCGACTGCAGATCATAGATGGCCTCCAGGGTGTACCACGGCACCTGCACGTTGTAGTAAGGCTGGGCGTGGGCCTCGGACACGCGCCACAGTTGGTTGCGACCGTCGTACTGGTCGATCACCGCGGCCTGCCAGGTGTCCTCGTCGATGTAGAAATCACGCTTGGCGTAGATATGGCGCTGGCCCGGCTTGAGGGTGGCGACCACGTGCCAGACGCGACGCAGCTCATAGCGCGACAGGTCCTGATTGATGTGCCCGGCCTTGATGATATCGCCGTACTTGAGCTTCGGATCGTCGAGTTTGAAGGCGTTGGAGGCGATATACATCTCCTTCTTGCCCTCGAGCTTCCAGTCGTAGCGATCCGGCGCGCCGTTGTACATGTCCAGGTTGTCGGAGGTGCGCAGGCCGTCGGCGGCGGTACCCGGACCGTCGTACGACACTTGCGGCGCCTGACGCACGCGGCGCTGGCCGGCGTTGTAGATCCACGCCTTGCGCGGCTCCTTGACCTGGTCGAGGGTTTCGTGGACCAGCAGCACGGTGCCTGCCAGACGAGCGGGCGCGGTCACTTCCTGCTTGAAGTAGAACAGGATGTTGCCCGGGTTGGAGGGATCGTAATCCTTCATCTTGTCGCGGAACACGAACTGGTCCTGGAAGTACACCAGGCTGTACGAGCCGTTCTGCTGCGGGGTGGCTTGGGTAACCAGGCGGGTCACACTGCCGCCACGGTAGCGGGTGATATGGTTCCAGATCACCTCCAGCCCGTCCTTGGGAATCGGGAACGGAATGGCGGTGCGGAAGTTTTCCAGGCCGTTGCCACCGGCGACCAGGGTGGTCTTGGTGGCGTTTTCCTTGATCGCGGCGAACACGTCGTCCGGCACGGTGGAGCCACGGTGGGTCTTGTACACCGGGATCTTGTAGCTGTCCGGGTAACGCTTGAGCATCGCCAGCTGGCCAGGCGAAAGCTTGTCCTTGTACTGCTCGGCGTTCTGCGCGGTGATGGTGAACAGTGGCTTCTCACTGCCATACGGATCGGAGAGGAAACCCTTGCTGTCGACACTGCCGGCAGTCTTCGAGAGAGGCTCCCACGGGCCGATCGAGCCGTCGGCGTTACCGGCCTTCTCCGCGCCCATCGGGGTCAGGGTCGAGCCCAGCTTGGCCGCTTCGGTGGCGGAAACCGCAGCCATGACGCTGGTTGCCAGCAGGGACATGCCCAGTACACCGGCTTGCAGCAGACGTGTGGTCATTTTCATTCTGTTGTCGTCCTGGATCAGGGTTCTTAGAAGTTCACGCCGAAGCTGAGCGCGACGAAGTCACGGTCATCCACGGTGGTGTACTTGCCATCGAAGAAGTTGGTGTACGACAGGCTCGCCGTGTAGGTGTTCTGGTACTCGGCGTCCAGGCCCAGGCTGACCGCCTTGCGACCTTCCTCGAAGTTGCCGCCAGGGCCTGGGGAGTAACCATCGACGTCATGGGACCAGGCCACGCTCGGGCGCAGGTTCACACCGGCGAAGACGTTGTTGTAGTCCCAGATCGCGCGAACGCGATAACCCCAGGAGTCGGAGGTGGTGAAGCCTTCGTTTTCGCAGTAGCGCGACAGGTTGTTCTGCTCGACACCGGCCAGCGTGGTGGCGTTGAGGCTTCGGCAGCGGCCATTGGGCAGCGGGCCGGGGCCGTAGACCGGGTCACGGCCATAGCGCGCCTTGGAAGAGCTTTCCAGTCCGCCGACGTGAGTCCAGCCAATTTCACCGACCATGGTCAGACGCTCGGCGCCCATGACCTGGTCGAAGAAGTGGGTGAAGGTGGTCTGCAGCTGGGTGATCTCCTTGCGGCGATAGCCTGGCTGGTCAGCGTCCGGCGTGCCTTTGAGCACCGATGTGTTGGGGTCGAGTGGCGTCAGGCCCGAATACAGGATGTCGGTGGTGTTCAGCTGCACGGGCGCATTCGGCCGATAGCTGATCTCGCCGCTCCAGGCCGTGCCGGTGGGCAAGGTGGTGGAGAAGCTCAGGCCGTAGAGGCGGATGTCCTCGGGATACTCCACGTAGTAGCTGGAGTTGCCCGCGACATACAGGGGCATGAGCGCCTGGAGCAGGGCCGGGTTGGTTGCGGCGCCAGCCGGAACGCCCGCGCGCGCCAATGCGCCAGCCAGGTTGGCCGGGTTGTAGAAGCGAGCTGCCGCGCCCCGACCACTGAAGATCGGTGCCCGGCTGTGGTAGTTCATGAAATAACCACCGAACTCGGTGTTCAGCGGCTCGTACATGTAGCGCAGGGCCACGCCGAACTGGCCGCTGTCACGGGCATCGCGGTCCGGCCCACGGCGCACGATCACGCCCTCGTCAGGCGAACCCCAGCTCACGCCCTGCCCGGACAGCGCGTTCATCGCCGCCCCGGTGAACGGGCCAAGCTGTGCGGACAGGCTTCTTGCCACGTTCGCCTGCTTGGCCAGCACCGCCAGGTTGTTGTTGCAACCATCGGCGATCACGTCAGGCTGGGAGAAGAAGGTCCCGCAGTTGTCGACGACGGTCTGGTCCCATTCGATCTGGTAGAAACCTTCGGCGGTCAGGTTATCGGTCAGGCTTTGCGACACGTAGAACATGTTGACGGGGATCAGGCCTTCCTTGATCTCCGCGCCAGGACGGCGGAACGCCGAGACATCGATGGGGTTGATGGCGTTGATGCCACCACCGATGAAGGTACTTTCACCCCAGCTCACCACCTGCTTGCCCAGGCGCACCGTGCCCGGCAGGTCGGCGATGCTGTAGTTGTGGTAGACAAAGGCGTCGAGCAGCTCGGCGCCCGAGGACTTGGCGCCCTCCTTGCGGCCCGAATCGCTGATGTCCTTGAACTGGCGGTTTTCATCCTTGAGTTCGAAGTCGTACCAGTACTTGCCGCGGACGAACACGCCGGTGTCACCGTACTTGAGCTCCAGGTCATGGATACCCTTGAAGATCTTCGAGAAGGTCTCGCCTTTCTTGAAGTTCAGGTGGCCATCGTCGGAGGTCTGCGACAGCCCCCTGCCGCCGTTGTTGGCACCGATGAGGTTCTTGTTGGGGTTGGCGGTCGACCAGCTGGCACCGACGGAGAGCGACGAGTCGAACTGGCCTTCGATTTCCCCGATGTTGAAGCTGACCGCGAAAGCTGGACTTGCGAGCGTAGAAGCGAGGCTGACGGCCAGAGGCAGTTTAGCCCGGCGCCAGAACGGGTTTGCAGATGTCATCGACGCTACTCCATGTACTTTTTTGTTATGGCAGTGAGTCCTTTCAGAAACGGCCCGAGCGCCTGGTTGAAGCAGGCTCCTGCCGGTGACGTCGCCCGCTGCGGTACGACGCCCTCCCCCATTCCTGAAAATCCCCTGACCCGACTATAGCCAGCGACCACAGGTGCTTGATCCCTCTAAAGTGTGATTTGCGTTCCCTGCTGATGGCCGCCCCGAACGACCGGCCCGTGCGCTGGCAGTGCTCAAGCATGGCTCAATTCCAGCGTTTGACAAGGCGGCACGGTGTCTAGTCCGCGGGTCATGCCAGAAAGGGCATGACCCGCTCCCCGGTTACAACGTGGAAAGGAACGTGCTGTTACTGGCCTGCCACTGGCTGATATCCAGGCGAATGCGCTTCTTGTCGAGCTTGCCGACGCTGGTCTTGGGAATTTCAGTAACAAGGGCGATCTGGCTGGGGATCGCCCACTTGTTGATGTGCCCTTGCTCGACGAATGGCTTGAGATGCTCCTTGAGCGCGCGCGCATCGATGCTCTGCCCGTCACGCGCCACCAGCAACGCGAATGGTCGCTCGCCCCATTGCGGGTCCGGCACACCGACCACCGCCACTTCGCGCACCGCCGGATGGCGACTGATCAGGTCTTCGAGGTCGAGCGACGAGATCCACTCGCCACCGGTCTTGATCACATCCTTGATCCGGTCGCGGATGTCGATATAGCCCATGCCGTCCAGGGTGGCGACATCCCCGGTGTGCAACCAGCCGCCCTGCCACAGTTCCTCGCCCTTCTCCGGTTCGCGGAAGTAGCCCATGGTCAGCCAGGGCGCGCGCAGCACCAGTTCGCCCTGGGTTTCACCATCGGCGGGCAGGAAGTTGCCATTGCCATCGACGATGGCAGCCTCGACCAGAGGCACCGGCACGCCGGCCTTGATCCGGTAGCTGGTGCGCTCATCCTCGCTGCCGGCCTGCAGCTCGTCGTTCAGGTGCGCGGCGCTGATGAGCGGGCAGGTTTCCGACATGCCGTAGGCGGCGGTGAGCTGGATACCACGGGCCAGCGCAGCCTGGTACAGGGCGCGATTGAGCGCGCTGCCGCCAATGATGATCTTCCAGCCACCGAAATCCTGACCGGCCGCCGACGGGCAGTTGAGCAGCATCTGCAGGATGGTCGGCACGCAGTGGGAGAAGGTCACCTTCTCCTCGCGCCACAGCCTGACCAGCATGTCCGGCTCGTAGCGCCCCGGGTAGACCTGCTTGATACCCATCATGGTCGCCGCGTAGGGGATGCCCCAGGCGTGCACATGGAACATCGGCGTGATCGGCATGTAGACGTCGTTGCTGCTCAGCAGCCGCACGCTGTCCAGGCTGCCCAGCACCGAAGTTTCGGCCAGGGTGTGCAGCACCAGCTGGCGATGGGTGAAATACACCCCCTTGGGATTGCCGGTGGTGCCGGTGGTGTAGAAGGTGGTGGCCACCGAGTTCTCGTCGAAGTCGGGGAAGTCGTACTGCGGGCTGGCGGCAGCCAGCAGTTGCTCGTACTCGCCCACCAGGTTCGGCAGGTCGGCGGTCTTGTCCGGGCCGTCGGTCAGCAGCAGGGTCTTGTCGACCGTGGTCAGCTGCCCGGCGATGCCCTGGTAGAGGCCGATGAAATCACTGTTGACCAGCACGAAGCGGTCTTCGGCGTGATTCATGGTGTAGAGGATCTGCTCGGGCGACAGGCGCACGTTGATGGTGTGTACCACGGCGCCGATCATCGGGATGGCGAACATGCACTCCAGGTAACGGTGGCTGTCCCAGTCCATCACCGCCACGGTGTCACCGGCCTTCACACCGGCCGCGGTCAACACATTGGCCAGGCGGGCGATGCGCTCGTTCAACTGCGGGTAAGTGAGGCGGATCTGGTCGCGGTAGACGATCTCGCGGGTCTTCTCGTAGCGGCTGCCGGACATCAGCAGGCGCTTGATCAGCAACGGGTATTGGTAGGCGCCCTCGGCGGGCTTGATGATGCGTGTCTGCAACATGGGTATCCCTTTTCTTCAATACGGGCAGAACGGTTCAGGAATCCACTGTAGTTCGGTGACGCACCGGTCAAATCAGCCGAAGGAATGATTTGCCGCGCCAAGGTATGAGTGGCGATGTCGGCGTTGACGAACAGCAACGCCGGGCCAGACACTGCCCCGAACGGATCGCGTGCCCTGTGGGAGCGGCTTTACCCGCGAATGCGCTAGTGGACTCGCCTGCGCATTCGCGGGTAAACCCGCTCCCACAGCTTCGAACCAACACCAAGAATGTATCCAGCCCTGCACCGGAGCCTCCATGCCCAGCCCACGTCGCGCCGTGTTTCTCGATCACCAGTCACTGGACCTGGGTGACCTCGACCTTTCGCCACTGCAGTCGCAGTTCGATGAACTGCAACTGCACGCCGCCACCGCGCCAGGGCAGGTCGCCGAACGCCTGCAAGGCGCCACGGCGGTGATCAGCAACAAGGTGATGCTCGATGCCGCCACACTGGCCGCCGCCCCTGACCTCAAGCTGATCCTGGTAGCCGCCACCGGCACCAACAATGTCGACCTGGCCGCCGCCCGTGCCCAGGGCATCACCGTGTGCAACTGCCAGGGCTACGGCACGCCATCGGTGGCCCAGCACACCCTGGCCCTGCTGCTGGCCCTGGCCACGCGCCTGTGCGACTACGACCAGGCGGTGAAGGCCGGGCAGTGGGCCAAGGCCAGCCAGTTCTGCCTGCTGGACTTTCCCATCGTCGAGCTGGAGGGCAAGACCCTCGGCCTGCTCGGCCATGGCGAGCTGGGCGGCGCGGTGGCGCACCTGGCCGAAGCCTTCGGCATGCGCGTGCTGAGCGGGCAGATCCCCGGGCGCCCGCCCCGCGCCGATCGCCTGCCGCTGGACGAACTGCTACCGCAGGTCGATGCCCTGACCCTGCACTGCCCGCTCAACGAGCAGACCCGGCACATGATCGGCGCCCGCGAGCTGGCCTTGCTCAAGCCTCATGCGCTGGTGGTCAACACCGCCCGCGGCGGACTGATCGACGAGCAGGCCCTGGTCGATGCCCTGCGGGGTGGCCACCTGGGCGGCGCCGCCACCGATGTCTTGAGCGTCGAGCCGCCGGTCGACGGCAATCCATTGCTGGCGACGGACATCCCGCGTCTGATCATCACCCCGCACAGCGCCTGGGGCGCGGTGGAGTCGCGCCAGCGCATCGTCGGCCAGCTGGCCGAGAACGCCCAGGCCTACTTCGCTGGCCAGCCTCGGCGAGTGGTCGGCTGATCCACCGACGCCTCTGGTACACTGCGCCACTTTTTTCAGGAGGCGTCGTCCATGGACCCGCGCAGTGAAGTATTGCTCCGCCAGGCGGACCTGTTCCAGGGCCCGCTGCTGATCGCCGGGGTCCAGGCCGATGGCCTGCTCGGCCAGTTGCCTGGCGCCCATGGCTGGACCTGGCACGCGGGTGACCAGGCGTTGCTCGCAGGCCGCTTCGACGGGCGCAGCCACTATGGGGTCGAGGTGCCGGAGGTGGCCTTCGACGCCGCCGTGCTGTTCCTGCCCAAGTCCCGCGAGCTGGCGGCCTACCTGCTCAACGCCCTGGCCTCGCGCCTGGCCGGGCGCATCTTGTACCTGGTGGGGGAGAAGCGCGGCGGCATCGAAGGCGCGGCCAAGCAATTGCAGGCCTTCGGCAAACCGCGCAAGCTCGACAGCGCCAGACACTGCCAGCTCTGGCAGGTGACCATCGACAACGCCCCCGAGGCCAAACGACTGGAAAGCCTGGCCGAACGCTTCGAACTGCCACTGGCCGATGGCCCGCTGCACGTGGTCAGCCTGCCGGGGGTGTTCAGCCATGGGCGTCTGGACAAGGGCAGCGCGCTGCTGCTGGAACACCTCGACGGACTGCCCGCCGGCCATGTCCTGGACTTCGGCTGCGGCGCTGGCGTGCTCGGCGCGACGATCAAGCGTCGTTATCCGCAGAGCCGGATCACCCTGCTCGATGTCGATGCCTTCGCGGTCGCGGCCAGTCGCATGACCCTGGCCGCCAATAGCCTGGAAGGCGAAGTGATCAGCGGTGACGGCATCGATGCCGCGCCCACCGGCCTGGACCTGATCCTGAGCAATCCACCGTTCCACACCGGGGTGCATACCGATTACCAGGCATCGGAAAACTTGTTGAAAAAATCAGGCGAACATCTGCGAAAAGGCGGGGAAATACGCCTGGTCGCCAACAGCTTCCTGCGCTACCAACCGCTGATCGAAGGCGCCTTGGGCAATTGTGAAATCCGTGCCGAAGCACATGGCTTTCGGATCTACCGTGCAACACGCTGATAAAAACAGAGCTTGCCGAAAGCGATCGCACTAGGCAGAATCCGCTCCGTCCTAGGGGAGTAGTCTCCCGCGAGCGCCCTGCTCGCCCGGTACGCGTCAACACACTTGGCCCACAGGCCATGGCGCGTGCGACCCACGATCTGCGCAGACAGGTCCAGGGTTTGACAAGACCTATGACACGCACACCTTACCCGGGGCGGGAAGGTCGTACGTGTCATAGCCGTGTCGACCCGCCCCCGTAGGAATCCTGATGCTGGAATCGTTGCTCGTCCCTACCGCCATCGTTGCGCTCGCCGAAATCGGCGACAAGACGCAATTGCTCGCGCTCATTCTCGCCGCCCGCTTTCGCAAACCCTGGCCGATCATCGCCGGGATCATCGCCGCGACCCTGGCCAACCACGCAGCCGCGGGTGCCGTGGGCGCCTGGGTCAGCGGTTTCTTCAGCGAGTCGGTGCTGCACTGGATCCTCGCCGCGAGCTTCGCCGCCACCGCGCTGTGGACCCTGATACCGGACAAGATGGACGATGACGAAACCAGCAACGCGCGGCGCTTCGGGCCGTTCGTCACCACGCTGATCGCCTTCTTCCTCGCCGAGATCGGCGACAAGACCCAGGTGGCCACGGTGATGCTGGCCGCTCAGTATCCACACCTGATCATGGTCATCCTCGGCACCACCGTGGGCATGCTGATCGCCAACGTGCCGGTGGTTCTGGCGGGCAACTTCGCGGCAGAGAAACTGCCGCTGACGCTGATCCGTCGCCTGGCGGCGACCGCGTTCTTCGTGCTGGCGATCGTCGCGGTGTATTCGGCGATGAAGACCAGTGGCTGGATTGGGTAAGACAGCTGCAAGCTGCAAGCTGCAAGCTGCAAGCTGCAAGCAAAAGTGTATCGGCTTCCTCTTGAAGCTTGCAGCTTGAAGCTTGCAGCTATTTTTTTACTGCTTGGCCGCCTGATACAGCGGCATCACCTTCGGAATCGCCGCCTGCAACGAGGCGATCCGGCTGCTCGAAGCCGGGTGGGTACTCATGAACTCGGGTGGCGCGCCTTCCGACGCCTTGCTCATCTTGTTCCACAAGGTGATCGCGGCATTCGGGTCATAGCCGGCGCGGGCCGAGAGCTCCAGGCCGATCAGGTCGGCCTCGTTCTCGTTGGACCGGCTGTTGGGCAAGGTCATGGCGTAGTTCACCACGGTATCGGCCATGGCCATGCTGTCCTGGCCCAGGCCGAAGATCGCCCCGGCGCCCTGGCGGGCCATTTCCACACCGTAGGCCTTGGACATCGCTTCGCGGCTGTGTTCACGCAGGGCGTGGGCGATCTCGTGCCCCACCACCGCGGCGATCTCGGCATCGGTCAGCTTCAGCTGGTCGATCAAACCGGTGTAGACGATGATCTTGCCGCCCGGGCCGCAGTTGGCGTTGAGCTCATCGCTCTTGATCACATTGACTTCCCAGTTCCACTGCGCGGCATCCGGCCGGAACTGTGGCGCCTGGGCGATCAGGCGCTTGGCGATGGCCTGCACGCGCTTGGCATCGTTGCTGCTCTTGTCCAGCACGCCCTTGCTCGAGGCTTCGCCAAGTGTCTGCTGGTATGACTGCGCGTACATCTGGTTGACCTGGTCGGTCGAGAGCATGCTGAACATGTACTGCTTGCGCTCGACGCCCACGGCGCCACCGCTGGTGGTATTGACCGCCTGGCAACCGCCCAGCAGGACGCTGGCACCGAGCAGGCCGACGACGAATGACTTACGCATGAAAACACTCCCTTTTTACATGCCGCGTATCCTAGGCCCAGACGTCCGCCTGGGCCAGAGCCGCAGGGAAGATTTCTCGCACGGTCCTCATGCTTTGGTATTAGCCCGCCGATAACACCCGGTAACAACCTGCTTGCGCGCGGAGCCTTGCCATGAAATTCAAGTCGATCCAGTTTTCCGTGGCCGCCTTGGCCGGAGCCATCGTACTGAGCATTGTCGCGGCCCTGGTGCTGTATGCCGTGTATGCCGGGCAGCGGACCCAGTCGCTGGTGCAAACGCGCACCCAGCAACAGTTCGAGACGGTCATCGAGCAGCGCCTCACGGCCCTGGCGCGCACCCAGGTAAGCGAGATCCAGCGCGGCCTGGAGGCGCCCCTGTCGATCGCCCGCAGCCTCGCCACCGCCAATGCGATGATCGGCATGCAGGGTGCCGACGGCCAGCCACTGATGCGCGTCGACCGCGAACACCTGATCAACCAGCTCAAACGCACCGTCGAGGTCAACCCGAGCGTGCTCGGCGCCTACCTCGGCTGGGAGCCGAACGCGCTCGACCATGCCGACAGCCGCTATGTCGGCAGCCAACTGGTCGGCATCGACAGCGCCAGCGGCCGCTTCCTGCCCTGGTGGTTCCGCAACGGCGACGGCAGCCTCGGCCAGGACAAGCTGGCCGATGTCGACGACCGCACCGTGCTGGCCACAGGCGTGCGCGCCAGCGAGTACTACCTGTGCCCGAAGGAGTCGAAGAAGGCCTGCGTGATCGACCCGGCACCCTACAAGGTGGGCGACAAAATGGTCATGCTCGCCTCATTCGTCGAACCGATCATGATCGACGGCCAGTTCCAGGGCATGGCCGGGGCCGACCTATCGGTCAACTTCATCCAGGACCTGCTCAATGCCGCCGACCGCCAGCTGTACGACGGCGCCGGCGAACTGGCGCTGGTATCGAGCAATGGCCGCCTGGTGGCCTACACCCGTGACCCGGCGAAGTTTGGCGAGAAGGCCAGCGATGTGCTGGACAGCGACGAAGCCAGCACCCTCGCGAGCCTGAGCGGCGAGGCCCTGCAGTACCAGGTGGACGCCGGCAAGGACCGCATCGAGCTGTACCTGCCGTTCAAGATCGCCAGCACCGACGCACGCTGGACGCTGCTGCTCGAACTGCCCCTGAGCACCGTGATGGCCGACGCCAACCAGTTGCAAAAAGACCTGGCCGAACAGCGTCGTACCGACATCACTGGCATGACCATCGTCGGCCTGGGCATCGCGGCGCTCGGCCTGCTGGTGATCTGGCTGCTGGCCCATGGCATCGCTCGTCCGCTGCGGCAGATGGTGGCCATGCTCGACGATATCGCCCAGGGCGAAGGCGACCTGACCCGCCGCCTGCAAAGCGATCGGGCCGACGAACTGGGCGCCATCGCCAAGGGCTTCAACACCTTCCTGGCCAAACTGCAGGCGATGATCAGCCAGGTGGTGAGCTCGGTGCAGAAGGTCAGCGACTCGTCGGAACATACCGCCGATATCGCCATCCGCACCAACCAGGGCGTGCACAAGCAGATGGCCGAGATCGACCAGGTGGCCACCGCCGTGCATGAAATGACCGCCACCGCACAGGACGTGGCACGCAACGCGACGCAGGCGGCCCAGGCCGCCAGCGATGCCGACCGGGCGGCGAACCAGGGGCTGGGCATCGTGCGCGACACGTCCCACGCCATCGGCGCCCTGGCCACCGAGATCAGCCGCGCGGTGACCGTGGTCCAGGACCTGGCGCGCGACAGCGAGAACATCAACGCCATCCTGGTGACCATCCGCGCCATCGCCGAGCAGACCAACCTGCTGGCGCTCAACGCGGCCATCGAGGCGGCCCGCGCCGGCGAACAGGGCCGTGGCTTCGCCGTGGTCGCCGACGAGGTGCGCAACCTGGCGCAGAAGACCCAGCAGGCCACCGAAGAGATCCAGCAGATGATCCAGCAGTTACAGCAGGGCACCCGCGAAGTGGTCAAGGTGATGGAGGACAGCCAGGGCAAGACCGACGACAGCGTGCAGCAGGCCAGCCGCGCCGCGCAGGCGCTGGAGAGCATCACCCAGGCGGTGTCGGTGATCAACGACATGAACACCCAGATCGCCAGCGCCGCCGAGGAGCAGAGCGCCGTGGCCGAGGACATCAACCGCAACGTGATCAACATCGGCCAGGTGGCCGGCGAAGTGGCCGGTGGCGCCGACGAGTCGAGCCAGGCCAGCGCCGAGCTGACCAAGCTGGCGGAACAGCAACGGCGGTTGATCAATCAGTTCAGGGTGTAGCTCAGGTCGCGCACCTGTAGGAGCGGCCTTGCGTCGCGAAAGGGCTGCGCAGCAGCCCCAGCAATTTCGATGATGGCTCGGAATCTGGGGCCGCTACGCGCCCCGTTCCGACCGGTCCGACGCCTCGGCAAGGCCGCTCCTACACCGAGTACCGTACGCCACCTACGCCGGTGTCAGGCACTCCGGCCCATTGAGCTTCGGATCGTTGACGAAGAACGCCAGTGCTCGCTCACGCAATGCCGTCGCTGGCTTGGCCAACAATTCGTGCAGCCTCGCCATCGGTGTCTCGGGATCCAGCCACAGCGCCTGCTCGGCCTCATCCAGAATCAGTGGCCGGCGCTGGTTCATCGCCGCCTGGGTCACCACCGCGCAGCTCAGCCACTGCTGTTCTTGCACCGGGTAGACTTCCCACAGCGCGGCGAAGAACAGCGAGGCCCCCTCCCCCGGCGTCACCCAGTACGGTCGCTTGCGCGCGGTGCCGCGCCACTCGTAGAACCCGTTGGCCGGCATCAGGCAGCGCCGCTTGCGCAACGGTTCGCGAAACATGGGTTGCTCGGCCAGGGTCTCGGCACGCGCCTGGGCCGGGGTACGGGACAGGTCGGTAAGCCACGCCGGGGTGAGCCCCCAGCGCGCGCTGGCCAGTTGCAGCTGGCCATCGAGCTGGCGCTGGATCAACACCGAGGCCCCGGGGGAGATGTTCCATTGGGCCTGCTGGCCCGAGGGGAAGCCCGGCAAGCCGGCAAAGGCCTGGGACCAGCGAAACAGGGCATAGCGTCCACACATGGGCGAATTCAAAACCTAGCAGATCAGGGTTCCCGGATAACTCTCCGGTTCGTCGCCGGCAAGTGGCTGGGCGGCATTGTACGCATCGATCAGCTGCCGTGCGTACTCGGCCTGTTCATCCGCCACCGCCAGGCCCAGCAACCCCTGGGTCGGCAACTCGCCCATCGCCCCCATCAGGTCGCGCCCGACCAGATGCACCTCGATGCCTTCGCTGGTCAGCATGCCTACCAGCATCTGGGCCTCCAGCAGGCTTTCCGGGTCGTAGATTCGCTGCATCAGTCATTCTCACCGTATACGTCCAGCATCCATTCCTCGCCATGTACCTGCAGCACAAAACGGATAGGCTTGCAGCACACCTGGCAGTCCTCGATGTACTCCTGATCGCCTGCGGACAGGTCCACGGTGGTTTCGACTTCCTCACCACAATAGGGGCAATCGTAGATCGCAGTCTCCAGCATCGCGGCCTCCCGAGTGACTTGTGCGTATAATTGCCGGTCTGTTTACGGGGCCTGTGTGTGTTCGAGCCGTTTTTCGGACCCCGTCCCTACCTTATTACCCTAGCCGTTTCCAACAAGAGAGCATGATGGGCGAATTCGATGCCATCCGACCGTACGACGACGCTGAGGTCCCTGCCGTTCTGGCACGCCTGCTCAGCGACCCGGCATTCCTCGATATCCTCACCCACTTCCGTTTCCCCCGCGCGGCGGGCGCCTTCGGCTGGCTGCTCAAACCGCTGATCGCCCGGCGCCTGCGCAAGGAATTCGCCGGCGTGAGCTGCGTGTCCACGCTGCAGGACAAGGTCGAGTACTATGTCGACCGCACCATCGACCGTGCCACCGACGGCGTCACCTACACCGGCGTCGAGCAGCTCAAGTCCGGCACTGCCTATCTGTTCCTGGCCAACCACCGCGACATCGTGATGGACCCGGCCTTCGTCAACTATGCGGTGTACCACGCCGGCCTGCCGACGCCGCGCATCGCCATTGGCGACAACCTGCTGCAGAAGCCGTTCGTCAGCGACATGATGCGCCTGAACAAAAGCTTCATCGTGCATCGCTCGATCAGCGGACGCCGCGAAAAGCTGGCGGCCTATCAGCTGCTCTCGGCGTACATCAACCACTCGATCCGCAACGATTGCGTGTCGATCTGGATTGCCCAGGCCGAGGGCCGCGCCAAGGACGGTGACGACCGCACCGACTCGGCGATCCTCAAGATGTTCCACATGAGCCGCAAGGACGAACCGTTCGGCGCGGTGATCCAGGGCCTCAACCTGATCCCGGTGTCGATCAGCTACGAATACGATCCTTGCGACCAGGCCAAGGCTCGCGAGCTGTACATCCGCGCCACCACCGGCGGCTACAAGAAGGCGCCGGGCGAGGACGACAACAGCATCGCCCAGGGCATCACTGGCTACAAAGGGCGGGTACACATCAACTTCGCCCCCCCGGTGACCGAGTACCACGAGGACACCAAACAGCTGGCGCAGGCGATCGACCGACAGATCCTCGGCGGTTACCGGTTGTTCCCGGTGCATTACCTGGCCTATGCGATGTGGGCGGAAAAAGAGACCGAGCTGGAGGTGCCAAGCGCCGAGACGCTGTTCCCGGCCGATGAGCTGGCCAAGGCCAAGCAGGAGTGGCAGCGCCGGCTGGACGCCTGCCCGGTGGAGCATCAGCCGTATCTGGTGCAGCAGTATGCGACGCCTGTGCGCAACCAGTACCAGGTGAAGCGTCAGCCGGCATCGGCCTGACAATACGACTCATGGGAGCGGGCTTGCCCCGCGATGATGTCAGACCAAGCAATGATGTTGTCTGGTCTGATGCCTTCGCGGGGCAAGCCCGCTCCCACGAATCAGATCCAGGTACTGAACCAGGACAGCAGCAAGGCCATCGCCAGACAGCAGAAGCCAAGAATGTAGTAGTAGCGCGGCATCCGCTGTTCGAGCCCATCCACCACGCCTTCATCCACAGCCAGGCGTTCCCGCCTCAGCGCCGCGCGCCGCCGTGCGCTTTGCAGCAGCAACCCGCCAGGACAGGTGATGAACAGGGCCAGCAGGTTGATCAGCTTGGCCGGATGGGCGGCCAGAAAGCCCCAGAGCACTTGCAACGACATTGCGCGACCTCGGTATCACGTGCAACAAAGGGCGGCATTCTACCCAAGGCCACGGGCCGAACCGCGACTTTGCGACCAACTGTCATTTAATTTCATCTGTCACACGCTCGTCATCCAGGCAGGCCACCCTGTCGGCCTTCAACCGAACCGGAGCTTGTCATGCTGCACGCCGAAAACCAGGACCGCCTGTATCTCGTCACCCAGAGCGAAGAGCAGCAGGCGCTGATCGACGGCTTCGCGATCAACGTCCAGGATCGTCAGTGGCTGGTCTACTGCGCGCTGGGCGGCCATGCCCACCACGACCTGCCGGAGGTCGACCCGCACACCGGGATCAGCCTGCTCGATTTCAACGTGCAGGCCGCCTGAATCGCATCGCCTTCTTCGCGGCCATTGCGCAAGTGCGATCCCTGTGGAAGCGGCTTCAGGCAACAAAAAACCCGCGACCTGGGCACAGGCGGCGGGTTTCTTCATTTCTGATGCCTTACTCGCCCAGCACCTGACCGATGGTCGGGTCCTTGAACAGGCGGGTCAGCGCATCGCTGAGCACATCACTCACCAGCTTGGTGTTGGTCTCCTGGTTCGGCGCCATGCCGAAACGCTGGTCGAGGGAGGCCCCGTAACGGCCGCTGTAGCGACGGTTGGCATTGGACACGTCGGCACGGAAGGTGGCGCCGATGGTCGCCTCGGTCACGTACATCTTGTCCTTGGGCGACTGGTACTTGAGTTCGGCCAGGGTCACGGTCAGCTGCGGCGCATTGCCGGCATTGGGCGTCGGGGTGAAGCCGAGCAGGCGCACCGCCGCCTCGGCCTGGGCCTGCAGCTTCGGCACGATGTCGTTGCCGTTGACGGTGATGGTGCTGGTCTCGGGGTACATGCCACCGCGGGTGCCCAGCGATTGCGAGGCGCGTCCATCGACGACCCTGACCACCACGGGCTGACCGTGGCCGACCGGGGCGAGCTGCTGGGTGAGCTTGGGTTGCGGGCTGAGTTGCTGCGGGCTGTGGGCACAACCGGCCAGGCTCAGGCTGGCCACCGCGAACAAACCGACCAACAGACGTTGCAACATGCGCATTTCTCCAGAAAAAGCGGCAAAGGCCACAGTATACCTAGCGGCAAGCTGTAAGCGGCAAGCGGCAAGAAAAAGCAGCCCTGGTCACTTGCAAGCTGCGCCTTTGTCACAATCGTTTCATGCCCCTGCGGTTATCCTTGCTCCAGCCCTCACGCACAGGACTCGCCACCATGGCCTCGCTCTGGACCCTGCTCTTCCACCGCCCGCGCCACAACACTTACGCCCGCCTTGACGACCACGGCATCTGTCTTGGCTTCAAGCAATGCGTGCAGCAGCCCGCCGGGAGCGGCTGGGTGCAGGTCAGCGATGCGTACCTGGGCTGGCTCGGCCAGCCACTACCCGCCAGCGCCCGGGTTTGCGCCCGTGCAACGCGCCGTTGGCAACAGCGCATCCTGTCTGCCTGACAAACGCTGCAATAAAAACCAAGAAGAACGACCTTTCTGCCCGCGACCTCGTTATAATCTCCCCCCGATTATAAGGACGTCTCCTGATCGGGCCCCGCATTCGCCGCTTGACCCCGGCACCCTCGACGCTTCGCCCACAGAGAGCCTTCCACTCAGGTCTTGCATTGGCTGTCGTGCCTGCTGTTTCCGGCCTTCTGCTTCGCATGAACCTGCGGGTTGCCATCGCGCAGTCCACTTTTGAGGTTCACGACTCCAAAAGAGCGTGAAAAAACGGTTTTTCACAACTTCACGAGAGTGTGGCGAGCAAATGAACAGTCTGGCATGTGCAAGAGCGGCAGATGTGTCCCGAACAGCCCTGAACAGACGGCAAAAGCGTTCATCATTGATGAGCCTCTGAGGCCGGCCCGTAACGCACGACGGACCACTTGACCATAAGTCGAATTGCCGCACCCGTGGCAAAGGGCGTTCAATAGCCGAACACCCAAGACTGATTGGCGGTGTCCGCGGAAGTTGCAAGAACTGCGAAGAGTCGGACATGGCGTTCCTGGCCATCCCAGGAATCCTGTGCTGTCAATTAGGTGCTGTAGATTGTGGAGACGCGTTAAATGGCGCAGAACGAATCGGTTGATGTAGTACTGGTAGGCGCGGGCATCATGAGTGCCACCCTGGCCGTACTGCTCAAGGAGCTCGACCCGTCGATCAAGCTGGAGGTCGTCGAGGCGATGGACTCCGGGGCCGCGGAGAGTTCCAACCCCTGGAACAACGCCGGTACCGGCCATGCCGGCCTGTGCGAGCTGAATTACACGCCGCAGGCCGCCGATGGCAGCATCGACATCAAGAAGGCTGTGCACATCAACACCCAGTTCGAGGTTTCGCGCCAGTTCTGGGCCTACCTGAGCAAGAAGGGCAGCTTCGGCTCGCCGCGCGCCTTCATCAATCCGGTGCCGCACCTGAGCTACGTCGAGGGTGACAAGGGCGTTTCCTTCCTCAAGAAGCGTTTCGAGATGCTCAAGCAGCACCACGCCTTCGCCGAGATGGAATACACCGAAGACAAAGCCGTGATGAAGGACTGGATGCCGCTGATGATGCCTGGCCGTCCGGCCGATCAGCACATCGCCGCCACCCGCGTGATGAAAGGCACCGACGTCAACTTCGGCGCGCTCACCAACAAGCTGCTCAAGCTGCTCGGCGATTCGCCAGACGCCCAGGTCAAGTACAGCAAGAAAGTCGTCGGCCTGCGCCGCAACGGCAGCGGCTGGACCGTGAGCATCAAGGACGTCAACAGCGGCGGCAGCCGTGAGGTCGACGCTCGCTTCGTATTCCTCGGCGCCGGTGGCGCCGCCTTGCCGCTGCTGCAGTTGTCCGGGATTCCGGAGAGCAAGGGCTTCGGTGGTTTCCCGGTCAGTGGCCAGTGGCTGCGTTGCGACAACCCGGAAATCGTCAAGCAGCACCAGGCCAAGGTCTACAGCCAGGCCGCGGTCGGCGCGCCACCGATGTCGGTTCCGCACCTCGACACCCGCGTGGTCGACGGCAAGAAGTCGCTGCTGTTCGGCCCGTACGCCGGCTTCACCACCAAGTTCCTCAAGCACGGCTCGCTCATGGACCTGCCACTGTCGGTGCGCATGGGCAACATCGGCCCGATGCTGGCCGTGGCCCGCGACAACATGGACCTGACCAAGTACCTGGTCAGCGAGGTGATGCAGTCGATGGAGCAGCGCCTGGAGTCGCTACGCCGCTTCTATCCGGAGGCCAAGGCCGAAGACTGGCGCCTGGAAGTGGCCGGCCAGCGCGTGCAGATCATCAAGAAGGATCCGAAGAAAGGCGGCATCCTGCAGTTCGGCACCGAGCTGGTCGCGGCCCAGGACGGCAGCCTGGCCGCCCTGCTGGGCGCCTCGCCAGGCGCGTCGGTCACCGTGTCGATCATGCTCGAACTGATCGAGCGCTGCTTCCCCGAGCAGGCCAAGGGCGCCTGGGCCGCCAAGCTCAAGGAGATCTTCCCGGCACGCGAAAAGGTCCTGGCCAACGATGCCGCGCTCTACCACAAGATCAGCGCCGACAACGACGTGGCGCTGGAACTGGTGGAAAGCAGCCCGGCCAAGCACTACGCCTGACCCCGCCGAAACGAAAAAACGCCCCTCGGGGCGTTTTTTGTTTGCGGGCAAATCCCTCGTGGGAGCGGGCTTGCCCCGCGATCTGGCCGGTGCAGGCCGAACCATTTCCATGGCTGTGCCGATGCGATCGCGGGGCAAGCCCGCTCCCACGCAACGCTCCGGGTCAAACTCGGGCGTTGTCGATGATCTCGATGTACTCCGGCGCATTGCGCTGGTCGGCGATCACTTCGGCGAAAGTCTTGCCGTGCTCGTCCTTGCCATCGAGGTCGTACCCCGCCTCGACGAAGAAGCCGACGAAACGCTCGAAATCATCGACCCGCAGGCCACGGTAGCCCTTGATCAGCTTGTGATGCGACGGCGAGGTCAGACCATCGGCCGGCTCGAACTGCAGGAAGGACTTGATGTACTCATCGCTGATCTCGTCACCAATCACTTGTTTCTTGTCTTTACGCATCGCCGACTCCAACTGGGCCATCACGGGCATTTTTCGAAGGCCGGCAGTTTACCCCCCGGCACCCGCGGGCCTCAACGCGTACGTACGGTGCCGGTGTGCAGGTCGGCCCAGACGTGGCCGTTGGCGTAGGTCAGGAACTGTACGTAGAGCGTTTCGTTGCGCAGCAGATCCATGATCACCCGGTAGTCGGCCACCGGGTAATTGAGGGTCAGGGTCCGGGTCTTCTCGTCATAGACCGGCTTCTTCAGGCTCTTGCCACCCTCGCCGTCGAAATTGACCAGCACCTGGCCGATGGTCGCGCCCTTGCTCAGCGGCTTGCCCTTCAGGCGCATCTGCAACGAGGACGTGATCGGTATGGGTTGCTGGTCGGACTGGCGCTGGGTAGCCACGACCACCGTGTAGTCGGTGACCTGCAGCAGTTGCTGAGTGCCTGGGGCTTCCTGGCGCAGTGAAAGGTCATCGGGCGGGAGGAACTGGCTGTGCAGCGGGGCGGCGGACAGTGGCAGGCTCACCGCCAGCAGCAGGGGGACGATCGCACGCATGTGAGGCTCCTAGGCATGAGCAGGCACTCTACGCACAGGGCTTGCCGCTGGGCAAGCGCGCTCAGTCGAACTGCGCGCGCATCCAGGCACGGTACTCGGCCACGCCCTCGTCGCCCTCGCGCGGCGCCCAATGCGCATGCTCGCCCTCGCCGAGCGCTCGATAAGGCCCGGCCTTGCACTCAAGCAGAATGCTGTCCGCCTCGAGCGCCACCAGCCCATGCCAGGTGCCGGGCGCCAGATCCACTCCCAGGCAGTCGCCACCCGCTTGCAGCACACGTTTGTCGATCAACTGGCCATGATCATCGAAGATCAGCAGGCCAAGACGCCCCTTGAGCACGACCAGTACTTCAGCCTTGTCGGCACTCAGGTGGCGGTGCGGCGCAATGTAGGTATCCGGCTGCAAGCCCACCGCCAGGCGGTGGCAAGGCTCGGCCATGTCATGGAAGTTGTGGTGCTGACGCCGGCGCGGACTGTCGGCGGCTTGCTGCGCCAGCCCGTCGAACAGCGACTGATCGAGGAACGCGGGCTGGCGCATGCTCACATCCCCTTGACGGCGAAGATGCCGTTGGCGTTGCGCCAGTAGCCCTTGTAGTCCATGCCGTAGCCAAAGATGTAGCGATCCACGCATGGCAGGCCGCTATAGGTGGCCTTCAGGCCTGGGCTGGCCTTGCGGTCATGATCCTTGTCGATCAGCACGGCGGTGTGCACTGCCCGGGCGCCAGCGTGCTTGCAGAACTCGATGATGGCGCTGAGGGTGTGGCCTTCGTCGAGGATGTCGTCGACGATCAGCACGTCACGGTCGATGAACGACACTTCCGGCTTGGCCTTCCAGAACAGCTCGCCGCCGCTGGTGGTGTTGCGGTAGCGGGTGGCATGCAGGTACGAGGCTTCCAGCGGGAACTGCAGGTGGGTGAGCAGCTTGCCGGAGAAGATCAGGCCGCCGTTCATCACGCAGAAGACCACCGGGTTCTTGTCGTGCAGGTCCTGGCAGATCCGTTTGCCGACCTCGGCGATGGCGGCCTCGACCTCGGCTTCGTTGTACAGGCAATCAGCCTCGCGCATCACTTGACGGATATGCTCGAGATCGGCGGACATGGCGCTCTCCAGGGGGTGCGTTTTGGAAAAGCGGGCAAAGGTACGCATCCGCTCGTCCCAGATCAAGCCTTTATGGACTAACGTGCACAATGACTGCACGACATCAAGGACTGAATAGATTAATCTAGCGCGGTTTTTTTGCCCGCCTCCCGGAGCCCTCCCCCTATGCCTACTCGTGAGATCCGCCATCCGCTGATCCGCCACAAGCTCGGCCTGATGCGCCGTGCCGATATCAGCACCAAGAATTTTCGCGAACTCGCCCAGGAAGTCGGCGCGCTCCTGACCTACGAAGCCACCCAGGACCTGCCGCTCGAAACCTATGAGATCGACGGCTGGTGCGGCAAGGTCCAGGTCGAGAAGATCGCCGGCAAGAAGATCACCGTGGTACCGATCCTGCGTGCCGGCATCGGCATGCTCGACGGCGTGCTCAGCCTGGTGCCGGGCGCCAAGGTGAGTGCCGTGGGCGTCGCCCGCAACGAGGAAACCCTCGAGGCCCACACCTACCTGGAGAAGCTCGCGCCAGACATCAACCAGCGCCTGGCCCTGATCATCGACCCGATGCTCGCCACCGGCGGCTCGATGGTCGCCACCATCGACCTGCTGAAAAAAGCCGGCTGCAAGGAAATCCGCGCCATGGTCCTGGTCGCGGCCCCCGAAGGCATCGACGTGGTGGAAAAAGCCCACCCGGACGTGCAGATCTATACCGCCTCGATCGACCAGCGCTTGAATGAACACGGCTACATCGTCCCCGGACTGGGCGATGCCGGCGACAAGATCTTCGGCACCAAGCAGAAGGACGCCTGATCATGCAGGACGGCTTCAACGACCCGCTCTGGCGTCAGGTCGTTTCGGGCGCGCAGATGCTTTTCGTGGCATTCGGCGCGCTGGTGCTGATGCCGCTGATCACCGGTCTGGACCCTAACGTGGCGCTGTTCACCGCAGGCCTCGGCACCTTGCTGTTCCAACTGGTGACCGGTCGTCAGGTTCCGGTGTTCCTGGCCTCGAGCTTCGCTTTCATCACCCCGATCATCCTCGCCAAGGGCCAGTTCGGCCTGGCCGCGACCATGGGCGGCGTGATGGCCGCCGGCTTCGTCTACACCTTCATGGGTCTGATGGTGAAGATCAAGGGCACCGGCTTCATCGACCGCATGCTGCCACCGGTGGTGATCGGCCCGGTGATCATCTCCATCGGCCTGGCCATGGCGCCGATCGCCGCCAACATGGCCATGGGCAAGGGTGGTGATGGCAGCGTGCTGATGCCGTACAAGACCGCCATGCTGATCTCGATGCCGGCATTGCTGACCACGCTGATCGTCGCCGTGTTCGGCAAGGGCATCTTCCGCCTGGTGCCAATCATCTCCGGCGTGCTGGTAGGCTTTGGCCTGTCGTTCGCCTTCGGCGTGGTCGACACCGCCAAGATCGCCGCCGCTCCTTGGCTGGAGCTGCCGAAGTTCACCGCGCCGGAGTTCAACTGGCAGGCGATCCTGTTCATCGTACCGGTGGCCCTGGCCCCGGCGATCGAGCATATCGGCGGGGTGATCGCGGTGGGTAGCGTGACGGGGCGCGACTACCTGAAGAAGCCCGGCCTGCACCGCACCCTGCTCGGCGATGGGCTGGCCACCACCGCGGCGGGCATGTTCGGCGGTCCGCCCAATACCACCTACGCCGAGGTGACCGGCGCGGTGATGCTGACCAAGAACTACAACCCGAAGATCATGACCTGGGCGGCGGTGTTCGCCATCACCCTGGCCTTCATCGGCAAGTTCGGCGCATTGCTGCAAAGCATTCCGGTACCGGTGATGGGCGGCATTCTCTGCCTGTTGTTCGGTTCGATCGCGGCGGTGGGCATGAACACCATGATCCGCCACAAGATCGACCTGGCCGAGGCACGCAACTTGGTGATCGTTTCGGTGACCCTGGTGTTCGGCATCGGCGGCGTGCTGATCGGCAGCGGTGACGGCCCGGACGACTGGGGCCTGAAGGGCATCGCCCTGTGCGCCGTAGTGGCCATTGCGCTGAACCTGATCCTGCCGGGCAACGATGGCTGGAAGAACAAGAAGCTGGATGATCAGCTGCCTTGAGTCTTTCTTGAAATCCTGGGGCCGCCTTGCGGCCCTTTCGCGACACAAGGCCGCTCCTACAGATGATCGCGGTCCCCTGTAGGAGCGGCCTTGTGTCGCGAAAGGGCTGCAAAGCAGCCCCTCGATTCAAAGCGAGGCAAGTTTCTCACGCCTTCTCACACATCCCCGCCAACACCCTCACCCACGCCGGGTGATCATTCAGGCACGGCACCAGCACCAGCTCCTTCCCACCGGCTTCGACGAACTGCTCGCTGCCGCGCATGCCGATCTCTTCCAGCGTCTCGATGCAATCGGCGACGAACGCCGGGCACATCACCAACAGCTTCTTCACACCCGCCTTGCCCAGCTCGTCCAGGCGCGTCTCGGTGTAGGGCTCGATCCACTTGGCCCGGCCCAGGCGCGACTGGAACGACACCGACCACTTGCCGTCCGGGATGCCCATCTTCTCGGCGAACGCCCTGGCCGTGGCCAGGCACTGGCCGCGATAGCACACCGCACGCATCTGGGCGCTGGCGTCCTTGCAGCAGTCGGCGGCCTGGAAATCGTGATTGCCGGTGGGGTCGAGCTTCTTCAGGTGCCGCTCGGGCAAACCATGGAAGCTCAGCAGCAGGTGATCGTAATCCTGTTCCAGGTACGGGCGAGCACTGGCCACCAAGGCATCGATGTATTCAGGGTGATCGTAGAACGGCTGCAGAATGCGGGTCTGCAAAGGCAGCTCGCGCTCGGCGATAGTCTGCTTCGCCAACTCCACCACGGTAGTCACGGTGCTGTCGGCGAACTGTGGATAAAGCGGCGCCAGCGTCACCTTGCGCACACCTTGCGCGGTCAGGCGCTCCAGGACTTCCGGCAGCGCCGGTTGTCCATAGCGCATGGCGATCTCCACCGGCCCATGGGGCCAATGGGCAGCCATCGCCTGCTGCAGACGCCGGGTCAGCACCACCAGTGGCGAGCCTTCGTCCCACCAGATCGAGGCATAGGCATGGGCCGACTGCTCCGGGCGCTTGATCAGGATCAGCGACACCAGCAACCGTCGCACCGGCCAGGGCAGATCGATCACGTACGGGTCCATGAGGAACTGGTTGAGGTAACGGCGCACGTCGGCCACCGAGGTGGAGGCCGGCGAACCCAGGTTGACCAGCAGCAGGGCGTGATCGGTCATGCAGCGTCCTATGTCAGAGGCGGCTGGACAGGTTGTCCAGGGCCGATTGCAGATCGTTGAAGCGGAACGTGAAGCCCGCCGCCAGCAAGCGCACCGGACGGGCACGCTGGCCACCAAGCAGCAGCGTCGACAGCTCGCCGAGCCCGGCCTTGAGCACCAGCGCCGGCATCGGCATGAACGCCGGACGATGCAGGGTGCGGCCCAGGCGCTTGGCGAACTCACGGTTGCGCACCGGCTCCGGCGCGCAGGCATTATAGGGACCGCTGGCGTCGTTGTGCTGCAAGAGAAAATCAATGAGGGCGATTTGATCGTCGATATGCACCCAAGGCATCCACTGCCGACCATCGCCCAAAGGCCCGCCCAGTCCCAGCTTGAAAGGCAGGCGCAGGCGCGACAAAAAGCCGCCGTCGGCGGCCAGCACCAGCCCGGTACGCACCAGCACCACGCGCATGCCAAGCGCCTGGGCACGCTGGGCGGTTTCTTCCCAGGCGATGCACAGCTGGCTGGCGAAATCTTCCTTCACCGGGGGTGAGGCCTCCGTGAGCTCGCGCTCGCCGCCATCGCCATACCAGCCTACTGCCGAGCCGGAAATCAGCACTTGCGGGCGCTGCTCGCGCTGCTCGAGCCAGGCCAGCAACTGCTCGGTGAGCGTCACCCGGCTAGCCCACAGCAACGAGCGTCGCGTCGCGGTCCAGGGACGATCGGCAATCGGCGCGCCCGCCAGGTTGATGACCGCATCCACGGCATCGTCAGCGGCAATGTCATCCAAGCGGGCGACACCGCGTACACCGGTACCGCAGATTCTCGCCACCTGCTCGGGCCGGCGACTCCAGACCGTCAGGCGATGCCCTTGGCCTCGCCAGAGTTGGCACAGGTGTTGGCCGATCAGGCCGGTACCGCCGGTCAGCAATATATGCATGGCTGTGTCCTCACAGTTGGCGGGCGTGGTCTATTTTTAAGATCAAGGCACTTTTTTGACCAAACGCTCTCGGATAACCATAGGCCAACCTGCCTATCGAGCGGAATAACCTTATACAAACATTGTGCATTGTACAGGTTTGCCTGGCAGCGTAGGCTGCGCATAGCTAGGTTCGAAGAGGCCATCATGACAGTACCTATCGCCATCATCGGGGCCGGCATCGCCGGCCTGTCCGCCGCCCAGGCCCTGCAAAAGGCCGGGCAGACCGTTCACTTGTTCGACAAGGGCCATGGCAGCGGGGGACGCATGGCCAGCAAGCGCAGCGAAGCCGGAGCGCTGGACCTCGGCGCTCAGTACTTCACTGCCCGGGACCGACGCTTCGTCGAGCAAGTTCAACAGTGGGTCGCCGACGGCTGGGCGGCACAGTGGAAACCGCAGCTGTACAACTACCGCGATGGCGAACTGACCCCCTCCCCCGACGAGCAGATCCGCTGGGTCGGCGTACCGCGCATGAGCGCCATTACCCGCGGCCTGCTCAAGGACGTCACGGTCAACTTCGGCTGCCGCATCGCCGAAGTGTTCCGTGGCAAGCAATACTGGCACCTTCAGGACACCGAGGGCTGCAGCCATGGACCATTCAGCCAGGTGGTGATCGCCGTGCCGGCGCCACAGGCCACGCCGCTGCTGGCCGCAACCCCCAAACTCGCGGCGGTGGTCGCCGGGGTGCAGATGGAGCCGACCTGGGCCATCGCCCTGGGCTTCGAGACGCCGCTCGACACCCCCATGCAAGGCTGCTTCGTGCAGGACAACCCGCTCGACTGGCTGGCGCGCAACCGCAGCAAGCCAGAGCGCGACGAGCACCTGGATACCTGGGTGCTGCATGCGACCTCCAGCTGGAGCAAACAGCACATCGACCTGCCCAAGGAAGAGGTGATCGAACAGCTGTGGGGCGAGTTCGCCGAACTGGTCGGCTGCGTGGTCCCCGCCCCGACCTTCGCCCTCGCCCATCGCTGGCTCTACGCCCGCCCGGCCGGCAACCACGAATGGGGTGCCCTGGCCGATGCCGACCTGGGACTGTACGCCTGCGGCGACTGGTGCCTGTCCGGCCGAGTCGAGGGGGCCTGGCTCAGTGGTCAGGAAGCGGCAAAACGTCTGCTGGAGCATCTGGAGTAACGCCGCGGGAACTTATACAAAAATATTTCTTGTATAAGTTTTCACGTGTGCTGGAATTGACTTGTACAAAACATGCCGCCTGTACAAGTCACTCCGGAGACAGCGATGAACGCCCCTTCCGCGCAGAACAAGCCATGCCTGGCCATCAGCGCCTGCCTGACCGGCCTCAACGTGCGTTACAACGCAGGGCACAAGGCCTCCAGCCTGTGCCTGGAGCTGCTCGACGAACATTTCGACTGGGTCCCGGTGTGCCCCGAGGTCGCCATTGGCCTGGGCACGCCACGCGAGCCCATTCGCCTGGTCGGTGATCCGGCTCATCCCGTCGTCACCGGCTCACGCAATGGCGGCACCGACCTGGCTGGCCCGCTGCGGGCATATGGCGAGCAGATGGCCGAGCAGTTGCAGACGATTTGCGGCTACATCTTCATGCAGAAGTCTCCATCTTGCGGCTTGGAGCGGGTCAAGGTCTACCAGGAAGACGGCCGTGCGCCTCTCCACGGGCGTGGCGCCTATGCCGCGACATTCTGCGCCCTTCGCCCCGACTTGCCGGTCGAAGAGGAAGGCCGTCTGCACGATCCCGTGCTGCGGGAAAACTTCATCACCCGCGTCTATGCCTGCGCCGACTGGCAACAATTGCGAGGCCAGGGCCTGAGCCGCGGCGCCCTGATACGCTTCCACTCACGCTACAAATACCTGCTGATGGCCCACAACCCCCAGGCGTACCGGGCGCTTGGTCGCCTGCTCGGCAACATGAGCCGCACGGACGATCCCGAGTACCTGGGACATCATTACTTCCTGCAACTGATGCAGGCTCTGCGCCGATGCGCCAGCAGGGGCACCCACGGCAATGTGCTGCAGCACCTGACAGGCTACCTGCGCAACCATCTCGGTCCGGCGGACAAGGCCGAACTGCAGCAGGTCATCACCCAGTACCAGCACGGCATGGTGCCACTGGTCGTGCCCCTGACCTTGCTCAGGCACCACCTGCGCAACCACCCCACCGAATACCTGGCGCAACAGGCCTACCTGCGCCCCCACCCTGAAGCCATGGGACTGCGCAATGCAATCTGAAGAACTGTTGCCCATCGGCGAGGTGGCCCGCCTGACCGGTGTCAACCCGGTCACCCTGCGCGCCTGGGAGCGTCGATACGGGCTGATCACGCCCGAGCGCACAGCAAAGGGCCATCGCCTTTATCCACAGGAGCAGGTGGTGCGGGTCCAGGCCGTCCTGCGCTGGCTAGAGCGCGGCGCAGTCGTGAGTCAGGTGCGTGAGCTACTGGATCGCGCCCCGCAGGACGCGCCTGCGCCGCAGGGTGAATGGGGATCGCGGATCGAACAGCTGGTCGGGGCCGTAGGCCGCCTGGCCCAGCGTCCACTGGACCAGCAGCTCAACCAGGCGATGGCCCTCTACCCCGCACGGACCGTCTGCGAACACCTGCTCCTGCCCCTGCTCGACGCGCTTGCCCTGCGCTGGCGAACGGATTTCGATGCGCGCCTGGAGCAGGCCTTCTTCCAAACCTGGCTACGCAGCAAGCTGGGCGCCCGGGTCTACCACGACAGTCATTCGCTGCCAGGCCCCAGCGTGTTGCTCGCGCGCACCGACGAGACGCCTTTCGACGCCCACTTCTGGCTGTGTGCCTGGCTGCTGAGCAGCAATGGCCATGCGCTGGAAATCCTCGAGTGGCCGGTCGAGCCCCGCCAACTGCGCCATGCCATGACGCAATTGCGAGCACGCGCACTGGTACTGCACCTTGGCGGCCACCCCGACATCCGCGCGCTGGGCCGCGCACTGCACGATGTCGATGCGCCGAAACTCCTGGGAGGCGCCGCGGTCCTTCTTCATAAGGCTGAACTTGATGCCCTGGATCTACCAGGCTTGCAGCTGTTCGACAGCCCAATGGCCGCTCTGCGCGGCCTCCAGCAATCATGACCGACAGGCTTGTGTCCCTATGCAACTGATCTGGCTACGCAGCGACCTGCGCACCGCCGACAACACCGCCCTGAGCGCCGCCTGCCAGCGCGGCCCGACCGTGGCGCTATGGATCGCCAGCCCCGACCAGTGGCTGGCTCATGACGATGCGCCGTGCAAAGTCGACTTCTGGCTGCGCAACCTGCTCCTGCTGCGCCAGTCTCTGGAGGCGCTGAACATCCCCTTGCTGATCCGCACTGTACCAACCTGGCGCGACGTGCCTCAGTGCCTGCTCGATGTCTGTCGTCAGCACCGGATCGAGGCCGTGCACTGGAATGATGAATACGGCATCAACGAAAGCCGACGCGACGAGGCGACCCGCGACCTGCTGCACAATGCAGGCATCAACGCGACCGGTTATCTCGACCAGTTGCTGTTCAAGCCAGGGAGCGTGCTGAACCGCAGTGGTCGCTACTTCCAGGTATTCAGCCAGTTCAAGCGTGTCTGCCTGGACCATCTGCATCGCAGCCTGCCCGCCCTGATTCCTCCAGTGCATCGCCAAGCGCCCGTGGGCATCACCAGCGACCCTATTCCCCGGCATATCGAAGGGTTCGAGAAACCGCCCGAAACCTTGCGCGACTACTGGCCTGCCGGCGAACAGGAAGCGCAACGAAGGCTCGCACGCTTCACCGACGAAGACATCCGGGACTACCCGGAACGGCGCGACCTACCCGCCGAAGCCGGCACCAGCCAGCTCTCCCCTTACCTGGCTGCCGGCGTGCTTTCGCCCCGACAGTGCCTGCATGCGGCACTGGCCAGCAACCATGGCGAATTCGACAGCGGCAGCAAAGGTGTGCAGACCTGGATCAACGAACTGCTGTGGCGCGAGTTCTACAAGCATGTCCTGGTGGGCTACCCACGCGTCTCGCGGCACCGGGCCTTCCGCCCACACACCGAGGCGCTGCCGTGGCGCGACGCCCCGGACGACTTCGCCGCCTGGCAACAGGGCCGTACAGGCTTCCCGATCATCGACGCCGCCATGCGCCAACTGCTGCACACCGGGTGGATGCACAACCGCCTGCGCATGATTGTCGCCATGTTCCTCAGCAAGAACCTGCTGATCGACTGGCGCCTGGGTGAGCAGCACTTCATGCGCCACCTGATCGACGGCGACCTGGCCGCCAACAACGGCGGCTGGCAATGGAGCGCGTCGACCGGTACCGACGCGGTACCCTACTTCCGGATATTCAACCCAATCACCCAATCGAATAGATTTGATTCTAAATGTGTATTCATTCGAGAATGGCTCCCCGAGCTGAAAGACCTCGATGACAAAGGAATTCATCAACCTCGGCAATCAGCCGGTCTATTCGAAACGGACCTTTACACGAGACCGATCGTCGATCTTGAAAGTAGTCGCCAGCGGGCACTGGAAGCATTCAAAAGCTTGCCTGGCATGCAGTATCAGGGGGAGCTCTCGTGAGCAGCACACGCACATTCTGGGTTACCGGCGCCACCCAGGGCCTGGGCTTGGCCCTGGCTGAACAACTACTCGAACAGGGGCACCGAGTTGCCGTCAGCAGTGGCGAAAGCCCTTCGCTCGACGCGCTGCTGGCACGCCACGGCGCCAACCTGCTGGCGCTGCCAGCGCAGTTGCAGGAGCCCGCGCAAGCCGAACTCGCCAGCCAGCGATTGCTGGCGACATGGGGCATGCTCGACGGCTTGATCATCAACGCCGGGGCCTGCGACTACCTGCCAGCCGACCTGCCGCAAAGCGAGCTGTTCGAGCGGATCGTCAGCAGCAACCTGCGCGCGATGGAAAACCTTGTCGAGCACGCCACCCCCTTGCTGATCAAAGGGGAAAAACCGCAGGTGGTGGGGATTTTCAGCCCTTATTCGGCACTGCAACTGCACGAACCGAATCAACCACTGAGCGGGAACAACAGTGCCGTGCACTGGCTGCGCGAACGACGTCAGCACATGAAGGCGCAGGGCATCGACCTCACCATCGTGGCGCCACAGTCGCTGAAAACACCGGTGACCCCATTGCAGGCCATTCCAGAACCCTGGACGGCTGAACAAGCGGCACAGGAGCTGTTGATGCGCCTGGACCAACGCGATTCGGAGCTGGTGCTCGAGGTTCTGAGCCCGACCGAACTGTGGCCATTGCCATAGAGGCCCGCCTTGTCCTAGGGCAAGAAGCGCTGCACGCTGGCTGGCTGCGTCCACAACAGCGGCAGCACCTTCTGCATGCCCGCCGGCTCGCCGCTGCTCCAGAACGCCGTGGCCCGTGCCGGCTGGTCACTGAGCAGATCGCGCGCGCCCAGCAAGCGCTGCAGTTGCCGCGCCACGGCGGCGCCCGTGTCGATGATCGCGACGTCCGCTGGCACCATGGTCGCGAGCATGGGGCGCAGGAAGGGGTAATGCGTGCAACCGAGGATCAGCGTGTCGCATCCGGCCGCCAGCAGAGGTTGCACATATTGCAGCAGCAACTGGCGTAGCTCGGGGCTGGTCAGGTCACCGGTCTCGATGCGCTCGACCAGTCCGGGGCATGGCTGAGTGACGACCCGCACATCGCTGGCGAAGCGATCGAGCAAGGCGGCGAATTTGGCACTCTGCAGCGTGCCGGTGGTAGCCAGCACCCCGACCACGCCCGAACGGGTCGCCGCCGCCGCCGGTTTTACCGCCGGTTCCATGCCCACCAGGGGCCAGTCGGGATACAGCTCGCGCAGATCGGCCACGGCGGCCACGGTAGCAGTGTTGCAAGCCAGGACCATGGCCTTGGCACCTTGCTCGTGGAAGAACGCGGCGATATGGCGCAGGCGCTGGCGGATGTAGTCCGGGGACTTCTCGCCGTAGGGCACATGGCCGCTGTCGGCCACATACAGTAGCGATTCGTTGGGCAGCAGCCGCTGGATCTCGGCAAGCACCGACAAGCCGCCGACCCCCGAGTCCATCACGCCGACCGGCGCCGCGCGATCAGCCATGGCGGCTGGCACACACGGCGCAGGCCGGGTCGCGCTTGACCCGCAGTTCACGCATGCGCGTGCCGAGGGCATCGATCAACAGCAACCGGCCCACCAGCGGCTCGCCGAAGCCTGCCAGCAGCTTCAACGCCTCCAGTGCCTGCAGGCTGCCCACCAGCCCTACCAGCGGGCCGATCACGCCGGCCTCGCTGCAGGTCAGCTCGGCGTCGCTGCCATGACCATAGAGGCAGTGGTAGCAAGGGCTGCTGTCGCGCCGCGTGTCGAATACCGACAGCTGCCCTTCCAGGCGGATCGCCGCGCCACTGACCAGCGGCTTGCCGGCAACGACGCAGGCAGCATTGACCGCCTCGCGGGTGGTGAAGTTATCGGAGCAGTCGAGCACCACGTCGACCGCCGCCACGGCAGCGGCCAGAGAGTCCTCGTCGAGGGCCTGGCGGTGGGCGACCAGGGTGATCTCGGGATTGATCGCCCGCAGGCGCTTGATGGCCGAATCCACCTTGCTCATGCCGACGCTGTCGCTGTCATGGATGATCTGGCGTTGCAGGTTGGTCAGGTCGACGGTATCGAAGTCCGCCAGATGCAGCTCGCCGACACCCGCCGCGCCCAGGTACAGCGCCACCGGCGAGCCGAGCCCGCCCACGCCGACCACCAGCGCCTTGCCGTGCTTGAGGCGCAGCTGGCCGTCGATATCCACCTGCGACAGCAGGATCTGCCGGCTGTAACGCAACAGCTCCTGGTCGGTCAGCATGGCAGGCGCCCCAAGCTGATGCGCTCATGGCCACCCAGGTCGAGGCGGCTGGCAACGTCGGTGAAACCGCTCGAAGCCAGCAGCTCACGCACTGCACTGGCCTGGTCGTAACCATGCTCGAGCAGCAGCCAGCCACCGGGCAGCAGGTATTGCGGCGCCTGGGCGACGATCACCCGCAGGTCGTCCAGGCCGTCTTCGCCCGCCACCAGGGCGCTACTGGGTTCAAAACGCACATCCCCGGCCACCAGGTGCGGGTCTTGCGCGCGGATGTAGGGGGGGTTGCTCAGGATCATGTCGAACCGCTCGCCGCCAAGGGCGTCATACCAGTGGCTGACGCGCACCTGGACGTTGCCCAGCCCTAGACGCTGGCGATTGCGCTCGGCCAGTGCCACGGCCTCCTCGACACGGTCCACCGCCGTCACCTGCCATCCCGGACACTCGCTGGCCAGGGCCAAGGCGATGGCCCCCGTGCCGGTCCCCAGGTCGAGCACCCGCGCCGGTTTCGGCGACATCCGCTCAAGGGCGGTTTCCACCAGCAGTTCGGTATCCGGGCGCGGGATCAACGTGTGCGGCGCGACCTCCAGGTCGAGCTTCCAGAACCCCTGCTGGCCCAGGATGTAGGCCACCGGCTCGCCGGCGCGACGGCGCTCGAGGTAGCCGGCGAAGGTCTCGGCCGCCTCGCTGCTGACGATGCGCTCGGGCCAGGTGTGCAGGTAGCTGCGCGACTTGCCCAGGGCGGCAGCCAGCAGCAGCTCGGCATCCAGGCGCTCGGTCGGTGACTCCGGCAGCTGCGCGTTGCGCAGCAGGCTGGCGATGATGGTCATTCAATCCCCCAGGGCGGCCAGCTGATCGGCCTGGTATTCAGCCAGCAGCGGCTCGATCACGGCTTCCACGCCGCCGGCGAGAATGTCGTCCAGGGAGTAGAGGGTGAGGTTGATACGGTGGTCGGTGACCCGGCCCTGTGGATAGTTGTAGGTGCGGATACGCTCGGAGCGATCGCCCGAGCCCACCAGCAGCTTGCGCTCGCTGGCGATGGCGTTCTGCGCGGCGCTGGTCTGCATGTCGTTGAGCTTGGCCGACAGCCAGGACATGGCGCGGGCACGGTTCTTGTGCTGGGAGCGCTCTTCCTGGCACTCGACCACGATACCGGTGGGCAAGTGGGTGATACGGATCGCCGAGTCGGTCTTGTTGACGTGCTGGCCGCCAGCGCCGGAGGCGCGGTAAGTGTCCACGCGCAGGTCGGCCGGGTTGATCTCGATGGCCACCTGCTCGTCGGGCTCGGGCAGCACCGCCACGGTGCAGGCCGAGGTGTGGATGCGCCCCTGGGACTCGGTCTCGGGCACGCGCTGCACGCGGTGCGCGCCGGACTCGAATTTCAGCTTGCCGTAGACGCTGTCGCCTTCGACCCGGGCGATGATCTCCTTGTAGCCGCCGTGCTCGCCTTCGTTCTCGGAAAGAATTTCCAGGCGCCAGCCGCGTTTTTCGGCATAGCGCGAATACATGCGGAACAGGTCGCCGGAGAAGATCGCCGCTTCGTCGCCACCGGTGCCGGCGCGGATTTCCAGGAACACGTTGCGCCCATCGTTGGGGTCCTTGGGCAGCAGCATGCGTTGCAGCTGCGACTCCAGCCCGACCAGCTGCTCCTTGGCTTCGCGCACTTCCTCCACGGCCATTTCACGCAGGTCCGGGTCGGCGTCCTTGAGCAGCGCCTGGGCGCCCTCGAGGTCGTCCTGGACCTTGCGCCACTCTTTATAGGCGCCGATCACCGGCTCGACCTCGGCGTACTCGCGGGAGTAGGCACGAAAACGGGTCTGATCGGAAATGACTTCGGCATCACCGAGCAGCGCGGTGAGTTCCTCGAAGCGGTCCTGGAGCGTGTCCAGTTTGTTCAGCAGCGACGCTTTCATTGCGGGGTCTTGTCCGTCGAGCCCTCGTGGAGGGCGAAGAGTTCCTGGGCCATGGCCAGCGCATCGAGGCGGCCTTCGGCAGAGAGCTTTTTCAGTTGCACGCTGGGTGCATGCAGGAGTTTGTTGGTCAGGCCCCTCGCCAGCTGCAGCAGCACGTCTTCGGGATTGCCGCCGTTGGCCAGCAGGCGCTGGGCTTTCTGCAGTTCTTCGTCGCGCAGCCGTTCGCTCTGCTGCCGGTAGGCCTTGAGCACGTCCACCGCCGCCAGCTCGCGCAGGCGCACCATGAAGTCGTCAGCGCCGGCCGAAACCAGCTCCTCGGCGGCCTGGGCCGCGCCCTGGCGGCTCTTGAGGTTTTCCGCGACCACTTCATGCAGGTCGTCGACGGTATAGAGGTAGACGTCGTCCAGCTCGCCGACCTGCGACTCGATGTCGCGCGGCACGGCGATGTCGACCATGAAGATCGGTTTGTGCCGGCGCTGCTTCAGCGCGCTTTCCACCGCGCCCTTGCCGAGGATCGGCAGCTGGCTGGCGGTGGAGCTGATGACGATGTCGCTGTTGGCCAGCTCTTGCGGAATGTCCGAGAGCAGCACGGCATGGGCGCCGAACTGCTCGGCAAGGATGCTGGCGCGCTCCAGGGTACGGTTGGCCACGACGATACGGCGCACGCCCTGCTCGTGCAGATGGCGAGCGACCAGGGTGATGGTCTCGCCGGCGCCGATCAGCAGCGCCTGGCTGCGGCCCAGGTCGGAGAAGATCTGCCTGGCCAGGCTCACCGCGGCGAACGCCACTGACACTGGGTTCTCGCCGATGGCGGTGTCGGTGCGTACTTGCTTGGCGGCGCTGAAGGTGGCCTGGAACAGGCGCCCGAGCAGCGGCCCGACGGTGCCGGCTTCGCGGGCGACCGCGTAGGCCGACTTCATCTGGCCGAGGATCTGCGGCTCGCCGAGCACCAGCGAATCCAGGCCCGAGGCCACGCGCATCATGTGCCTGACCGCGTCGTGATCCTCGTGGATGTAAGCGCTGGCACGCAGCTCCTCGAGGCTCAGCTGGTGATAGTCGGCCAGCCACTGCAGCACGGCATCGGCGGCGAGGTGGTCCTGTTCGATATAGAGTTCGCTGCGGTTGCAGGTCGACAGGATCGCGGCCTCGCGGCTGGCGGTCAGTCGGCACAGCTGCTGCAGGGCGTCGACCAGCTGCTCTGGAGTAAACGCCACGCGCTCGCGTACGTCTACCGAGGCAGTCTTATGGTTGATACCAAGTGCAAGAAAGGCCATGCAAGGTCGCTGGTTGGGACGTGAAGCCGATAATTGTCCTACTTCGCAGGTTTTAGAACAACCACCGTTCGCTATTGTGCTGATGA
>NZ_JAOCDM010000025.1 GCF_029840925.1 Pseudomonas sp. GD03858
ATTGCCACTGTCGAAACGTCGGATACGCCGAGCAAACGATCACGGCGTTATACTCGCCGCTGAATTTCATAATCGGACTACAAGGACTCGCCCATGAAAGCGTTCGGCAAAATCCTGGGGCTGGGACTTCTCGGGTTGCTGCTGATCATCGTGGCGCTGGGCTTCGCCCTGACCCACCTCTTCGATCCCAACGACTACAAAGACGAGATCCGCCAGCTGGCCCGCGACAAGGCCCACGTCGAGCTGACGCTCAACGGCGACATTGGCTGGAGCCTGTTCCCCTGGCTTGGCCTGGAGCTGCACGAGGCGAGCATCGCCACCCTGAACAACCCCAAGGTGCCTTTCGCCGACCTGCAGATGCTCGGCCTGTCGGTGCGCGTACTGCCGCTGCTGCGCCGCGAAGTGCAGATGAGCGACGTGCGGGTCGAGGGCCTGAACCTCACGTTGACCCGTGACGCCAACGGCCACGGCAACTGGGAAGACATCGGCAAGCCGCTGCCGGACCCGACCGTCGCCACCGCGCCCGCCGCCACACCGGCGCAAACGCCTGCTGACGAGCCGACCAAGCCGCAAAGCAGCGAGCGCTCGGTCAAGCTCGACATCGACAGCCTGACCGTGAACAACGCCCGCGTGCTCTACACCGACGAGCAGGCCGGCCAGACCTACGGTGCCGAAAGCATCCAGCTGAGCACCGGCCCGGTGCACGAAGGCGCGAACATCCCGCTCAAGGCCAGCGCGTTCCTCAGCGCCAGCCAGCCGAACATGAAGGCGCGCACCGAACTCACCGGCGAACTGCGCTTCGATCGCAAACTCAAGCGCTACAACCTCGAGGACATGCGCCTGTCCGGCGAAACTTCGGGCGAGCCGCTGGCCGGCAAGACCATGACCTTCGCCGCACAGGGCCAGGTACTGGTCGACCTGGCCGCCAACGTCGCCTCCTGGAGCGGCCTGAAAGTCTCGGCCAACCAGCTGCGCGCCCTGGGCGAGCTGAACGTGCGCGACCTCGACAAGGCGCCGCAGGTCAGCGGCGGCCTGTCCATCGCCCAGTTCGACCTGCGCACCTTCCTCGACGGCATCGGCCATCCATTGCCGGCCACCGCCGACCCGGCGGCGTTCAAGAAACTGGAGCTGGTCACCCGCTTGCAGGGCACGCAGAACAGCCTGGCGCTGGAAGACCTGGCGGTGAAACTGGACGACAGCACCTTCAGCGGCCGCGTGGCAGTCGAAGACTTCGCCAAGCAGGCCCTGCGCGTTCGCCTCAAAGGCGACACGTTCGACGCCGATCGCTACTTCCCAGCCAAGAGCGAGCAGGCCAAGGGCGCCACCGCCGCGCGCCAGGCCGAGGTCAAGCAGCAAGAGGCCGCCGCCGTCTCGGGCGCAGGCTCCACGCCACTGCCCAACGCCCCGACCCAGGTGGCCTGGAGCAGCGACAAGCTGCTGCCGGTGGATCGCCTGCGCGCCCTCGACCTGCAGGCCGACCTGTCGTTTGGCGCCCTGACGCTGGACAAGCTGCCCATCAGCGACGCCCAGCTCACCGCCACCGGCCAGGGTGGCCTGATCACCCTGCAGACCCTGCGCGGCGGCCTGTACAACGGCACCTTCGAAGCCAAGGGCAGCGTCGACGTGCGCCCTGCCGTGCCGCAGGTTGGCGTGAACACCAAGATCAATCGCGTGCCGGTGGAGCACTTCATCAAGCGCGAAAGCCCCGACCAGCCACCGCCGGTCAAGGGCCTGCTGACCCTGAGCAGCGACCTCACCGCCACCGGCAACAGCCAGAAAGCACTGGTCGACACGCTCAACGGCAACGCCAGCTTCACCATCACCGACGGTGTGCTGGTCAACGCCAACCTCGAGCAGCAGCTGTGCCAGGCCATCGCCACCCTCAACCGCAAGCAGCTCAGCGGCGAGCCGCGAGGCAAGGACACGCCCTTCCAGGAACTGCGCGGCAGCCTGGTGTTGCGCAACGGCGTGGCCAGCAACCCCGACCTCAAGGCGCGTATCCCCGGCCTGACCGTCAATGGCCACGGCGACCTCGACCTGCGCGTGCTGGGCATGGACTACAACGTCGGCGTGATCGTCGAGGGCGACCAGCGCGCCATGCCCGACCCGGCCTGCCAGGTCAACGAACGCTATGTCGGCGTCGAAGTGCCGCTGCGCTGCCGTGGCCCGCTGGAGCTGGGCGCCAAGGCCTGCCGCCTGGATCAGGACGGCCTGGGCAAGGTGGCGGCGAAACTGGCCGGCAACCGCCTGAAAGACAAGATCGATGAAAAGCTCGAAGAGAAACTCGGAGACAAGGTGAGCCCGGAACTCAAAGACGCGCTGAAGGGGCTGTTCAAGCGATGAGCCCCCAGCAGTTCTCCAGCGCCGTGCTGGACTGGTACGACCAGCACGGACGGCATGACCTGCCCTGGCAACAGGGCATCACCCCGTATCGGGTGTGGGTCTCCGAAATCATGCTGCAGCAGACCCAGGTGAGCACCGTGCTCAACTACTTCGACCGCTTCATGCAGGCGCTGCCGACCGTGCAGGCCCTGGCCGAGGCGCCGGAGGACGAGGTGCTGCACCTGTGGACGGGCCTGGGCTACTACACCCGCGCGCGCAATCTGCAAAAGGCCGCGAAGATCGTCGTCGAGCAGCACGGCGGCGAATTCCCGCGCAGTGTCGAGCAGCTCACCGAGCTGCCCGGCATCGGCCGCTCCACCGCCGGGGCCATCGCCAGCATCAGCATGGGCATTCGCGCGCCGATCCTCGACGGCAACGTCAAGCGCGTGCTGGCCCGGTTCAGTGCGCAGGCCGGCTACCCCGGCGAGCCGAAAGTGGCCAACCAGCTCTGGGCCACCGCCGAACGCTACACACCGATGACCCGGGTCAACCACTACACCCAGGCGATGATGGACATGGGCGCCACGCTGTGTACGCGCAGCAAGCCCAGCTGCCTGATCTGCCCGCTGCAGCGCGGCTGCGAAGCGCACCTGCACGGCGAAGAGACTCGCTACCCAGAGCCCAAGCCGCGCAAGGCCCTGCCCCAGCGCAAGACCCTGATGCCGCTGCTGACCAACCACGAAGGCGCGATCCTGCTCTATCGCCGGCCCTCCACCGGCCTGTGGGGCGGCCTGTGGAGCCTGCCGGAGCTGGACAGCCTCGAACAGCTCGACGACCTCGCCTACCAGCACGGCCTGCGCCTGACCGGTAGCCAGGCGCTAGAGGGGCTGACCCACACCTTCAGCCATTTCCAGCTGGCCATCGAGCCCTGGCTGGTGCGTGTCGACCCCGTCGGCACGCACGTGGCCGAGCCCGACTGGCTCTGGTATAACCTCGCCACCCCGCCGCGCCTGGGCCTCGCCGCCCCGGTCAAGAAGCTGCTGCAACGCGCGGCCGACGAACTGATTGCAGGAGACAAGCCATGACCCGCACCGTGAAGTGCCGCAAGTACAACGAAGAACTCCCCGGCCTGGACCGCCCGCCCTACCCAGGCGCCAAGGGCCAGGACATCTTCGAGCACATCTCGCAGAAGGCCTGGAAGGAGTGGCAGGACCACCAGACCATGCTGATCAACGAGAAGCGCCTGAACATGATGAATGCCGAGGACCGCAAATTCATCCAGGCCGAGATGGACAAGTTCTTCGCTGGCGAGGACTACGCCCAGGCCGAAGGCTACGTGCCACCCTCGAACTGACCCCGAAAACCGTAAGCGACGGAATTAATTTAAATTTTTTCAAAAAAATCGTTGACGGTCGGTTCGGAAATCTATTTAATGCACCTCGTCGCCCAGATAGCTCAGTCGGTAGAGCAGAGGATTGAAAATCCTCGTGTCGGCGGTTCGACTCCGTCTCTGGGCACCACCATTAAGCATCGGGTGGTTGCAAAGCCAGTCGAAGCAAAACAGAAAACCCGCCTAGTGCGGGTTTTTTGTTGCCTGCGATTTCTGCCTCGGGATCCTGCATGCCCGGTTGATCGACATCAAGAAGCCATCCCCTGCCCGCTCGTAGGATGGAAGGTGGACATTCGACCGACCCCGCAAGGACCTCCATGAGCGAAGAATCCGCCGCCCTCCTCTTGCCAGCGCCTGCCGATACCGGCGCCAGCGTCAAACCCGCCACCCGCACCCGGCGCCCACGCCAGCGCAAACCGACCGCCAGCGCCGCCGCGCAGGAAGCGATCACCCAGGTCAGCCAGCAGCCCGCCGCCCTGGAAGTGGCCAACGCCCGCAAGGGCAGCAACGAAGACAGCACCTCGGCACGCCTGCCGGCCAACTACCCGTACCGCACGCGCATGCGCCGCCAGGACTACGAGAAGGCCAAGCACGACCTGCAGATCGAGCTGCTCAAGGTGCAGAACTGGGTGAAGGAAACCGGCCAGCGCATCGTCGTGCTGTTCGAGGGCCGCGACGCCGCGGGCAAGGGCGGCACCATCAAGCGCTTCATGGAACACCTGAATCCGCGTGGCGCGCGCATCGTCGCGCTGGAGAAGCCTTCCGAGCAGGAGAAGGGACAGTGGTATTTCCAGCGCTACGTGCAGCACCTGCCCACGGCCGGTGAAATGGTGTTCTTCGACCGCTCCTGGTACAACCGCGCCGGGGTCGAGAAGGTCATGGACTTCTGCTCCCCGCTGCAATACCTGGAATTCATGCGCCAGGCCCCGGAGCTGGAGCGCATGCTGTGCAACAGCGGCATCCTGCTGTTCAAGTTCTGGTTCTCGGTGAACCGCGAGGAGCAGTTGCGCCGCTTCATCTCCCGCCGCGACGACCCGCTCAAGCACTGGAAGCTGTCGCCCATCGACATCAAGTCGCTGGACAAGTGGGAGGACTACACCACGGCCAAGGAAGCGATGTTCTTCCATACCGACACCGCCGACGCGCCGTGGACGGTGATCAAGTCGGACGACAAGAAGCGGGCGCGGATCAACTGCATTCGGCATTTCCTGCATTCGCTGGATTATCCGGGCAAGGATCACAGCGTAGCGCATGCGCCGGACGCGTTGCTGGTCGGGCGGGCTTCGCGAGGGTTCGAGGAGGATGAGCCGGCGGTGCTGGCCAGTTAAGCCTCTGGGGCTGCTGCGCAGCCCTTTCGCGACCCACAGAGGTTACGCGCTCCCTGTAGGAGCGGCCTTGTGTCGCGAAAGGGGCGCAAGGCGCCCCCGGCGATCTCGAATACCTGCTTGGGTTTCCCTGGCAACTACGCTTCAATACGCGCCTTTACCGACACCCAAGGACCTGCCCCCTCATGGCCACCAACACCAAACAACAGAAACGCGCCAAGCGCGCCGCCACCAAGGCCAAGCAGAACCGCATGGTACGCAGCGGCCAGGCGGTCAAGGCCAGCGCCGGCGACAGCGCCAGCGTCGAGCAGGTGTTCAACAAGGCCATGGAATCGGGCAGCTACAACAGCCTGTTCGACAAGATGAAAGAAGCCCAGGAAAACGGCCTGGTGCCGATGATTTCGGTGTTCCTGGTCGATCCGCTGCTGGCACTGGTGCTCAAGGGCCACAAGGAAGAACACGCCACCGACTACATCGTCATGGTGTTCACCGCTTACCGCGCGTGGCTCGACGGCACCGACGAAGACGCGACCATGGCCTGGCTGGAGAGCGACGAGTTCCAGGATGCCTATGTTGCCGCCTCGGAACTGGTGGCCAAGCAGCAACAACAGCAGAAGCAGTTCGGCTGACAGTGCCGCTCAACATGCACCCGCCTCTTCGCGGGCTTGCCCGCGAAAGGGCCGGCACCGGCAAACAAAAAGGCCGCGCCCCTCACAGGACGCGGCCTTTTCATTTCACACCAGCGGATCAGCTATCCAGCGCCACCCGCGCGGCAGCGCCACGCTTGCGGTGCACCAGCAGACCGGCCGCCACCACGCCAATGCTCAGGATGGCCGTGGCGATGATCTCGGCACGGTGGTCTTCACGCAGCGCCATCACCACCAGGATGGCGATGATGAAGGCGATGGTCGCCCAGGTCAGGCCCGGGAACATCCACATCTTGAACGAGATTTTCTCGCCCTTGGCTTCACGCTGGGCACGCATGCGCAGCTGCGACACGGCGATCACCAGGTACACCAGCAAGGCGATGGCGCCGGAGCTTGCCAGCAGGAACTCGAACACCGCGGCCGGAGCCAGGAAGTTGGCGAACACGCACAGGAAGGCCGCGGCGGTGGACAGCAGCACGGCCCAGTGCGGGGTGCCGGCCTTGGTGGTGCGCTGTGCGACAGCCGGGGCATCGCCACGCTTGCTCAGGGAGAACAGCATGCGCGAGGAGGTGTACAGCGCCGAGTTCAGGCAGCTGGTCACAGCGATCAGCACGACGATGTCGACGATCAGCTTGGCGTTCGGCACGCCGATCAGGCTGAGCACGGTCTGGTACGAGCCTTTCTCGGCCAGGGCCGGGTCGTTCCACGGCACCATGGCCACGACCAGGAAGATCGACACCAGGTAGAACAGGCAGATACGCCAGATCACCGAGTTGGTGGCGCGGCTGATCTGCTTGCCCGGGTCCTTCGATTCGGCGGCGGCGATGGTGACGATTTCGGTGCCCATGAACGAGAACATGGTGGTCAGCATGGCCGCCAGCACGGCGCCCAGACCATTGGGCATGAAGCCCTGGGTATCGAACAGGTGGCTGACACCACTGACCTGGCTGTTCGGCACCATGCCGAACATGGCCGCGCAACCGACGACGATGAAGCCGATGATCGCCAGCACCTTGAGCAGGGCGAACCAGAACTCGAACTCACCGTAGTTCTTCACGCTGAACAGGTTGGTGATGGTCAGCGCCAGGGTGATGATCAGGGAGAACGCCCACAGGTCCACCGACGGGAACCAGGCATGCAGGATGGCGGCGGCGGCGTTGGCCTCCAGCGGGATCACCAGGACCCAGAACCACCAGTACAGCCAGCCGATGGTGAAACCGGCCCAGCGCCCGATGGCGCGGTCGGCATAGGTAGAGAACGACCCCGTGTCCGGCGATGCCACCGCCATTTCGCCGAGCATGCGCATGACCAGCACCACCAGGGTACCGGCGGCGGCATAGGCCAGCAGCACGGCCGGGCCGGCCGCCGCGATGGCGTGGCCCGAGCCGACGAACAGGCCGGCGCCGATCACGCCGGCGATGGACAGCATGGTCACATGCCGTTGCTTGAGCCCCTGAGCGAGGTCATTGGAATTGTTACCGCTCATAAAACTACCTTTGTAAGGAGGTGGACTACACGAATGACTGGCCAGCAGGCCAGGGTTAGGTAGGCGCTGCCGCATTCAGTGGTTTCGAAATGGCAATAAGCGGGCCAGGTGAGAATGGCTTTCGTCTGAAATGTTTCACCCGCCAATGATGACGCGGTCTGCAGGGCATTCTGCCAAGCTTTGACCGAAAGGCCATCAAAACCCCATGCCAAGTCGGGATTACTGAAATACTCACTTACAAACGCACCAAAGGTGCTTCTCGGTAACACCTGCGCACGATTTTTGTGCGAACAAAAGAGCAACCCAAAGGCGCAACCCGGCCACGACACAACTACCGATCAAGTGCCACCCGGCCAAAAACGGCTTCCCAGACCGGGCCAAAGCTGGCACCATCGCGCCTTTTTTCATCAAGGCTCCGCCGCTGGGCAAAACGCCATTGCGGACATCCTGGCGACAGTCCACTGCAGCGATGCGACAAACTGTCCCACCAGCGACCTGAGCCCCCCGCGACCCGGTTGGCCGGCGTTGCGCCGCTATGCTAGCGTGGCGCTCGCCAGGAAGGCCGCCAACAGCTGGGAACGCACCCGAATACATGAGGACCGCACATGGCCCAGGCCACGCCCGCGCTGGAAATCCGCAACCTGCACAAACGCTATGGCGAGCAGGAAATTCTCAAGGGCATTTCGCTGACCGCGCGCGACGGTGACGTGATCTCCATCCTCGGCTCATCCGGCTCCGGCAAGTCCACCCTGCTGCGCTGCATCAACCTGCTGGAAAACCCGCACCAGGGCGAAATCCTCGTCGCCGGCGAAGCGCTCAAGCTCAAGGCGCAGAAAAACGGCGACCTGATCGCCGCCGACAACCGCCAGATCAATCGCCTGCGCAGCGAAATCGGCTTCGTCTTCCAGAATTTCAACCTGTGGCCGCACATGTCGATCCTCGACAACATCATCGAGGCGCCGCGCCGCGTGCTCGGCCAGAGCAAGGCCGAGGCCATCGAGCATGCCGAGGCGCTGCTGAACAAGGTCGGCATCTTCGACAAGCGCCACAGCTATCCCGCCCAGCTTTCCGGTGGCCAGCAACAGCGCGCCGCCATCGCCCGTACCCTGGCCATGAAGCCCAAGGTCATCCTGTTCGACGAGCCGACCTCGGCGCTCGATCCGGAAATGGTCCAGGAAGTGCTTAACGTCATCCGCGCATTGGCCGAAGAAGGCCGTACCATGCTGCTGGTGACGCACGAGATGAACTTTGCCCGCCAGGTGTCCAGTGAAGTGGTCTTCCTGCACCAGGGCCTGGTCGAAGAGCAGGGATCGCCGCAGCAGGTCTTCGAGAACCCGACCTCGGCGCGTTGCAAGCAATTCATGTCCAGCCACCGCTAACGGAGCACTACATGCAGACCTACAAGAAGTTCCTCCTGGCAGCTGCTGCCACGCTGGTGATGTCGGCCAACGCCATGGCCGCGGAAAAACTGCGCATGGGTATCGAAGCCGCCTACCCACCGTTCAACAACAAGGATGCCAGCGGCCAGGTCGTCGGCTTCGACAAGGACATCGGCGACGCCCTGTGCGCCAAGATGAAGGTCGAGTGCTCGGTGGTCACCTCCGACTGGGACGGCATCATCCCGGCGCTGAACGCCAAGAAGTTCGACTTCCTGATCTCCTCGCTGTCGATCACCGACGAGCGCAAGCAGGCCGTCGACTTCACCGACCCGTACTACTCGAACAAGCAGCAGTTCATCGCGCCGAAGAACGTCGACTTCAAGACCGACCGCGCCTCGCTCAAGGGCAAGACCATCGGCACCCAGCGCGCCACCCAGGCCGCGACCTGGCTGGACGACAACGGCGGCATGGACGGTGAGTTCAAGGTCAACCTCTACGATGGCCAGGAAAACGCCTACCTGGACCTGACCTCCGGTCGCCTCGACGCGATCCTCGCCGACAAGTACGCCAACTACGACTGGCTGAAGTCCGAAGCCGGCAAGAACTACGAGTTCAAAGGCGACCCGGTCAACGAGGACGACAAGGTCGGCATCGCCGTGCGCAAGGGCGACAACGAGCTGCGCAACAAGCTCAATGCCGCGCTGAAGGAAATCATCGCCGACGGCACCTACAAGAAGATCAACGACAAGTACTTCCCGTTCAGCATCTATTGATTCGCCCCGACGGGCATCGCCGCCAAGGCGGTGCCTGTCCCTTGACCAAACCTGCCCATGATAATCGACCTGCACGGATTCGGTCCGGCCATGATGGCCGGCACCCTGATGACCGTAAAACTGGCGCTCTGCGCCCTGCTGCTGGGGCTGGTCCTGGGCCTGCTCGGCGCCCTGGCCAAGACGTCCTCGATCAAGCCATTGCAATGGCTTGGCGGCACCTATTCGACATTGGTGCGCGGCGTACCCGAACTGCTCTGGGTGCTGCTCATCTACTTCGGCACCGTCGGGCTGATGAACAGCCTGGGCGAGCTGCTGAACATGCCGGGCCTGGAACTCAGCGCCTTCACCGCCGGGGTGATCGCCCTGGGCCTGTGCTTCGGCGCCTACGCCACGGAAGTGTTCCGCGGCGCGATCCTGGCCATCCCCAAGGGCCACCGTGAGGCGGGCCTGGCCCTGGGCCTGTCCAAGGGCCGCATCCTGTCGCGGATCATCCTGCCGCAGATGTGGCGCATCGCCCTGCCGGGCCTGGGCAACCTGTTCATGATCCTGATGAAGGACACCGCGCTGGTGTCGGTGATCGGCCTGGAAGAAATCATGCGCCACGCGCAGATCGGCGTGACCGTGACCAAGGAGCCGTTCACCTTCTATGCGGTCGCCGCCTGCATCTACCTGGGCCTGACCATCATCGCGATGATCGGCATGCACTTCCTGGAAAAGCGCGCCGCTCGCGGCTTCATGAGGGCCGAATAAATGAACTGGGAAGTCATCATCAAGTGGCTGCCACGCCTGGCCCAGGGTGCCACCCTGACCCTGGAGCTGGTGGCCATCGCCGTGATCGCCGGGCTGATCCTGGCCATCCCGCTGGGCATCGCCCGCTCCTCGCGCCGCTGGTACGTGCGCGCTCTGCCCTACGGCTACATCTTCTTCTTCCGCGGCACGCCGCTGCTGGTGCAACTGTTCCTGGTCTACTACGGGCTGGCCCAGTTCGACCTGGTACGCAGCAGCTCGCTGTGGCCGTACCTGCGCGATCCGTTCTGGTGCACGGTGCTGACCATGACCCTGCACACCGCCGCCTACATCGCCGAGATCCTGCGCGGCGCGCTGCAGGCGATCCCCAAGGGCGAGATCGAGGCAGCCCGGGCACTGGGCATGTCGCGCGGCAAGACGCTGTTCTACATCATGCTGCCGCGCGCCGCGCGTATCGGCCTGCCGGCCTACAGCAACGAAGTGATCCTGATGCTCAAGGCCAGCGCCCTGGCCAGCACCGTGACGCTGCTGGAGCTGACCGGCATGGCACGGACCATCATCGCGCGGACCTACCTGCCGGTGGAGATCTTCTTCGCCGCCGGGGTGTTCTACCTGCTGATCTCGTTCGTCCTGGTGCAGGGCTTCAAGCTGCTGGAGCGCTGGCTGCGCGTGGACGCCTGCCAGGGGCGATAAGACCGTAACAACCAGGACCAGCCCGCCCCACTCGACCTGTGGGAGCGGGCTTGCCCGCGAAGGGCCGCAAGGCGGCCCCCTCGATAGCGCCACGGTGCTCGAATGCCAACGCCCACCCAGCTTCATGCCCAAGACTTGCTCGAGCGCTTCCAGGCCCTCGACCACTTCCTGCTCCAGCACCAGCACCTGTGGCGCCCACGCCCCTTCACCCAGCTGCGGCTGGATTGGGAAGCCCAGCACCCCGAGCTCGCCGCCTGGCTACGCCAACGCACCCTGGAGCAAGCCGAAGCGGCCCAGCAACACCCCGAACACCTCCCCGCCCCGGCACCCTTCGCGCAACTGGCCGCCGAGGCCCGGCAGCTGTCCGCCATCGGCGAACTGCCCGACGCCGGCCTGCACCCGGCCGGCCATCGCCTGGACGTCAACGTGCCTGGCCGCAAGTGGCAGCAGATCGAAGCCTTCACCCGCCGCCTGGCCTTCCGCCAACCGACCCGACACTGGCTGGACTGGTGCTCCGGCAAAGGCCATCTGGGCCGCCGCCTGCTGCAACCCGGCCAACAGCTGACCTGCCTCGAATACGACGCCGAACTGGTCGCCGCCGGCCAGGCCCTGAGCGACCACCATCACCTGCCAGCCAGCCACCTGCGCCAGGATGTCATGGCCCAGGACAGCGCCACGCACCTGGGCAGCGACAAGAGCGCCGTCGCCCTGCACGCCTGCGGCGACTTGCACGTGCGCCTGCTGCAAGCGGCCAGCGCGCGAGGCTGCCGGCAGATCGCGGTCGCGCCGTGCTGCTACAACCGCATCCAGGGCGAGACGTACCAGCCGTTATCCACAGCCGCCCGGCAATCGTCCTTGCAGTTGTCGCAGGCGGACCTCGGCCTGCCGCTGAACGAAGCGGTCACCTCCAGCGCCCGCGTGCGCCGCCAGCGCGACGCCTCCATGGCCCGGCGCCTGGGCTTCGACCTGCTGCAACGCCAGCAACGGGGCGTGGACGAGTACCTGCCGACCCCCTCGCTGGCAGTCGACTGGCTGGAGAAACCCTACCCGCAGTACTGCCGCGACCTCGCCGGACTACGGCAGGTCGAACTGCATGGCGAGCCCGACTGGGCCGCGCTGGAGGCGGCGGGCTGGCAACGCCTGGCCCAGGTGCGCAACCTGGAATTGGTGCGCAACCTGTTCCGCCGCCCGCTGGAAATATGGCTGGTGCTCGACCGCGCCCTGTTCCTTCAGGAACAGGGGTACGTAGTCAGTGTCGGAACGTTCTGCGACTACCCCCTGACACCTCGCAACCTACTGGTGCTGGGCGAGCGTGACGAAGCACCGCCGCACGCTTGACAGCCTGTGGATAAGTCTGTGAACAAGCTTGTGATGAAAATCACGAAATCTTGCGACCGACTGCTATTTGCGGCGCTTTGCTTATTCCGTCCGTTGCGCGAAAACCAGCAAAAACAGGCCTTTGCGCAAAGACCGATGGTCATGCCGGTCGGCATGCCTTTCGCGCAAGCAGCACATGCCCATTGTGCATAAACATTTCGACCAGGCCTGGCTCAGGCCAGTTTCAGCAGGCCCATGCCCACCAGCAGCAGCGCCAGTCCGAGCCAACCACGCCCGGCCAGACGCTGGCCGAACAGCGCCCAGCCCATGGCCACGGTGGCCAGGATGCCGAAGCCACCCCAGATGGCATAGGCCAGCGACAGATCGATGTCCTTCACCGCCTGCGCCAGGGCGGTGAACGCCGCCAGCACGCAGAGGATCGAGGCCACGCCCAGGCCCTTGCGGCGGAAACCGTCGGAATACTTGAGCAACAGGTTGGCCAGCACCTCCAGCACGATGGCCAGGCCCAACCAGGCGAATGGAATCAGCATGGCAGCGCCTCCCCTTCACGTTCGACGGCCTTGCCACGGGTGCCGGCCTTGACCAGCAAGATGCCGGCGATCATCACCGCCAGGCCCAAAGCCTTGGTCCAGCCCAGGCTCTCGCCGAGCCAGAGCACGCTGATCAAGGTGATCAGCACGATGCCGAAACCTTCCCACAGGGCGTAGGCCACACCCACCGGCACCCGCTTGACCGCCAGGGCCAGAAAGAAATACGACAGGCAGATCATGACGTACATGACGGCATGCCCGATCACGGGGAAATGAGTGGCGGCGAGTTTCATCGACGCCGTGCCGATCACCTCGAAGGTGATGGCGACGATCAGATAGATCCAGGAACGCATGGTGCCCTCCCATGGGCGACGGCAGCCGAGCGCACAGGCATCGGCGCCGGAAAAAGACGATTACGACTGCGAAGGGAGGGTGGCGCTAGAGATCGCCGGTCCAGTGACGTTCACGGGAAACCGGGCGAGAGGAAGAGAGGAGCTTGAAAGCTTTACTGTTCAACATAATGAACAGAAGATTAGCTCAGGCGATCAATTAAGTCAAAACGATAGACAGAGACTAATAATTTGTCGCGCTTGAATCGCGTATTTCAGAAAAAGTCCCTTAAAGCCTGCTGAAAGCTTCGTAAATTATATTCCCCATCTTCCAAGCCCTTCGCGCTTCGCCATCGCACAGGAAACAACGTCGCGAGCCCCAACGTGGGAGCGGGCTTGCCCCGCGATGCATGATGAGAGCGTCTGCGGCAAACCGTCGCAGACTAAATAAATATAAAATTAATTATTGTTTTACGATAATTTATCAAGAATAATCCGCCCCGTTCATCACTGTACGGAGGCACCCCATGAACAGTAGATCCGTGGCCTATGCGCGTTCGCGTCTGCGCACCATCGGTATTTTCGCCGCCTGGCTGGCCTGGACCACCGCGGCGGTGGAACTGGTCATCACACCCCTGCTCTTCATCTTCGATTTCCCCGAGATGCACAACGGCTACCTGCAGGCCTACGGCGACCAGATGCCCCTGCTGCTCGAACCGGGCTACCTGGCGTCACCCCTGGCCATCGGCCTGGTGCTGGCTATCGACATGATCCCGACACTGGTTTCCGTCCTTGCCCTGGGCCTGACCGGCCTGTTCTTCCACCGACTGTCCCGCGGCCAGACCTGGACCTCGGACAATATCAAGCTGCTGTGGTGGGTCGGTCTTCTGTGTATCGGCACGCCCTTGCTGTGGCCGATTACCTACACCCTGCAGGGCCTGGCCCTGGCCATCGACCTGCCGGCCGGTGAAAGGAGCTTCAGCTTCTCGATCGGTGTATCATCGCAGGCTGTCTACGAGATCATGAAAGGCATCCTGCTGTGTGCCTTCTCGCTGCTCATGCGTGACGCCAAGACCATCAGCGATGAACACAACTGTTATGTCTAGCCGCCTCCTATGCCGATAATCATCCGCCTCGACGTCGTCATGGCCCGGAACAAAATGCGTTCCAAGGACCTGGCGGAAATCATCGGTATCACGGAAGCGAACCTGTCGCTGCTGAAGAACGGCAAGATCAAGGGTTTCAAGATCGAGACCCTGGAGAAGCTGTGTCGCGCCCTGAACTGCCAGCCCGGCGATTTGCTGGAGTTCAGCGACGAATGATCAAGGACTGCAACACCCATGGCATTTTCCCACAAGGGCCTGGCGGCCCTCGTACTGGCCTGCCTGCCGCTGGCCGGCTGCGGCCCGAGTTATACCTATAGATACTCGCCACCGCCCAGCGCGCATGGCATCAATTGCATCAACAGCTGCTCGATGGAGCGCAACCACTGCAAACAGATGGCGCGATTGCAGGAAAACAGCGAACGCGCGTTGTACCAGGCCGAGATGCGGACCTACGAGTATTGCCAGAAAGGCAAGAGCAAGAAGGAAGCACGTCACAGTTGCCACTACCCGAGCTACCCGTTCTACATGGGGAACAGCTACAGTTGCGGCGCTGATTACGATTCCTGCTACATGGCCTGCGGCGGCACCATCCAGCGCATCCTGAACAAAGACTGATCCCGGAACGGACTCGAACATCGTGAAACACGTGAAATCCTTCGCCCTGCTGACCGTCGCCCTGGCCATGACCGGCTGTGCCAACGATCTGCCGACCAGCAAGCCCGCCCCACTGGACTGGAACATGCCCGGCATGCAGCTGGGCGGCGACCGCGGCCTGCCGCTGCACAACGCCGACGGCAGCTGCCGCAAGCGCGGCTGCGACAATGGCAAGCTGTTCTTCAACCCCGGCCAGCCCGAGCCGAGCGTCAACACCATGCACCGTGGCTGGTAAGAAAATTCTCCTTTGTGCTCGGTGACTTAGGGGAATGTGCGATGGATGCAACGAAGTGGTTTACAGCCGCGAATCCATCGCTATAATGACGCCCCTGTGCCGGTATAGCTCAGATGGTAGAGCAACTGACTTGTAATCAGTAGGTCCCGGGTTCGATTCCTGGTGCCGGCACCATTCAAGGTTCCATAGAAAGCTTTCAAAATCTCTGGAACCCCCGAAAAACCCGCCTTCTGGCGGGTTTTTTCGTTTTGGCGTTCCGTCAGATTCCGAGGGTAGCCAGCGCTAATAAGGGTAGTTTTAAGGATAGAGGTCCGTTTCGATATCGGAGACTACCCTTATGGCCCGCACCACTGCCCCGCTTACAGACACCGCTTGTCGCACGGCAAAGCCCAGAGAGCGCGAGTACAAGCTCTTCGACGGCGACGGTCTTTACCTGCTTGTGCAACCCAACGGCCGCAAAGGCTGGCGGCTCAGGTACGTGAAACCCGATGGCCGCGAAGGCCTGACCGCCCTCGGCAGCTATCCGGTGGTCGGGCTGGGCGACGCACGCCGCAAGCGCTTTGAGATCAAGCAGCAGCTCGCCAACGGCATAGATCCCATCCAGTACAAGCAACAAACCAAGACTCAGGCCGTGATCAACGGCCGGACCTTCGAAAGCGTTGCGCTCGACTGGCATGCGGGCATGGTGCCGAAATGGGCACCCGGCCACGCGAAGACAGTGCTCAGCCGCTTGAAGACTCACGTCTTCCCTCTACTTGGTGCCAGGGCAATCGTTGAGCTCGACACTCACGACCTCATGCAGCCACTGGAGGCGGTGACGAAGCGCGGCACCATCGACGTGGCGCTCAGGATCAAGAACTACCTGCAAAGCATCATGCGTGAAGCCAAACGTCTGCGACTGATTACGGCGAACCCGGCTCACGACCTCGATGGCTCGATCAAGACCCCACGGGTAACTCACAGACCCGCACTACTCTTATCGCGGCTGCCAGAGCTACTGGCATGCATTGAGGATTACAGAGGTCGCCCGCTCACGCGCCTCACGGTGATGCTATCGCTGCACGTGTTCGTGCGCTCCAGTGAACTGCGCTTCGCCCGTTGGAAGGAGTTTGACCTCAAGCGTGGCATCTGGGAGATCCCCGACACCCGCCCGGCGCTGGACGGAGTACCCTTTTCCACAAGGGGTACAAAAATGGCCGGGGATATTCACGTTGTACCCTTATCGCCGCAAGCAGTGGCGTTGCTTGAGCAGATTCACGCGATCACCGGCAAGTTCGACCTAGTGTTCGCGGGAGATGCCAAGCCGTGGAAACCGATGTCCGAGAACACGGTGAATGCCGCGCTCAGGACGATGGGCTACGACACCAAGGTGGATATCTGCGGCCATGGGTTCCGAGCCATGGCGTGCAGTGCGCTGGTCGAGTCCGGGCTGTGGTCGGAAACGGCTATCGAGCGGCAGATGAGCCACAAGGAACGCAACAACGTGCGCGCCGCTTATACCCACAAGGCCGAGTTCCTCGAAGAACGCCGGATGATCATGACCTGGTGGAGCCGGTTTCTTGAGGCGAACCGCGAGGACCATGTGACGCCGCATGAGTTTGCCAAGCAGACGGGCGAGAACGTCACGCGCCTGCGCAGTGCCAAGAGGACCGAGTAACCCGCCGCATCACCACCTCAACTCGTAGTGAAGTTACCCACAGCACCGCATGAAGCTCCTCCGCGCGGGTCCTTTCAAACGGGGCTGCAAAGCCGCCCCGTTTGAAAGGACCATACCTAAGAAAAAAACTGCTGGCACAGAGTGCGTCTGTGGAAAACCACTGATGTCCACCGGGGGATAGTTTTATCCATAGGCGCTAAATCCCTGAAATCGCTTTGCTTGACGAATATTGTCCACAGGCGTAGACCGGGAGTTGCAAGAGCTGTCGATGACAGCATCCCAGGTGATCCGAACCTTAAAGGTCGCGCCGCTCTGGCGGTGGTTCTCCCCAAGGGCGATTCGCATCCGGCAGCTCGCCCGGTCACTACCCATGTGATGGATGCTCTTACACACATAGCGCTCGTGCGCCAGATACACCGTACCTCGCTGCCCTGCAGCAACCTATCCGCTTGGCCGAATACTGCGCCAACCTGTGCCCGTCTCTTTCTGTGGAAAGAGACGGGCGCTTCTACCACTGCTGCAGCCCTTATCGCACATGGCTTTGCGGCATTCCCCCTCGTGACAATCGGCGTGACAAACGCCGATGTCACCAGCAACAGCGCTGTAGATGATGGTGCCGCAGACCAAGGAATGGAATGCACCTGACTGACAGTCAGGCATGCCCCGGTCATCGCATTGCTGCGTTCACCCGGCTCAGGATCTTCAGGCGCTGGTTTAGTCAGCCAGCACTGCCTCCACCCGCCCACCGGTAACGGTGCTCAGGAGGCCAGATCATGAGATGCCCTTGCTCCCGGTTGTAAGGAGCCGCTAGTCCCGCGTAGAGGACATTCCCCACAGGTCGCAGGGGCCTTGATCCCTGATAACACTCAACATTCTTGGCGGGATGACGTGGGGCGAGGATCGGAGATCGGAAGATGAGGTGACCGACATGGCATTGGTGGGTAGACGCGATGGTCGCAATTTCGGTTATGGCAGGCAATTGAGCTACGCAGGGCCGCAAGCGTTGAAAGACATGTTCGGCGGCGGCCACTACGGCACGGTCAAGGCACACTGTGATCGGTGGCAGGCATTCGTGAAGTGGTGCCGCTCCGAACAGGGACCGGGTATCAACGATGCGCGGCAGATTGATCGGAAGGTATTGGCGGGCTATGCGGCGTATCTGCGCGACATGGTTAGGCGCGGTGACCTTGCCGTCAGCACCGCACAAAACCGGCTATCTAGCGTTAACAGGACCATGGCAGCGCTTCGCGGTGATCAGTACGTAAAATTGCCAAGTCCGAGCAAGGCACTGGGCATGCAGCGCACCGGGGTTCGTCAATCGGTGCCGCAGGGCCAGGATCGCGACCACATTCAGCGAATAGTCGAGGCGCTTTGCAGCTGTCAACATCTAAGGGCTGCAGCGGTCGTGCAACTGGCACGAGCCACCGGTATGCGCTTGCGTGAGGCCATCTTGGCTGACCTGCCAAGACTAAGCCGTGAGGCTAACGACCTAGGCAAGATCAACATTCAGGATGGCACCAAAGGCGGTCGCGCCGGTGCCTCGGCGCCGCGTTGGATTGCGGTGGACGACCATGTGCGAGGTGCACTTAATTTTGCACGGCAGGTGTCGCCTGCCGGTAGCCGCAATCTGATTGCGCCAAGCGAAAGCTTCCTGAAAGTTTTGCAGACAATCGTCCGCCCTGCTCGGGACATCCTGCATACACACAATCTCAGAGGCTTCCATGAGCTCCGCGCGGCGTACGCATGTGAGCGCTATGAGCAAATCACTCAGCACCGGGCGCCTATCAATGGCGGGCAACGCTGCGAGCTAAATCAGCACCTTGACCGCGAGGCCCGGAGGCAAATCAGCGATGAGTTGGGGCACGGTCGGATCGATGTGGTCGCTGCCTATGTAGGAGGCCGGCCATGAGCAAGCCCTTCGACATGGAGCTGTTCCTCGCTGGAGTGCTGGCAGGCTCGCACGCGACGCGGCGACGTCATGTGCGCCAGGCAAAAATCATTCAGGCTACAATCGCAGAGCGCTGGCAGCGGCAAAACCCTTGGACTTGGCAAAGGAAGCATGTGGTGTGGTTTCTTGAAAATCGCTTAAGCGATCACAGTCATGCAACGCAGTATTACTACGTGCTGACGGTCCGGCTGCTAGCGCGACGTCTAGGAACGTCATGGGTATTCAAGCCCTGATGGGGACACTGCTGGCGCTCACAATCTATTCATGTTGCGCATCAATACACCGGCGATCAGCTTTCTAGTCCGACGAAGCTTTTCGAGCTATGATGAAGTCAAATAGCCATCATTCTCGGGAGCCGTAGTGAACCAAATTCAAACCATGGACGGGGCAGTGAATGGTCCGCAGCCCGCAGACGGCGCAGCTCTTCAACCGAATCAGCTCAAAATCTTCAATGCTGCAATTCAAAAAATTGATGTTCAGAATCAGACTTTGGGAGATCCATTCTATCGGACAGCTGAAACTGACATTAAAAATTACCTAACAGGTCTGATTGACGAGCTTTTGAAGAACAAAAGGAATCAGTCATTCAAAATCGAGACAACAGGCGAAGTCGGAAAGCTAGTAACCGGACTTTCAACAAAAAATTTAAAGAATTTGCAAAAGACCTTAGTGAACGGCTTCTTAATCTCGAAGTCACCGTTCAGACTCAGCTAGGTAAATTTACCACCTTACGCAGCGGCAGCCTATTTTGCTGTCATTTTCAGCTTGATGAAAAAGCATGCTTACTAATTGTAAAGGTTGACCACGCCGACTTCATAAACGAGACCACCTTCATAAAAGACACTGGATTACCCGCCAAACATCGCGCTCAGAAATGTGCTATTTTCGAGACAATTAATGGGACGCTTGCTGAGACGGTTATTATTATTGATAGTGCACCTTCGGTAACCGAGTACTGGTGGAAAGACTTTCTAACACTCACAGCATTATCTTCACCGCAGATAAACACGCTTCGAGCATTCACCGCCGTAGAAGGCCTCCTAGCCGCTAAGGTAAAGCCAAAATCAAAAAGTGACTACTGGACACTCCGCAACGCTCTTGTGGGATATTTTACAACACGCCCCCAGTGCAGCTACCCGGACATGGTGAACGAGTTATTTAGCGCGTACAAGCCTGATAATCCCGATGTTTCTATGCCGGAATTCATAGTGGCAGCAAACTTGCTGCCCAGTAAAAAAATTGATGGCTTTGATACCCATTTCGATCTCACCCCCTCAGTCATCAATGCAAAAATCAAAAGACAGATCAAACTATCACATAACGTGGACCTTCGCATTACTGGCGAAGTCGAAGACATTAAGAACTTCTTTTCCACAGGCGAAGAAAATGGAAGAAAGTTTCTGAAAATATACTCTGAAGAAGGTTATAACGCATTTAATCGCAAGGAAAGCGATGATGATTCCATTGGGTAGCATAATTCATTCCATATCACCTGGTGCAACTTTAAAATCGGCCACCGAGTCTACCGAGGATTACACCACGACATATAACTGCTCAGCTTTGAATACAAATTTTGAAGCATTAGCGGAGGTCCTTGAAGAGATCAACTCTCGCGACAGCTTTACCTTAGCGTTCACACCGCGATCATCTGAAACTTCGTTTTCGCTTTCTAGTCGCGACCCAGTCAAAATTGAAGAATTTTATCAAAACCTGAAATTTTGGAATGACGCATTCGGAAGCCTCAGCGGATCATTGAAGCTCAGGATAGGTAAGGTCGCCCAAAGAAAAACTCTGTCGATCTACTCACTTTCCGCTTTTGCAGAATATTTATGCAACGGCAGCCCAGCCGAGGTAATAGGAAAGTTATTCAACCTCGCTAAAACCGCATATTATCTTGAATCCAGCGAGCTTAACCAATTGACCAAAAGCTCGCTATTATGCTTTGGTCCGAAGCTGGCGACTGACAACTACCCCACAAACCCTGAGCCCAGCTACAAGTCAAAACACATTGAGCTTAGGTCAAAGGCCTGTTCCGTTTACGCAAATATCGATACTAACTTTATACCATCTGACTTTGTATTTGATAAAAGTATCCTTGGACATCCTCTATCTGAAACTTTTGACAGGCTATCTTTAATATGCTGCCTAATGGCGCTATCTGACATCACCAAAATTGATTCCAGTGGCGAGATAGCTTATACAGTCAAAGGGTACACCACCGAAAAACTTTCTATAACCAATCTTTCAGATGTGGACACATCCTCAATCCATCAATACCTCGCCGTTTATCAATGGGCATATACTGAAGGAAATATAATAGACAAACTCGGTATCTGCCGAAACCTCCTCACGATACATGCAACTGATGGAAAGCTCTTAAAGCTGAAAGAGGGGTGGCTAGAATCAATCACGTCCAATCATTCAATTTACTTAAAAGACAACCTAAAACAGTACATTGATTTAAAGAACAAACTTTCTGAACAAATACAGAAAGGTTCAGAAAAGGCATCCGACATCGCCAAAAACATCACCAACTATCTGCGTACATCTATTTTCTCACTGACATCGTTTCTCTTTTCAGCCTTTTTAGTTCGAACCCTAGCCAAACCGACAGCTGCCGAACCATCAATAATAACACCTAGCGTATACTGGCTATTTTTGCTTATAGCCGGTATCTCCCTTGCGATCCTGGCCTACGCACTCGCAGAAACTAACGCAGAAAAAATTCGATATATCAAGAGCTATAAGGCATTCAAATCCCGGTACACCGACCTTCTTAGCAAAGAAGATATTAGCTTTATTTTTAACAATGACAAAGATTTTAACCGGGACATTAACTACATTAAACGCACAAGAAAAAAGTCAGTCATACTGTGGCTATGTATTTTAACAATTACAACATCAATTGTGACTGTCATGCGGATAAATTGTCTGTAGCCCTGCACACCTACAACAGGGGCTGTCGCTGAGTATAGGCCTACCAGGCAACATCTGCACCGCCTAGGTCTTTGACCACATATTGCAACACGTTCCGTAAATAGGCATAGACCACAAATTGAATGCAGGTGTAAGTCAACAGCGCTAATAGCGCGACGCTAGTGCCCATGAAAACACCTAGGTCGCGTGTCATGTAAGCGTAAACACGCCAGCTTTTTCAACATAGGGTGTCGTCGCCAGGAAGCCAAAAGCGAATATAAGCATCACCATCGCTGCGATCACAAATGCAATCGGAGCGCCTATGCAGTTACCCTATGCGATATGGTACGTTACCACCAATTACAGTCAGTAGTGCAGGGGCCTGTTACTCCATGGTGCTGCCGTCACGCAGCTTCTGCCTCTATGCGGTTTAGCTCCGTGAGATCAATCTTTGAGGGGGCTTACGCATTCCTCGGTTGCAAAGGGGGCAACCTGCGCACCTGCTCAGCCTTACCACTCGACATTTGGGCTTTGATCGCTTGAGTTTACTTAACGGGTTCCCGAGACTGTGGATCTAGCGAAGTTCCGCTCCGGATCGGTCGCAGCATTTCGCAACAGGCAGCAAACGGCCAAAAGCGGTCGCCTGCTATTGCCGAGATTGGAATAGGTGAACAGCTAATGAATACCCCACCCTCTGCGCCATTCACCTCGAAAAAAGTACCGTTCAAATAACTATAGTTCGTATATGCTTAGTCCCAGAGCAAATCCGACTGGGTAAAATATGTTTTGCCAGCGTACGTAAGCCAACTCTGTACCCGCAAAGGAGGTCTCATCGTTGCCTAGGCGTAAAAGCTTGGCATTAGCAAGGTATTTGTGAGTGTAAGCTCCGATAGTATTTTCACTGATCGTTTCTGGCAGCACAGCACGAATAGGGGCTCTATAGACCGGATCATCTGCAACCACCATGAACTCGTCAAAAAAATGCGCAAAGCTTTCTAGGTGTTCCCCCAAATCCAACGAATAAAGTTCACTTGCCAAAGTATTGAACTTAATTTCACCTTTATCATATTCCGCGATAGTTGCATTCAGATGTTCTATTTCATTGTGTAGATCTGTAGGGCAGAATACGAAAGCCGTGACAAATGATTTTTCATGCAGCCACTCAATTGCATGAGGGATAATTTTTTCAAGCGACTGGGGGGTTAGTTCCTTCTCGGGGTGAATCTCGCGGTAAAACTTCAGAGCCTCATTCATCTGCTTTTTGACAAATGAGTAGTCAACGTACATAACTCGATACTTAGCAGGAGCCCGCTGCATGCGCTCTTCGTACATCTGACGCACCTCCGAAACGCACCCCAGTGCGTCTTTTGCGATCTCTCGCCCTGTGAAACGGATCACAGTGTAGCCGGCTCGGCTTAGATAGCGTTGTCTGACAGCATCATTCTCCAACTGTTCTCTTGTTGAATGTGAGGCATGACCATCAAGCTCAATGATTAGTCGCGCATCTTTTAAGATAAAATCCACCCGATAGCGATGGTGCTTATCCGCATCACCAAACCAATGCTCTCTTTCAATCAGGCCCGCGAGGTCAGAAGCAGCTTTACTGAACTCGTCCTCAATAGGGGATGGTCCTCGATCGTGAAACCAACTCGGCGGTGTCATGGGGCGACCTAAGTTTTTCATCATGTATTTTTCTGATTGCGAAAACCGTACTTTCAACTTTTAGGTGCTCAATGTCTAGTAGCTGAGGTTCATGCGTTGCTTCGGGCTCTGTCCAAGGCTTCGTTTTAGCCAATTCTCTAGCGTGTCCTACGAGGCGTTCGACTAGAGTAGGAGAGCGACTGGAAGACGGGCTTCACATTCAAGTCAAGCATATGGTATATTTTTCGCGGCGGCTGGATGACTGACCGCGGTTATGTCCGTGGGCACGAGTCCGTGCTCGACCATTGAGGTCTTACATATTCCATCCAGCCGCCCCTCATACTCTACAGCCTCTGATGACTACAAGACGCCTAAAAGACATTCATTCCGCCCATGAGTTAGCTCAAGCCGTAGGTGTGAGCGAGTCAAAAATATTCGAGTACGCAGTTTCGGATTATCAGGAAGGATTTTACGAAAAGCTCGAAATCCCAAAGCGTGGAAGAAATCGTAAAGGGGAATTTAGAGAAGTCTATAAGGCAAACCACAAGTGGGTCACCCAGCTTCACCGATCTGTTTCGATGTTGGTTACGAACAGTGCAAGCTTTGGTACGCACGTTCAAGGTTTTCTCAAGGGGCGCTCGACCCTAACTAACGCTGAACTCCACCTCCGTAAAAGCCTAATCCTTCATGCGGATATAAGAAATTTTTTCAACGTAATCACAGAACTACAAGTTGCAAAAGCTTTTTTAACAATTGGAGCGACTCCTGAAATCTCGAAATTACTAGCAAGGATTTCTACCATTGACGGATTCTTGCGTCAAGGAACTCGCTGCAGTCCAATAATTTCGAATCTAGTTTGCAAGGGGCTGGATCAAGCAATGCTAGATTTAGCCTCCACCCATGACTGTATGTATAGTCGCTATGCGGACAATATGACTATATCAGGGACGGAAATCCCAGATATTAGCGCCATTAGTACGATTGTTAAAAACAATGGATTTGAGCTTAGGGGGAGCGGCTGCTATATCCAGCGACGAGGCTCGAGACAGTTTGTCACAGGGCTATCCGTAGTTGATCGAGAAAGACCACGACTTCCAAAAAAATTGAAAAGCAGGCTTAGGCTTGCAGTTTACTACGCAAGCAAGTATGGAAAAGAACATTTTGAAAGAAGTAGGCACGTAGATACGGTCACACCCTCTTGGGCTCAGATGAAAGGCATGATAGCTTATGCACACTCAATCGAGCCGGATTACGCAGAAAAACTATGGAAGCTTTTGAGGCAGTCACGCTAGCGGATTGCGGTCTCGTAAGTGCTTTTCCCTTGTGACAATATTCTCGCCATATCTGATTCTCGTTTTTATATAGCCGATCTGGCCAACTGCAACTTGATCACCCGCGATGAAGCTAGCAGTTATTTTAGCGATAACATCCGCAAGTTCTTTAATTGCTGATGTTTTTCCAAAGCTGGCCTTTAGTATAGGGCTTTCGATTTCACGGTGATAGTTTTTAGCTACAAGTCTTATGGCGGCTTCTGAAAATCGTTTGGCGTTTACTTCAGCAGTGTAAAGCTCACAAATCAATTCGCGCTTGCTGCTTAATCTGTGAAGCAAGGGCAGTGTCTTAAACTCTAGTTCGTATCTAGCTTCATCCCATTTTTCAATATTTGTTTTTTTTGCGTAATAAATATAGGCAGAAAAGTCTGCCATAGCCAGGTTCTGAAGGAGGACATACGCTAACACCGGTTGCGCGACTATATTTTTTAGTGGCTCCCGAACAATCTCAGATCTATTCTCATCAGGGATTAATGCGCTCCGAGCAACTTGCTCTTTCCAAGACTGTACTTGATTAGATAATGCTTCAGGTTCGTCTGTTACAATTAATGCGGTAACTGCGACATCGCTCTGCTCTATACCAATATGCGAGAACGCAAGAGAGCAAGTGATTGGGGTGGCGCCCGAGGTTCCAATGCCGGATCGTTCGACTATCGCCTTTACTTCCTGCTGAGCAGCTATATCTTTGAAGGAAAACAATACCAATTTACGTTGAAGTGACCTTTTGTTGTAGGTGGCAGCTTGGCCCGCTCCTTCTCTTGCTATTCCTTTAAGAGCCTCCCATAAATCAGTAGCGCGATGTTCCGCCCTAAGAACTGTCTTAAGTTCATTGATTGCTGACGTGAGCAATGGTGCACCCGAAGTCATGACTCGTAAAGACTCTATATAAAGCCCTTGGAGAAATTCATATAATTCGTGCGGGGTCGTCTGGATCTGTGCGCTATCTAAAATCTTGCGTAGCACATCAATGAATTCCCTGAATTTTACGCTAGCCTGAGCTTCTATAGCCCAGAATGATTCGCTACTCTCGCTACTTCGAGCACTTTCACAGACAGTTTGAACATTTCTCAGAGATGAGCTGGAGATTTCGTCTGTTAGCGCCCCATAGGTGTCATTACGGTTTTCATTTTTTGAAATGATGTAGGTCTTCCAAGAGTTAACAACAACCTCCTTGAAATCTTCATTGGCTTTAGAAGCAGATATTATAAGGCGTCGCTTGACTTGAAAGTGCGCTTTCATCTGAATTGAAGTATCAAATTCGATGACAACATCATCAAGAGGAGCGCCCAGAGCGGCTTGTTGAAGACGTACGCTTTTAATTTTACTTTGTAATGGTGGCCTGACGGTCTCCGCCAGAAGAGCAGACATGAAATATGCAGCCACATGGCTTTCATAGACAAACCCGGCGCCACCGGTTAATTCGGTTGACTGAGACATAGTAGATCCATCTAGGATGTTTTAAAGGCCAATTCTATCTAATTCCGATTGTTCTAAGTTTCGAATTGACCACCTTTAATGCTATCAACCCTATCGAGAGCCTACTCCCAAATGGCTTAGGGCTTGGCGCTCTAGATCTTGCGAGTGCTTTTTACCACGGACGCAGTCCGAAATCCGCTTTTGGCCGATAGATGCCGGCTAGCAACGGTAGCCTTTCGTCGTTAGCTGTCGCTTACCGTAGGTGGAGAACGAGCCCCCTGCTCCAGGAAAGCATGAGAGGCAGCCATGCACTGAGGGCAATCGATCCCATTCTGGCGTTTCCGCCTTTATCAATGCTTATCTAGCCCCAAGTGCCGGGATAGCTTTAGAGATAGACGGATCATTACATAAAAATAAAAGCTCTATAGATCAGATAGTTAGAAACTTTTTCGACTCCTGGTGCCGCACCATACGCAGTACTCAAAAGGCTCACCGAAAGGTGGGCCTTTTTTGTTTTCGGTGCCACGAATACTTGAAGCCGACGCGATCGCTGTAGGAGCTGGCTTGCCTGCGATGGGCTGCGCAGCGGCCCCAGCAATCCCAGGAAAACACATTTTCTGGACATCAGCGCAGCTCAAAAAACAGACACGCCTTCAAGCAGAAACGCTTTGACTCGCCAATCAAGCCCCGCTACGATTTATCTTAAATTTTAGATAATTCTGCTGAGGCAAGCCAATGGCGCTTCAATTCCACGAGAGCCCTTTCCACGTTACGCACGATGCGGAAACGGCCAGCAAGATGGCCTTGAAGATGGACCTGTCCATCTTCATCACAGACTGCATCAAGAAAATGGGCCTCAAGCAGCACGAGGCCGCAGCCAGGCTGAACGTGACCCAATCCCGGGTATCCGAACTGGCCAATGGCAAAATCGAGAAATTCACCCTGGACGCCATGATGGATATGCTCGACAAGCTCGGCTTTCGCACCAGCCTTGTCCTGCCCTCGAACGAAACTGGCGCCCTTCCCCGGATTGTCATCTCGCAAGCGCCCGGCAGCTAAACCCTGTAGCCCATTTTTCTCAGCTCCAGCTTCAGCTCCTTCAAACGGTCCTCAGCGACCTGCATCGCATGCCGGTCGGAGCGGTTGGTCGTTTTCACAAACGAATGCAGCACAACGACCATATCTGCGTACTTGGCTACGTACACGCATCTGAATGCCGGGCTGCCGTTGATGATGAGCTCAATCGCGCCCGCTCCCACCGAGTCCGTCAGTGACTTGATCGACCGCTCCGGGTCCTGCCCGTACTGAATGCGCCGCAGGTCCTTGCCGAAGTCGTCCTGCACATCCTGTGGCAGGTCCTTGTACTCACGCTCAGCTGCAGCACTGACGAATGCAAACTTTCTCACAGCAGTACCCAGAAAAAACCACTAAAGGTGCGGACAGCATGGAAGCCAGAAGCTAGGGAATGTAGCGCAGCTGCATACGCCAGACGGCTGCAAAAACGTTTCTGGATTTAGCCCGTTGGACCCGACGGATTTCGTCGGCTTAAGGAGAAGTCCGATGCGTGAGCGCCCCCGCAGGACATGCTCGCCGCAAGCACGCTACCTGGCGAAGCTGGGACGGGTCATGCACGCCACCTTTCCCCCGCGCCCCCTTTCCCCGAGAGATACATTCGCCCATTCCCCATCTATAAGATATCTTTTAGTGGCATCTTACCATGCATAAGATGCCACAAAAATAAATCTTATAATCCTTAAAATGTTTATTAGTGTGCGTTTAGTGGTATCTTATCGTCTTTAGGATGTCGCCTGGTGCCACCTTATGAAAGACTTTTTCCCTGTGCAAAGTGCCTCTGTGCTTTACCGTATAGGCCTTCTGATGAAGGAGGCGCGTCTGCGCATGGGGATACGGCAGGCTGACCTTGCAGAGATGGCCGGAATTTCTCTCCGAGCTGTTCGTCACCTCGAGGGGGGGAAGGCTGAAGGTGTTTCGTTGCGCGATTTCATGCTTGCGCTGTTTACCGTCGGGATCTCCGACCGGGTTTTCCAAGCGTTGATCGATGACCCTACGCTTGATCTCAAATCTCTAGAAACCAACACGACCAGGCGGGTAAAGCTGCCACGCAGCAACGCGGAGGACTTCTGATGTCGCGCGCCTACATCTACATGGAGTGTCCGGAAACGGGTGAGACTGTGACGCTGGGTAGGCTGATCCTTGAGGGTCGCACGGGAACCTTCACCTATGCGCCGGAGATCGTGGATGCCAAGCGTTGGGTGCCTGACCCAATACGATATCCGCTCTCCGCTCGCCCCATTCAGGTACATAAGAATGGCGGCGTTCCCGGGTTCATTGATGATGCGATGCCAGATGGCTGGGGAGAACGGCTGCTGCGCCGCACCCAAAAGGGAGAACTCACTCCGATCCAGCTCCTGCTGCTATCTCCTAACGAAGATCGCGCCGGAAATATCATGGCTGGCGACGTTCGCACACCGAGACCGGGTATCGGCGAAAGGCCTATGAAAATGCTTGAAGCCAAAGGGCTCGATCACTTCATAGATGTTTGCGCTGCGATCTATGACAGTCAGCTGAGCGCTGAGCAGTTGGAGGCATTAAGAATACGGGATCAGCGCTCAGCGGTGGGGGGTGCCAGGCCCAAGCGCACGTACCGCTTTGATCACAAGCTGATTCTTGCTAAGCCACGCGACAGATTTGATGACTACGACCTGCCGAAATTTGAGCATGCCTGCATGACTTTTGCGGCTGCCAAGGGGATGAAGGTCGCCCGGACGGCCCTCCATAAAAGTGAAAAAGGCAACACGCTGCTAGTGGAGCGATTTGACCGAAAATGGTCAGAGAACGATGCAAGGTTTCGGCGCATCCCGATGCTGAGTGGCTTAACTCTTCTCGATGCCGAATGGCATGCGCCGAGCAATAAAGGGTGGATCTACGCGGCACTCGCCGATGAGCTGTACCGCAGGGGCGCGCCAGACGCTGATAGGCAGGAGCTCTACAGGCGAATGGCCTACAACGCTCTCGTAGGGAACAGTGACGATCATCCTCGCAACCACGCTGTGATCTGGCAGGAAGGGGCTTGGCGCCTCTCGCCTATGTATGATGTTGTTCCCGTACTGGGAGAGGGGCCTGCACAAGGGCTGTCGATGGATGTTGGTATCAACGGCCCCCTTCTGAGTCGAGCTAACCTGCTTAGCCAGCACAAGCATTTTGCGCTGGGGAAAGATGAGGCGGCAGGCATATTGGATGAGGTCGCTTCTTGGCATTCGGAGCTGATGGAGCACTATGCAGAGCATTTGGCTGGGGCTGAGCTGGATGCGGCGGTGGATGCAACAAGCAACGAGAGACTACTGGCTTAGGGGCAGGCTGCGAAGGCCTCTCCTGAAACCTTGATGCTTGCTTTATCGTCGAGCATCGCCTTGGTCGATAGCCCCAGCTTTGCTCGGCGATGCCTCGAGGGCAATCGGTTGTCTTGAGACCTGCCTGAACAGATGTAAACCTATTTCAGGACTAGACAGCCCCTCCCCTGCTGCGACAGATTGTCCGCACCTTCCAACACTTGTTCTCGCTCAATAAACCCTACATTCAAAGCGGCTATTCCTGCACCCGACGGCTTTCGTCGACTTAAGGAGAAGTCCCATGAGTGAGCAAGAAGGTGTAACCCTGACCCGCCGTGGCATGCTCGCCGGCAGCGTGCTGCTCGGCGTCGGTACCTCGGTGCTTGGCGTGGGCCTGGCCCATGCAGGCGCCCCCACTCCCGCCGCCGCCCCGGCCGTCGACCTGGCGAAGCTGGAACGGGTGAGCGTCGAGCTGGTGGCCCCGCCACACGTCCATCCGCACACGCAGCGTGCGCCGGACGAGCCGCGGATCGTCGAGTTCCGCATGGTCATCGAAGAGAAGGAACTGGCCGTCGACAGCGCCGGTGCCTACATCCACGCCATGACCTTCAACGGCTCGGTGCCCGGCCCGCTGATGGTGGTCCACGAGGGCGACTACGTGGAACTCACCCTGGTCAATCCGGCCAGCAACAGCATGATGCACAACATCGATTTCCACGCCTCCACCGGCGCCCTCGGCGGTGGCGAGCTGACCCATGTGAAGCCTGGCGAGCAGGTGAAGCTGCGCTTCAAGGCCGACCGCGCCGGGGTGTTCGTGTATCACTGCGCGCCTGGTGGGGCGATGATTCCCTGGCATGTGGTGTGCGGCATGAACGGGGCGATCATGGTCTTGCCGCGTGACGGTCTCAAGGACGCCGAGGGCCGGTCGCTGCAATACGACAAGGTCTGGTACATCGGCGAACAGGACTACTACATCCCCCGCGATAAGGACGGCAAGTACAAGCGCTACGCCAACCCCATGGCCAGCTTCGGCGACATGAGCCAGCTGATGAAAGGGCTGGTGCCGAGCCATGTGGTGTTCAACGGCAGCGTCGGTGCCCTGACCGGCAAGCAGGCGCTGACTGCCAAGGTCGGCGAGAGCGTGCTGATCGTCCACTCCCAGGCCAACCGGGACACCCGCCCGCACCTGATCGGTGGCCACGGCGACTACGTCTGGGCCTCGGGCAAGTTCGCCAACCCGCCGCAGCGCAACCTGGAAACCTGGTTCATCCCCGGTGGCGCGGCGGGGGCGGCGCTGTACACCTTCCGCCAGCCCGGCCTGTACACCTACCTCAATCACAACCTGATCGAGGCGGTGATGCTCGGTGCCGCCGCCCATGTGCAGGTCGAGGGGCAGTGGAACGACGACTTGATGAAGCAGCTAGAAGCGCCTGGGCCGATCCGCTAGCGATCGACGATAGGCTGCGCACCGCTGGCGACCTCGGCGGTGCGTGACGGGTAACCGCGTCACCGAATCGCACCCATTCGCCGGAACATTCACTGACCATCGGCGAATACCCCTACAGCTCTCGCTGGTGTCAGCGCCTTACCGTTGCCCGTCCAACGGCTACCTGCGAGAACCGATTCATGAACAAGAAGACTTTCGCCCTCCACGGCCTGGCCCTAGCGCTGCTGGCCAGTGCCGTCCCGGCGCTGGCCGATGACACCACCTACCTGGCGCTGCGCCTGCAGGGCGCCGAGCACAAGCTCGCCGATGCCAAGCTCACCAGCCCTCGTGTCGATCAGCGTATCAAGAGCCCGGGCAGCGACCGCGACCTCAACGGTGCCATCGCCCTGGGGCAGCATTTCGACGGGGGATGGCGCGTGGAAGTCGAATACACCATGCGCAAGAACAGCCAGTTCGACTCCTACTGGTCGCCCTTCGATGCCAACGTCAACCGCATGAAAGTCGACAGCCAGCGGCTGATGCTCAACGGCTACAAGGATTTCGCCCTGACCGACGTGCTCTCGTGGTACCTGAGCGCAGGCGCGGGCCTGGCCCATGTGCAGTCCGAGGGCTATCAAGGCAACCCGTCGCGGCAGTTCGCCCGCAACGGCCAGAACAACCTGGCCTGGAGCCTGGGCCTGGGCCTGGACTACGCCCTCAGCGACAGGATCACCCTGGGTGGTGGCTATCGCTATGTCGACATGGGCAGCATCGAGACCGGCCGCAATACCTTCGCCAACCGCATCAATGCCCGTGACGAACAGCTCAAGGGCAAGCTCAGCGAACAGAGCCTGTTCGTCGAAATGCGCATCGGCCTCTGACGGGACCTACCGGCCCTGCAATACCTTGAGCGCCGCTTCGGCCAGGAAGCCCGAGCGGCTCTTGTGCTCCGGATGGTTCTGCACGTAGCTGTCGATACGGGTGAGCAGGTAGGCCGGCAGGGTGATGTTGAGCTTTTCGGCCTTGCCCAGGTAACGGGTGATGTCGATATCGATCAGCGCCCAGGTGCAGCCGGCGTAGGCCGGGTTGGCCGCATGCACGGTGACCGTGCTGGCCTTGGGGATTTCCTGCTCGTCCTGCGCCAGCAGTTCGAGGTGGCCTTCGATCGCCTCGCGCGCCATGGCGATGGCGTTGTCGAGGTCGTCGCCGGCCGAGAAGCAACCGGGAATGTCCGGGACTTCCACGCCCCAGGCGTGCTGGTCGTCACCGGGGAGGATCGCGATGGGAAACAACATGGCAGTGGGTCTCCTCGTCAGCTGACATAACCGATCCGCGCCTGGCGCAGGATGCTGGCGGCGGTGGCCGGCAGCAGGTCCTTCTTCGGGTGCGGGATGGTCACCAGCCCGGGTTTGTCGGGGTGCTTGAAGTGGTGGTGGCTGCCTTTCGAACGCACCAGGTACCAACCATCCGCCTCGATCACCGAAATCATTTCACGGCTGTTCATGGACCCATTCCTTGGGCTAGCCGAATGGTGGTTAGTATAACCACCCAATCAGCATTATCAACACCATACCCACTGCGGCGACGAGCGGGCGATCCGAGGGCAAGTATGGTGAGGGGAATCGGAGACAGGACCAGAGAAGTGATGCGGGATCTTGCCGGCGGCAAAGCCCGCCAACGCCCCTAGCGACGCGCCTGGCGCCGCTGCTGCCGATACTCCGCCAGTCGCATGCGCATTTCCCGATAACGCCGGCTGTTCAGTAGCAGCAGGGCCACCAACGCCGCCAGCAGGCTGCCGGTGTAGATGAACAGGTTCGGTCTGTGCCCGTAGATAGGCAAGGTGATCAGCATGCAGGCGACGCACATCCCGGCCACCAGCCACATCCCCCAGGCTCGCCCACGTACCACGGCACCATGGCCCAGGGGGAACAGGCCATCCTGGGAGCAACTTCGACAATAGGCACTCCAGGCCAGGGCAAAGGTCCAGGCAACGGCGATGATCGAAGCGAAGAATGCACCGATGAAAACGCCGAAGTAGCGTTGGAGAAAATCCTTGAGTTGCATCTGACGCGTCATGCGTCAGCGCCTCAGCTGACGCAGCTCGATCAGGCGCTGACGCATTTCCCGATGGCGGCCACTGTTGAAGACCAGCAGCGCAAGCAGAGGCAGCACCAGCATGATCGCCAGCATCACGGCATTCAAACCGCTGCCGACCAGGCTCAGCGTCATCAACAACGTCACTACCGGCACGGGCAGGACCAACCACATGGCCCAGGTGTAGCCACGGACCATCGCCAAGTGCCCGGCACACAGCAACAAGGTGGATACGGCACTGACCGCCAAGGTGTACGAAGGGTTGTCCGGGTGATGACGCCAATGGCTATCTATCCACTGGGTCGATGACAACGCCGCCGATATCACGCACATGAAAAAACCCAGCAAGAACGTCGCGAAGTAACGACGCATGAAGGCCTGGAAGTCTGCCGGCGTCATCATCATTCGATTTCCTCGTAGAGCCCCACGGCGATGCTCTGTACCGTTGCACTGCCAGCCAGTCCCAAGGTGGCGCCTAGCGAGTCGCGCATCAGGGTCTGCGTGGCATGGCTGATCTCGGTCGGCGTATAGCGCTTGGTCATGGTCCCGGCCGCCTGCTGCAACTTGATCTGCTTGGCCGTCAGGCTCGGATGCTTGATCGACAGCAGTTCATCGGTCAGCGCCTTGCGCTGCTGGCGACTGAGGCTCTTGGACAGTTCCAGCCAGCTACGCCCGGTTGCGGCCCTGTGTACCTGGAGGTACTTCAACGTGCTAAGCCCCGACGCGCCGACACCCAGCAGGGAAACACCATCAAGTACTTTCGAGGCGGCTTGATACCACTGGCTTTCATCCAGGGCATCGTTGGCCGCCGGGTTGGTCACTTCACGCACCGTGCGCATGACACCGATACTGCACTGGACGCTACTGGCGGTGGCGGCAGCGCCACCGACGTAGGTCAGCACCAGGCTGGTGCCACCGGAAAATGGCGCGGCAATGGTGCCACTGAACACCACGAACCAGCCGATCACGGCACCGGCACAGGAGAGCGTGGTGTTGACCGCCTCCTTGACCACCCGCGACTCGCGCGGGTTGTGCTGCAACTGCTGGGTGTACTGGTCGGGTGTCTGGTACTTCTTGATCTCGCGCAGGATCACGCGCTTGGGGCGGATGCTGCAGATCGGCTGGAACTCACGCAAGGTGATGACGTTGTAGTCGGCGTCGATGTACACCACGCCCGCCCCGACGATTCGTGGATCGGCATCGATGGCGGCGAACATCTGCGGCAGGTTGATCCGCCCCTGGATGCGCTGACGCGCCATGAACTGCGAAGTATTGCCCAGGCGGGTGGAAAGCAGGTCTGTCACGAATCGGTTTCCTTGCACAGGAATCAGAGCCTTGGGGGCAGACCTTGGAAGGTCTTGGCGATTTTTTGCGACATGGCCGCTTCAACTCAAGATTGTCGGGGCTGCTTTGCAGCCCTTTCGCGACACAAGGCCGCTCCTACAGGACGGCGTCGCGAAAGGGGCGCAAAGCGCCCCTGGCGCGGTATCAAACGTTCGGGCAAGGCACCGGTGCCCAGTCGCCCATGTCCGGGTTGCGGCACATGGCGTTGACCTGGTCCACGCCCGCCTTGGCCACCTGCTGGGCCTCGACCTTCTTGCCGTTGGCGTTCTGCAGGGTCTTCTCGGTGGCCACGGCCTCTTGCGGCACCTTGCTGTTGGCCTTGGCCGGCTGGACCTTCTTCACGTCCTTCTTCTTGCCGGTGCTCGCCACTTTCGGCGGCTCGGCCACGGCGACCACGTCGGTACGCGCCACGCCGACCTGCTTGAGGTCCTGCTCGTAGGCCTGGGTGTAGTTGTTCAGGTTCTCACCCAGACGACCGTTGACGGTGCTCAGCAGGTTGTTCGACTCCTGCAGGCCGGCGACGATCTCGGCCAGGCGCTTGCGGCCTTCGGCGTCGTTGATGCGGCCCGACTTGCGGTTCTGGATCAGGCTGGCGAACTCGCGCTGGTAGCAGGCCTGGGACGACTTGGCGTAGGCCGTGGTGCGGTCCATGTCGGCGGCACTCTTGTCGATGTCGGTGGCGTACGAGGCGATGCGCTGCTTGTCGTCGCTGATCTGCTTCTGGCGCTCGGTGTAGTAGCCCGCCGCGCCGCCGACCAGGGCACCGCCAGCGGCGCCGATGGCGGCGTTGCGGCCACGGTTTTCCTTGTCGACCAGGGCACCGGTCAGGGCACCGCCGACCGCGCCGAGCAGCGCGCCGGTGGCGACCGAGCGGGTCATGTCACCGTCGGTGGAACGCAGGTGCTGCACCGGCTCGTAGCAGTTGGGGTAGTACTCGACCTTGGTCGTGGCGCCGACCTTGGACGCCGGCGAGCTGGCGCAACCGCTCAGCAGCACGGTGCTGAAACCTGCGGCCAGCAGCAGCGCGGTACGGGCCTGGGATGCGGTGATCAGGGGTTTGCGGGTGAACATGGTCTGGTTTCTCTTCTTGGGTTTCTCGGTGTCCGGGGGCCTCGTGCCCCCGGGAGTCCTTGCTACGGAAGCTGTCCTTAGGGTCGCGGGGCGGCGGCCGATGCCAGCAGCTCCTTGAGGATCGTCGCCGGATCGGCCCGCCGGTTCTGGCGGTACTCCCCGACGTGGCGGACGAACAGGGTGGCGCGGGTCACCAGGCTGTTGCCCAGGACCGGCTTGCGATTGAGTTCCTCCTTGACCCGCTGGAACTGCGCCTGGATCACCGCATCGGTGTAGCGCGTGCCGCTGGACAGGTTGTCGACGTAGATCGCCACGGCGCCGTCGAGGGCGGCGCGGCCATTGGCGATGGCGGCGCCGTACATGCGCGCGCTGGTCTGGTCGCCCGCGGCCTCGGCCTTGGCCTGGGTGTTCTGCAGATTGGTCAGGCGAATGTTGTAGTTGTTGATGGTCTCGGCGACCAACGCGGCGGACTGGATCAGGTTGCCGGCGGCCTCTTCACGCTGGCGGGCGATCAGCGAGACGTTGCGCTTGAGCTCTTCGTTGACCAGGCCGAGCTCGGCCTGCTGGCGCGGGTCGGTGGCGGCGGCGATGATGCTGTCCAGGCGCTTGGTCGGGTCCTGGGCGGCATCGATATCGTCGGTCAGGCCGGCCAGACGGCCCTCCTTCTGCCACTGCTCGAACAGCTCCTGGTAACGCGAACGCGGCGCCGACAGCGCGCCGATGGCCAGGCGAAAACCGGTGGTTTCGTTGCGCTGCTCGGTGCCGTCGGTGCCGAACAGCGGGTACTCGCGGCGCATGCCGGTGAACAGGGTGCCCTCGCCTTCGAGGTAGTTGCCGCCCTTGACCACGAAGCCGCCGTAGGCGCCCTGCAGGCGCCCGGCGTTGACCAGCTGGAACGACTCCTGGACCATTTCGGCGGCGTTGCCGATCACGTCGAACAGTCCCAGCGGGTTGGGCTGTCTGCTGCCGATCGGCATCAGCCGCGCCGCCTGCCCGGTGCCGCCAGCGACCTGGTTGAACACCGCGAAGTCGGCCAGCGGCCCTTCGCTGTCGGCGCCTTCGACCTTGCGCGGGAACAGCCGCCCTTCGAGCTCCTGGCGGCTGACCGCCGAACCGCCGCGAGCGGCGAACTCCCACTCCACTTCGGTGGGCAGGCGCACGAAACCGGTACCACCGTCCTCGGCATTGCCGCCCCGGCCACTGACCGGCAGCAGGTCGCGGTGGTGCTTCATCAGCCAGGCGCTGTAGACGGCGGCAAAGCGCTCGGCCTCGAAGCGCGACAGCTTGACCTTGGGCAGGCGCCCCGCCATCTCGTTGTTCGCTTCGCAGGCCGGCGCCGCCTCGCCATTGGCCAGAGACTGAGCCTGGGCCATCACCTGGGCGTACTGGCGGGCCGTCACTTCGTACTTGCCGATGAAGTACATCATTGGCGTCAGCGGGCTGCCTTTCTCGACCTTCGGCAGGCTCGGGCCTACCGCTTTCTGCCACTGCGGCGCCAGGTCCTGCAGGCTGAACTGGCCATTGATGAAGTCGCGCCGGTAGCCGGAGATGAACGACTGCTTGTAGCCGGCCTCGCCCTCGCTGAACGGATAGCCGAGATTGACCTCGCGATCATCGAGACTGCCCTGGGCCAGCACGTAGACGCTGCGAAACACCAGCTCGCCGCCGCAGGGCAGCGGCAGGCTGACATCGCCCGGCAACGGCTTGGGGTTGTCGAACTTGCCGTCGGTCCCGGAGTGGGACGGCGCAGCCGGCTTGGCCTTGTCGTCGCCATCGGCCTGGGAGCAGGCGCCCAGGGTCAAGGCGGTGAGAATCAGGGCAACGGCCCCGAGGCGACAGTCAGACATCACGGATTCCTTGGCTGGCCTCGATGCGCGCCACTCGCCAGCCGCCAAGGGCGGCGGCGACGGTGCTGGCCAGCAGCACGGCGCACAGCGCAACGAGGTAATGCATGGGCAGCAGATGGCTGGCGAACTCGCCGGGCACCTGCATGAAAAGTCGATTCAGGCCGTGCTCGGCCAGCAGGTACAAAAGCCCCGCCAGGATCGCGGCGAGCACACCGCTGTAGAGCGCCTGGAGCATCACGAACAGCAGCAGCGCGACGGTGCCGAAACCGAGCAGGCGCAACACCGCCAGCTCGCGCTGCTTGCGCTCCACCGCCGCCACCGCGCCCGCGGCGATGGCCGCCACGGCGCCGGCCACGGCCAGGCTGGCGATGATCCAGAACACCAGGTCGAGGTTGCGGCCCAGCGACTGCACCTGGGTGATCTGCGCGGCCTGGGTCGAGACCAGCAGCTTGCGCTCGGCGAAGAAGCGACGCAGCGGCTCGACATCGCTCAGCTCGCGGGCGTACAGGCGAAACGCCGGGTACACCCGCTTGATTTCGCCGGCCTGCCCTTCGCCTTGCCAGTCCAGCGCCGGCACGGCTCGGCCATCACGGTAGTCCTCCACCGCTTCGAGCAGCGCCAGCGGCGCGAACAGGCCATCGCGCTCGAAGGCGGCCAGCGGCAGCACGGCGACCACCTGCAGGCGCGTCTGGCGCCACTGCACCTGACCCGCTTGCTGGCGGCTGAAGCTGGCCCATAGCTCGTCACCGGCCCCGGCGCCGAGCTTCTCCGCGGCGGTGAAGCTCAATACCACCTGTCGCAGCTCGCTGGGTGGCGCGACCTGCTGCAACAGCGGGTCGCCCTCGGCGGTGGGCAGCATCTCGACCGTGACGCCGCGCCCCTGGGCGGGCAGCAGCAGCTCGGCGGTCGCGGCGATCTGCCGGGTGCGCGGGATGGCGAAAGCCACGCCCGGGCGCTGCGCCAGCTCCTGGATGAATTCGCCGCGAAAGCGCCCACCGCCCAACGGAATGATCTCGCGCACGCCGGGGTCGCGCTGCAGGCGCTCGGTCAGACTGCCGATCAAGCCGAATTTCAGCCCGAACAGCACGAGCAGCGGCGCGATCACCGCCACCAGCGCCAGCACCGCGCACGCCGACAGCCGCGCGTCGTTGCGGTAGTCCTGCCAGGCCAGGCCGGCGATCAGCCACGGGCGCATCAGGCGGCCCGCTCCAGGGTCGCGGTGACGCCGCCGTCGGCATCGCGCTGGCAGGCCATGCGCAGCACGCTCAGCCCGGCATTGCGCGCCAGGGCCTCGTCATGGGTGGCGACCACGCAGGTCAGCTGGCGCGCTTGCGCCTCGCGCAGCAGCAAGCCCATCACCCGTTCGGCGTTCACCGGGTCCAATGCCGCCGTTGGCTCGTCGGCCAGCAACAGCGTCGGCCCATGGGCCAGGGCGCGGGCACAGCTGACCCGCTGGCGCTGGCCCAGGGACAGGGTCGCGGGCTTCTTGCCCAACTGATCCTGCACATCCAGCGCCGTGGCCAGGCGTTCGACGCTGCCGTCGTCGCCAAGGCCGAGCAGTTGACGCGGCAAGCGGATATTGCCGCGCACATCGAGAAAGCCCAGCAGCCCGCCCGCCTGCAGCACATAGCCAAGGTGACGGCTGCGCCAGCTCGCCAGGCGGTCGAGCTGCCGGGCGCGCCACAGCCCGGCGATATCCTCGCCGCCCAGGCTGAAGCCCTCGGCCACATCCGGCGCCAGCACCAGCGCCAGCAGGTCGAGCAAGGTGCTCTTGCCGCAGCCGCTGGGGCCGACCAGCGCCACCCGCTCGCCCACGGCCAGGTGCAGCCGGTCGACCCGCAGGCTGTAACGCTGGGCGCCCTGCCCGCGCGTCTTGCGCACCCCGTCCAGGCGGATCATCACGGCAGCGTCGCCAGCGGGACACGGTACAGGGCGTCACCCGGCTCGGCATTGCCGAAGCGCACCCAGTTGGCCATGTCGTTGTGGAAGGTTTCGTACAGGCGGATCTTCGAATCCAGTTCGTCGATGAAGTCTTCCTGCTCGGCCACCGACAGCGACAGCCACAGGTCCTGGGTCATGCTCAGGGACTTGCTGCGATACGGCAGGCCCTCGAGGTATTCGCCGAGCACGCCGCCCTGGGCCAGGTTGGCGCCCTTGCGCAGGGCGCCGGGATCGCGGCTCATGTAGGCGCTGGCGCTGGCGATCTCGTTGAAGAAATCGCCCGGCGAGCTGCGGGTCTTGCGCGCGGCGTCGACGATCAGCTTGAGCGACTGCTGCAGGTCGTTGAGCTGCAGCTTGGTGAGCATCACGCATACCTGCAGGGTCGGCAGCGCCGGGTTGGTCAGGTCGCGGTCGGCGGTCCAGGCACTGACCAACCGCGGTGCCTGGCTGGCGCCGTGGCGGCCGAGGAAGTCCATGTGCATGGCGTAGCCAATGGCCTGGGACTTGGCCGCCAGGCTCGAGGCCGAGGTCAGCAGCGGCACCGGTTGCGGCTGCTGGTTGCGCACCTGGTGCACCAGCTCGGCGAAGGTCGAGCCGATCTCGCGCACGCGGTCGCCGAACACACCGACCTCGCCCCCCGGGACGCCGACGTAGAGGTCGCCGATCTGCGGGTTGCTGTCGGCGGTGAGCACGCGGTACTGGCTCTCGGCTGAACCGTGGTTCTTCACCCCGGCCGGGGTGCGCAGGTGCAGGGCGTAGATCTTGATCTGCTTGCTCAGCGCGGCCTGGCGCACTTCGGCCTCGTTCATCTGGGTGCTGCTGAACGGGTCGTTCTTGCGCAGGGCGCCGGCGTCGCTGACCAGCAGGATCAGGCGCCCGCCGTAGCCGGACCAGTCCATGCCCTCGACGGCCTGCATCACCCCGGCGAAGGCGTCCTCGTTGAACGAGTGGCTGGACACGCTGGTGGCCTTGACCTGCGCGGCGGCCTTGAGGAAGCGCGCCGGATCGCGGCCCTCCTCCAGGCTGACCAGGGTCTTGCTCAGGTAATCGAGCCCGGGGGTGCGCTTGACGCTGTTGCGAAAGCCCACCAGGCCGAAGCTGACGCTGTCCAGCTCGCCCCGGGCCGCCAGTTGCTGCTGCAGTTCGCTGACCACCTGGCGCACCCGGTCGATGTATGGCTGCATGGACACCGAGGTGTCCACCACCAGGACGATGCCGGTGCGGAAGCTGTTGTCGCCGACCGCCGCCACGCCAGCCGCCTTGGGCGCGCTGTCGCGGGCGCTGGCACCGGGGTCGATGGAGGCGATGTTGAGCAACTGCACCGGCTGGCCATCCGCGTCGAAGCTTTCGCGGTAGTCGAAGATCGGCATCAGGTAGAACTGGTTCTGCGGCACGGCGCTGGCCGCCGGCTCCAGGGCCATTACCTGGGGCACCTGGTCGGGGTGGTTCTGCGCCTTGAGCAGGCTGTCGCGGGCCTTGCCGGTGTCGTCGAGCAGCTGCTGCACATCGTTGGCCTGGCGCATGAACATCACCGGCGAACGCCCGGAGCGCTCGGTGAACTTGAGCACCAGGCTCTGCTTCCAGTCGCTGGTCTGATCGACCGGCAACCAGCCGTCGCGCTGCCCATCGCTGGCGGCGCCGACCTGCAGCCAGGGCTGGCCGCCGACATCCTGGCGCTGGTAGACGTAGAGCACGGAGAAGGCCGGCAGCTTTTCGCCGGAGGCGTCGCCGGGCTGGGCCATCAGTTGCGCGTCGGGCTTGGTCAATACGCGCTGGAACAGCGTCTGCTTGCCGGGCATCAGCAGTGGGCGACCCTCTTCCGAGGCCGCGACGGTCGGCACCTTGGACTCGGCGGGCGCCTCCTGCACCACCGGCGCTGCAGGCGCGGGCGCGTCGTCGCCGCCAAGCAGCCAGAAGAATGCACCACCCAGCCCCAGCGCCGCCGCGATGGCCACCGCCAGCACGGCCTTGGCCGGCTTGTTGGAGGCGGACTTCACCACGGGCGCAGGCTTGGCCTCAGGCTGCCTGACAGGTTCGGCAACGGCCTGCGGAACATCGATGGACACCGGTTGCGCGATGGCCGGCACGGGGATCGGCAACGGACGGACCAATGTGCTGTCGTTGTCCTCGACCGGCGCCTGCACCGTCAGGCGGTCCAGCGCGGCCAGCAACGCCGCCGCATCGGCGAAGCGCTCGCTGGGATCCTTGGCCAGCAGGCCACGCAGGATGTCCTGGTAGCGGCCATGCTCGATGGGCAGTTCCGGCAGCGGCTCGGTCAGGTGCGCCAGCGCCGTGGACAGTGCGTCGGTGCCGTTGTACGGCAGCTTGCCGACCAGGATCTCGTAGAGCACCACGCCCAGCGCGTACAGGTCGGCGCGGCCGTCGATCTCCATGCCGCGCGCCTGCTCCGGGCTCATGTAGCTCGGCGTGCCGACGGCGAAACCGGCCTGGGTGAACTGGGTGCGGTCATCCAGCGACTTGGCGATGCCAAAGTCCGACAGCACGGCGGTGCCGTCGGCGCGGAACAGGATGTTGGCCGGTTTGACGTCGCGGTGCACCAGGCCCTGGGCGTGGGCATAACCCAGCGCCTGGGCGATCTGGCGCACGTAGGCCAGCCCCTGCTCGGGCGTCAGCCCGTCGGCGATGCGCTCCTTGAGCGTGCCGCTGGGCAGGTATTCCATGGCCATGTAGTACAGCTCGCCGACATTGCCGATGTCGTGGATGGTGGCGATGTTCGGGTGCGCCAGCCGCGCCAGGGTACGGCCCTCGCGCAGGAAGCGTTCGCAGAAGGTCGGATCGGCGGCCAGGCTCGCCGCCATGATCTTCAGCGCCACCTTGCGCTCCAGGGAACGCTGGGTGGCCAGGTACACGCTGGCCATGGCGCCCTGGCCAAGCTCGCCGTCAATATCGAATCCGGGGATGTGCATGTCCATGATGTCTTCAGCTCACCTTCACGACCACGGCGGTGATGTTGTCCGGCGCGCCTCGGGTCAGGCCCAGGTGCACCAGGCTGCGCACCACCTCGTAGGGGTCGGCGTGGCCGAGCACCTCGGCGATCTCGTGGTCCTCGGCGGTCTTGTTCAGGCCATCGCTGCACAGCAGGTAGGTGTCGCCGGGCCGCACCTGCAGAGACACCGCCTGCAGCGTCAAGTCGTCCTCGACGCCGATGGCGCGGGTGACGATGTTGCCGCGTGGATGCACCCGCGCCTCGGCCTCGTTGAGCAGGCCGCTGTCCTGCAGCTCCTGGACGTAGCTATGGTCGTGGCTCAGGCGCTCGATGCGCCCGTCGCGCAGGCGATACAGGCGGCTGTCGCCGGCCCACAGGCCGATGGCCTGGTCGCCACGGGCAGCCAGCAGCACCACGGTGCTGCCCATCATCGCCACGCCACGACGCACGGTTTCCTCGCGCACGATGCCATTGACCCAGGACAGACCGTCGCGCACCTCGCCGATGAAGTCGTCGAGCGAGTCCAGCATCGGCAGGCTGCGCAGGCTGTCCACCGCCAGGCTGCTGACATAGTCGCCCGCCGCATGGCCGCCCATGCCGTCGGCCACGGCCCACAGCCCTGCCCAGCTCAGGTCCAGACAGGCGTCCTCGTTGATCTTGCGCACCATGCCGACATGGCTGTAGCTGGCCGCGTTGTACTGCAGATCGGTCATGCGTTCGCTGCCTCGCTACCCAGGAGAAAGCCGGCGAAATCCTCGCTGCGCGGCAGGCCCGCGCAGCGCATCAAACCCGGGGCAATACATTCGGAGCCTCTGCCCCACCACAAGCTCATGCCCTCGCAGGCGCACTCGGCCAAGGCCAGTGCCCGTCCCTGCGGCGTGGTCGCGTCCAATCGCTGCACCCCACCCACCGTCACACGCGGCCCTTGTAGGAGCGGCCTTGTGTCGCGAAAAGGCTGCAAAGCAGCCTCAAGGCCCTCAAAGGCAGCACCCGGCTCAAGCGTCGCCAGCAATGCCTCCTCGATCGCCTCGAACCACTCCTCGACCCCAGCCACCACCGGCGCCAGCGGCTGTCCCGGCTCCAGCACCTGGGCCACGGTCAGCGGAAAATACCGCCCGACCCGGTCGATGCTCGGCATCAACACCCCAACCACCGCGTCCGGCCCGCACACACCCGGCGCCAGGGCAAACCGCCACAACGGGCTCACCAGATAGGCCTCGAGCCAGCGCTCGCCCAGCACCTGCTGGCTGGTCTGCATGCCCGCCGCCAGCCACTGGTCCCAGGGCTGGATGAACGTCTGTGGCAAGCCACGGCTGACGAAGTCGCCGCGGCTGGCCAGTTTTCCGTAGAAACCCACGTCGCTCACAGATGCTCCGGCAGGCTGAAACCGCTGAGCACTCGGCTGCGGAAGGGGTTGAAGGCGCTGCTGGCACGCAGCTCGTAGGACACGCTGGCGCCATCGACGCGCAGGCGCAGGTTGAAACGCTCCGGCGAGCTGCCGGCCACCAGGTCGGACTGGTCGAGCAAACGGAACCAGGCCCACGGCCCCTCCACGGTCAGCCCGGAACGCCCGGAGGCCGAGGGTGGCGAGATCGACAGGCGCACCACGCCGATGCTGTTGGGATTCGGCCACTGCAACGCCACCGGCCGGCTCGGGCCGTGGTCGTAGCTGACCTGCTGGCCATCGAGGTCGAGCAGGAACTGGGTGATGGTCGCGTCCATCGCCACCGGCTTGAGCTCGAAGCGCACGCCCGGCTGCACACCGTTGCTGTTGCGGAAGAACGCGTCGCGGATGCTCGCCGCGCGCTGGAAGGTATGCAGCACGTTGCTGTTGATCCCCAGCTTCTGCGCCGCGCCCGGCTGCCAGCTCCACGGCGTGCTCGAGGTGTTGACGTAGGGTTGCAGGTACTTGCGGAAGTAGTTGTCCATCACCCCGCCGACGCCGAAGAACTGGCCGAAGTCTTCCAGGGTGGCATCCCGCGAGCTGCCGGCCGCCAGCGGGTAGCGCCCGCTCAGGGACTGGCGGTAGACGTTCACCACCTCGCTGGTCCAGGCGGCGTTGAGCTGGTTGCGCACGCCGCCCATGACCAGGTTGTGGGTCGAGCCGAGCACCGAGCTCACCAGGTTCTGCACCACCTTGGGCTGGCGCGCGGCTCCCAGGGCGACACGCTGGGCGGCGGCCTGGGCCTGGTTCTTGGCTTCGCCCAGCAGCGCATCACCACTGGCGCCAACCATGGCGCTGACCTGCACATAAAGGGCGTTGAGGTCGGTGAGCAGGCCGTCGATGGCGGCCGGCTGCCCTTCGCCGGTTTCCACCAGCGCGGCCAGCTCGGCGAAGTGCGCGGTCACCGGGTCGACCTCACGGGCAGCCGGGTTGTCGCTGGGCAGCGGCGTATCGCCGAGCAGGCCGCCAAGACGCTGGCGCAGCTGATCGACGCCAGCCTGCTCGGCCTTGGCCTGGACCTTGTCGAGGGTGGTCGGCTGCGCCAGGTTGGTTTCCTTGGCGACCGCCTGCAGCAGTTTCTTCATCGGCGAGGTCGGGCCGGACAGCACCCGCAACACATCAGCGGCCTGACCGACGCTGGTGATCGGTACGAAGTCCAGGTCCGCCAGCAACGCATCCCAATGCCGGATGTAGTCCTGGTAGTACAGCTGCAGCACATCGTCGGCCAGGCGCTTGGCATCGCCCGACTCGCTGGCCTCGCGGCCCAGCACCCAGCGCTCCTCGGCCAGGGTCTCGCTGTGGGCCAGGCTGGCGGCGAGGAACGCCTTGCGGTAGCCCTCGGCGGTGAAGATGCCCGGCAGCGGCTCGCTCAGCGGCTTGCCGTTCTTGAAGCGGAACACCAGCGCGGCGTCGCGGCCGGCGGCGTCGCTGACCCGGAAGTCGCCGACCCCGGCCGGCAGCTTCTGGCGCTTGACCCGGTCGTAGACACGCTGGGCCACCGGCAGCTGCTGCAACTGGCGACGGGTGTCATCGATCAGGCGCTGGTCGAGGCGGGCATTGGGCGGACGCTTGTCGAACAGCGCCGCCAGGTGCTGCTCCAGGGCCTGGCGCAGGTCCGGCGCCAGGTCGCGGGGCAGGCTGCGCTCCCAGTCGAGCGTGACCCAGGCCTTGATGAACTCGGCGTCGTAGTGTTCGCCGTCGGCCAGCATCAGGTAGGCCTTGAGCCCCTCGTAGAGGTAGTCGGACGGGCCGCCGGCGTACAGCTGCTCCTCGATGCGGGTGACCAGGCGCGGTGCGAAGATGGCAATCAGCAGCTTGCGGTAGACGCTGTCTGATTCGCCTTCGAGCATGTCGCCCTGGTACAGCCCCAGGCCCTCGGCCCAGCCAGGCGGATCCTCGGCCAGGCGACGCACGCCGTTGAGCAACGGCAGCACGTCGACCACGTTGCGCTGGGCCGGGCTCAGCTCCTGCACGCTCTTGCCCAGTGGCTTGAGACGGCCGTCGACTTCGGCGATGTACTGCTGGTTGGCGCGGTAGCTCAGGGTCCACAAGGTGCCGACCACCAGCACCAGGGCCACGCTCAGGGCCAGGGCGCCACGGGCGATCCACTTGCGTCGCTGCTCGACCTTGGGGTTGCTGCCGACCAGGCCGCGCTCGGCGAAGGCCACGGCGCTGAACAGCTTCTCGATGAAATAGCTGCGCCCGGTGCCGTTCTGCCGCGCCAGGTGAGCACGGTCCAGGCCCATGCTCTGGGCCATGCTGCCGATCAGGCGGTCGATGGGGCTGCCTTCCTGGGTGCCGCTGGTGAAGTACACGCCGCGCAGCAGGGCGCGCGCCTCGAAGGCGTTGGGCTTGAAGATGCCGTCGAGGAAGGTCTTGAGGTTGCCGCGCAAGGCGGCGAACTGCTGGACGAAGCCATAGACCAGGTCGCGCCGCGCCGGGTCGCGCTCCTGCTGCAGACGCTCGACCAGACGCTGGTTGAGGCGCTGCTCGAGCAGGGCGAACTCACCGCCGAACTGCGCCAGCGGGCCATCGCCTTGCTGACCGTCGTCCAGCGGGAAGGTCATGCCCCACACCTGGGCACGCTCGTCCTTGCTCAGGTTGTCGAAGAACTCCATGAAGCCCGGTACCAGGTCGAGCTTGGTCAGCATCAGGTAGATCGGGAAGCGCACGCCCAGCTGGCTGTACAGCTCCTGGATACGGGTGCGGATCGCCGCCGCGTGGGCGGCGCGCTCGGCGTCGCTGCCCAGCAGCAGGTCGGACAGGCTGATGGCGATGAAGGCGCCATCGATCGGGCGGCGCGAGCGCTGGGTCTTGAGCAGGTCGAGAAAGCCCAGCCAGGCGGCCTTGTCCACCTGGGCATGGCTGTCCTGGGTGGTGTAGCGACCGGCGGTGTCCAGCAGCACGGCCTGGTCGGTGAACCACCAGTCGCAGTTGCGCGTGCCGCCGACGCCGCGGATGGCGCCCTCGCCCAACTGCGCCGCCAGCGGGAAGTGCAGGCCGGAGTTGACCAGCGCGGTGGTCTTGCCCGAACCAGGCGGGCCGATGATCACGTACCACGGCAGCTCGTACAGGTTGCGCCGTTCGTCACCGCCCAGGCGCGCCTTCTTCAGCAGCACCAGGGCCTCGTCCATGCGCTGGCGCAGGGTCGCCAGCTCTTCGGCGGTGGCCACGCTGGCAGGGTCCGGCGCCGTCTCGGCGGCCAGGCTCTGCATCACCTTGGCCGCCTGGCGCCGGGCCTGGACGATGCGCCACACGCGGTAGGCGATCCACACCGCGAACAGCAGGACGATCAGCACCAGACGCGGCGCGGCCGGCACCAGCGCATCGAGCAGCGGGCCGAGGAACCAGATGATCAGACTGAGGGCGAGCAGCCCCAACACCGGGACCACCCAGCGAATGACAAAACTGAAAAACGCCTTCACTCGACGCCCTCCGCCAGAACGGTGATTTCAACCCGGCGATTCTTCGCCCGGCCCTGCGCGCTGTCGTTCGACGCCAGCGGCTCGGTGTCGCTCAGGCCCTGCGCGGTGAAGCGCTCGGGCTGCCCGGTGCGGGCGGCGAGGATGTCCTTCACTTCCTCGGCGCGGGCCTGGGACAGCGCCCAGTTGGAGGGGAAGCGCAGCGTGGCGATGCGCTGGTTGTCGCTGTGGCCGGTGACTTTCACATTGCCTTTCACTTTCGCCACCGCCTCGGCGATGCGCAGCATCAGCGGCTGGAAGTCGCCCTTGATGCTGGCACTGGCCGAGGCGAACAGCTCGTCGCCACGGATGGTCACCACCGAGCGGTCCACCGCGTCCTGCACGGCGACCCGACCGGCCTTGATGTCCTCGGCCAGGAAGCCGGCCAGGCGCGGGCGCTCGACCGGCTTGGGCTGCACCACCGGGCGATCCATGGCCTGCACCGGGATCTCGCCCAGGGCGTGGATGCCACGGAACACCGGCTCGGCGTCGGCGGCCAGTTTCAGGCGCAGGCCGAACAGCACCAGCAGCAACAGCGCCAGGGCCACCGCCAGGCCGACCCAGGGCGGCACGAACTGCGCCAGGCGATCGCGGGTCACGGTGACGCCGCGCCAGTGCGGCGACAGCTCGCGCTCGATCTCGCCACGGGTGCTGCGGATGGTCGCGGCGGTGCGTTCGCGCAAGGCTTCGAGCTGGGCGCGACCATCGTTCATCACCCGGTAGCGGCCTTCGAAGCCAAGGCTGGTGCACAGGTACAACAGCTCCAGCAGATGCAGGCGCTCACGCGGGCTCTGCAGGCAGTGCTCCATCAGCTGGAACACCTTCTCGCCGCCCCAGGCCTCGTTGTGCACGGTGATCAGCAGGCTCTGCTTGCCCCAGTCGCTGGCGCTGCCCCATGGCGTGCTGAGCACGGCTTCATCGAGCGCCGTGCACAGCGCGTAACGCGCCAACAGCACCTCGTTGCGCGGTACCCCGGCGGCCTCGGCGCGCTCCTCGAACTGGCGCAGGTAGGCCAGCAACTGCGCGCGCAGGCTGGCCGGCGCCGGGTGGGCGATGGTGTTGCGCAGGCGCGTCAGCAGCGCGAGCAATGGGCCGGCCGCCTGTTCCAGCGGGTTCAGGCCCGCGGCCTGGCCCGCTGCCAGCGGCTCGGCGGGCACGTTCAACGGCGGCGGCGCTGCCTGGGCCGAGGCGGCCGGCTGCGGGCCTCGGCCACCGGGGCGCGGCATGAACTGGGTGCGGTCGTTGGCCAGCGGATCGTCCGATTGCATCGCGGCTTAGTCTCCGGTCCTTGGATAGGGGGTGGCATCGGGGGCCGCGTTGCGGCCCTTTCGCGACACAAGGCCGCTCCTACAGGCGTTCGCGCTCCCCTGTAGGAGCGGCCTTGTGTCGCGAAAGGACTGCAACGCGGTCCCGGCATTATCAAGTCGAGCACCCGACATCACGGCATCACCCCCGAATCGCCCAGAAGGCCAGGTTCAGGCCGGGGAACTCGCCGGCGACGTAGAAGGCGAAGCCCCCGGAATGCTGCAACTGCTTCCAGTGCTCGCTGCCCCGGTCCAGCTCGAAGTAGGTGGAGCCGGCGTGGAACGGAATCTGCCGTGGCGCCACCGGCAGCGGCAGCAGGCCGATGCCCGGCAGCTGCAGGTTGACCAGGTCGCGGATGTGCTCCACCGAACCGATCTTGCTCTGCTGGCCGAAGCGGCTGCGCAGGGTCTCGCTGGGCACGTCGGCGCGCACCACAAGGATGAAGCTGGCGCTGTCGAGCAGGCTGCGGTCGGCGAGCATGCCGACGTGGATGCCATAGGCCTTCTCCACCAGCGGGATGGCCACGGCCTTGCTGTCGATCAACATCGACAGGGCCTCGCGCAGGGCCGCCAGCACCGGAGCGAAGGTCGCCGCCAGGTCGTCGTGCTGGTACACCGGATAGCTTTCCGGGCGGCGCCCGTCGCGGGTGAAGGTGGCGAACTCACCGGCCAGGGCCACCAGTTCGCTGTACAAGCGTTCGGGGTGCAGCGGGCTCAATTGGTTGAGGTGCTCGACCAGTGGCTGGGCACGGTTGACCAGTTGCAGCAGCATGAAGTCGGCGATCTCCGAGGCGCCGCCGTTGGCCGAGGCCACCACGCGCCCGGCCAGGGCCTCGCCGCGTTGGTGCAGCAGGCCGAGCAGCTCGCCGCGAAAGCCCGACAGCAGGTTGCTGGCGCTGATGTCGAGCAGTGGCGCAATGTAGCTGTCGTCCAGCACCAGGGCGCGATCGGCGCGCTTCTCGCGCACGCGCACGACGCCCAGCGCGGCGTAGTCGCTCAGGCCATCCTCGGCACGCAGCAGGCGCAAGGCGCGGCTGCCCAGGGCCAGGGGCGCGCGGTTCTCGAACGGGGCATTGTCGTCGCGCACTTCGCTGATACGGCTGACATAGCGCGCGCCATCGAGCCTGTCGCCATCATCGACGGTATCGCGGGCACCGGCGCGCTTGAGCGGCAGGCCGAGGTAGATCACGCCGTTGCGCAGGTCGTCGGGAATCTCCAGCGGCGCCGGTGGCAGGTCGTCGCGGGGGATATCGAACGGCGTGCCGTCAGGCAGCAGGCCACGGGCGCTGAGGATCGCCAGCTTGCCCTGGGCCAGCAGGCCCTGGTCGACCAGCAGCTCGGAAAACCCCCAGGCGGCGGCGCTCAGTGGCCGGCTGCGGGCATCGACGAAATGCTCCAGGTAGCGGTCGTGCTGCTGGAAGTGCTGGGTGGTGATGAACATCCCTTCCGACCAGACCACGCGATTGTTCCAGGACATGGGTTCTCCGATTGCCTAGCGGGCAGGCTCAGGTTGTGGGGTGGCCACGGCGCTGCGCACGGCACGCACATCGAGGCTGATCTGATAGTCATGGGGCGGCACCGGCAGCACGCTGCGCCACTGGGCCTGGTCGACCTCGCGGTAGCCGACCACCAGGCCGACCTGGCGCGTGGCCGGGTCGAGCGGTCGCTCCAGGCGCAGTTGCTGGCCGGGCTGGAGCAGCACTTCGTCCTGGTCGATCAGGTCGGCGGCCAGGGTGGCCTGGGCGCGTTCGGTGAGGGCGAAGTAGTCAGCCCGGGCGAAGGCCGCGCTGTTCTTCAGCTCGTAGATGCGCACGCGCACCGGCGCGGGCGTGCCGCTGGCGCCTGGGTTGAGGCCAGCGGCGGCGCTGAAGTACAGGGTGATGCCCGCGGCGGCCTCGACGGGGGCGGCCTCGTTCGGCGTGTCCTTGCTGCAGGCACTGAGCAGCACCATGGCCAGGGCTGCGATCAGTCGTGTTGCGCTCATGCTCGTCCTCATGACGTCTTGTGTTCTTCCTAAGCCCTGGGCACTGGCCTCAGGTGCGTTGCAATCGGCTGCCGTGGGCCTCGTAGGCGCGGCTGAATTCACGCCCGAACAGGTCCTGGAAATCGTCTTCGGCTTCCCGGGAAATCTGGCTGTAGAGTTCGGTGAACTGTTGCCAGCAATGGGCCTGGCGCGAACCGCCGAACAGCTTGGCCAGGCCGGCGGCGGGCGCCAGGCGCTCCTCCAGGCGTGACGGTTCGAAACGCTTGAGCAGGTGCTTGATGGCCGCCTCCACACCCGCCATGACCGCCAACTGGTGGGCTCGCAGGTCGTCGAAGCTGTCACGCACCGCCTGGTCCGGGGCCATGAATGCCTGGTTGCCCTCGCGCAGCAGCAACAGCAGGGCTTCGTCGGCGTTGGGGGCGAACTTCAGCGGGTTGTTGCGCACCGGGGCGATGGTGGTCTGCTGCATGCGGAACTCGCCCTTCAGGCTGCTGCGCGCACGCAGCACATCGATCAGGCCCTCGACCATCAAGCGGTAGCTGCGACCGATGGCCTCCATCTGCGCGGCGGCGTCGCTCGCGTCGATGCGCAGCTGCTCGATGCCCGCGCCGCGCAGGAACGCCTGGAGCAGCGCGTCGTGGGCGCCAGGCGCGACAGCCGACGCAACGGGCTCGGGCCGCGCAGCGACAGGCTCCGCCGGCGCCACGACCACTGCGGCCGGTGGGGCAGGTGGCGGTGTTTGGTCGAACAGGTCCCAGTCGGCCGGGATCACGCCGGGCGCGGCAGCTGCGGGCGCCGGCTCCTGCGGCGGCGCAACCGGCGCGGGTGGACGAAAGTCATGCTGCTGGGCCGGCACATGGTCAGGCTGGCTGACGGGCGGCACGCTGGACGGGCCGAGAAAATCGAACAGGTCCGGCAAGGTGTCGTGGCTCGACGCGCCCTGCAGGAAAGCGGCGGGCGCACCGGCGATGGGCGCGCTTGGAGCGGCCAGCTGATTGGCCATCAACGCTTCGAAACTGTGAACATCGGACTGCCCGGCGAGCGGCACCGACACTGCGCAATCGATCCGTGCCTGGATTTCGTAATCGCCGATTCGAATAACTTCGCCATCCATCAATGGCTCGCTGTTGCCACGCCGCAGGCGAATGCCTGCGCGGAGCAACTCCACGCCATTGGTGCTGTTATCGGTGAGATAGTAACGTCCGTCCTTGAACTGTATTACACAATGTTTCGAGGAAACTAGGCGCTCCGGATCAGGCAATACCCAATCATTATCCGCCGCGCGCCCGACACTGATGGCACCGGTTTCCAGCAACTTCTCCGGGCATTGCCCAGGGGTGATCTTGTGGTAGCTGGTAATAGTCAGGCAAAGTGCCATCATGCCTCCTTGCATATATATGAAGCGCTAATCCATTCAAATGAGTGGATGGACAAGCCCGACCCTGCTGATCGCTGAAAGCCTTGAATTCAAAGGCCTGCAAGCCATCAATCATCATCCGGAAGGTCGTATTAAACCCTATTGGCAAGGCACTTTGATGGCACCTGACCAATGGCCATGAATGCTTGCCAACTGGTTCACAGTCACTGTTCGCGGCCCGTAGCTTACCTTGACAGCAATTTGGAAATAAACCATAAATGCGCAACTTGAGAGTGCCACAGTGATATCACGCTGATATCAACTTCGCATTCTTTGACAAGTTTGTGCGCGAGTTCACATTTGCAACTTTGCGTATAGCAAGCCCTCGCCAAGGGCCGATATGGAGATCGAATTCTGGTGAACTCGCCGCTGCTGCTCGCCGCTGTTTCCGCAGACTTCCCCTGCGGCGACGACCTCGAATACGACCCCGACTTCCTGCAACTGGAACGTGATGCCCAGGGCCGTCCCGAGCGCGTGATGGGCGACGCCGTGCAAGCAGCCGAACCACCCCAGTGGCGCGACATCGAACAGACCTGCACCGGCCTGCTGCAACGCAGCAAGGACCTGCGCATCACCCATTTTCTGGTCCAGGCCAACCTCGCCCTTCACGGCCTGCCGGGCCTGGCCGCCAGCCTCGAGCTGATCCGCGATCTGCTGAGTGAATACTGGCTGCATCTGCACCCGCAGCTGGACGCCGCCGACGACAACGACCCCACCGTGCGCGTCAACGCCCTGGCCGGCCTCACCTGCGACACCAACATCGCCCTGCTGCGTGACGCCGTGCTGGTTCGCTCGCGGGCCTTCGGCCCGGTGACCCTGCGCGCCGCCCTGCATGCCGCGGGCGTGCAGCACTTCGCCAGCGAACAGCTGAGCGCCGAGGAACTGGCCGCCGCGCTGCGCGACGCCGACCCCGAGCAGCTCGCGCAGTGCCACCAGGCCCTGCAGCTGGCTCGTGACGCTCTGGACAGCATCGAAAGCCGGGTCAACGACCAGGTCGGTTCGGCCAGTGGCGTCGACTTGTCCGCCTTGCGCCAGCCGCTGCGCCAGGTTCAGCAAGTGCTGGCCGACTACAGCCCGGACGGCGCGGCGCCCGCCGGCACCGCCACGGACGAAACGGTGGCGCACGACGCCCATGAGGAGCAACAGCCCGCTCCCGTCGCCGGGCCACGCCCCACGGCACGACCCGGCGAGGTGAACAGCCGCGACGACGTGCGCCAGAGCCTCGACCGCCTGCTGCAGTACTACGCCCGCCACGAGCCCTCCAGTCCGCTGCCGGTGCTGCTGCGCCGGGCAAAGAACCTGGTCGACGCCGATTTCGCGACCATCGTCCGCGACCTGATCCCCGACGGTCTGTCGCAATTCGAGAACCTGCGCGGCCCCGAAGGCGACTGACGCCTCGACGCCGCTCAACCACCGACGCCCGCAACATGCAGAGCCGCCGTATCGGCGACCAGGAGGAACAACGTGGCGAAAGACAGCTCCCAGAAATTCATCGCGCGCAACCGTGCGCCACGGGTGCAGATCGAGTACGACGTCGAGCTGTACGGCGCCGAGAAGAAGGTCCAGCTGCCCTTCGTCATGGGCGTGCTCTCCGACCTCGCCGGCAAGCCCGCCGAACCGCTGCCGGCGGTAGCCGAGCGCAAGTTCCTGGAGGTCGACGTCGACAACTTCGACTCGCGCCTGAAGGCCATGAAGCCCCGTGTGGCGTTCAACGTGCCCAACGAACTGACCGGTGAAGGCAACCTGAGCCTGGACATCACCTTCGAGAGCATGGACGACTTCAGCCCCGCCGCCGTGGCACGCAAGGTCGATGCACTGAACCAACTGCTCGAGGCCCGCACCCAGCTGGCCAACCTGCTGACCTACATGGACGGCAAGACCGGCGCCGAGGACATCATCCTCAAGGCCATCAAGGATCCCGCCCTGCTCCAGGCCCTGGCCAGCGCGCCGAAACCCGCCGACACCGAGCCGAAGGCCTGAGGAGACAGCCCATGAACGATCCGTTGCGCGACAGCCAGGCCCCACAGGCGGCCACCCAGGACCCGAGCGAGTTCGCCAGCCTCCTGCTGCAGGAGTTCAAGCCCAAGACCGAGCGTGCCAAGGAAGCCGTCGAAAGTGCCGTGCGCACCCTCGCCGAACAGGCCCTGGCGCAGACCAACCTGGTCTCCAACGATGCCATCGGCTCGATCGAGCAGATCATCGCCGCCATCGACGCCAAGCTCACCGCCCAGGTCAACCAGATCATCCACCACGATGACTTCCAGCAGCTGGAAAGCGCCTGGCGTGGCCTGCACTACCTGGTCAACAACACCGAGAGCGACGAGCAGCTGAAGATTCGCGTGCTCAACATCTCGAAGAACGACTTGCACAAGACCCTGAAGAAGTTCAAGGGCACTGCCTGGGACCAGAGCCCGATCTTCAAGAAGCTCTACGAAGAGGAATACGGCCAGTTCGGCGGCGAGCCGTACGGCTGCCTGGTGGGCGACTACTACTTCGACCAGTCGCCACCGGACGTCGAGCTGCTGGGCGAGGTTTCGAAGGTCTGCGCCTCGATGCACGCGCCGTTCATCTCGGCGGCCTCGCCGACGGTGATGGGCATGGGCTCGTGGCAGGAGCTGTCCAACCCGCGCGACCTGACCAAGATCTTCACCACCCCGGAATACGCCGGCTGGCGCTCGCTGCGTGAATCGGAAGACGCGCGCTACATCGGCCTGACCATGCCGCGCTTCCTGGCGCGCCTGCCCTACGGCGCCAAGACCGACCCGGTGGAAGCCTTCGCCTTCGAGGAAGACACCGACGGCGCCGACAGCAGCAAGTACACCTGGGCCAACGCCGCCTACGCCATGGCGGTGAACATCAACCGCTCGTTCAAGCACTACGGCTGGTGCTCGCGCATCCGTGGCGTGGAGTCGGGCGGCGAAGTGCAGGGCCTGCCGGCGCACACCTTCCCCACCGACGACGGTGGCGTGGACATGAAGTGCCCGACCGAGATCGCCATCTCCGACCGCCGCGAGGCGGAGCTGGCCAAGAACGGTTTCATGCCGCTGCTGCACAAGAAGAACACCGACTTCGCCGCGTTCATCGGCGCCCAGTCGCTGCAGAAGCCGGCCGAGTACGACGACCCGGACGCCACCGCCAACGCCAACCTGGCCGCGCGTCTGCCGTACCTGTTCGCCACCTGCCGCTTCGCCCATTACCTCAAGTGCATCGTTCGCGACAAGATCGGCTCGTTCAAGGAAAAGGACGAGATGCAGCGCTGGCTGCAGGACTGGATCCTCAACTACGTCGACGGCGACCCGGCGCACTCCACCGAGACCACCAAGGCCCAGCACCCGCTGGCGGCCGCCGAAGTGGTGGTCGAGGAAGTCGAAGGCAACCCGGGTTACTACAACTCGCGCTTCTACCTGCGCCCGCACTACCAGCTCGAAGGGCTGACCGTGTCGCTGCGCCTGGTGTCGAAGCTGCCT
>NZ_JAOCDM010000026.1 GCF_029840925.1 Pseudomonas sp. GD03858
ACCCGCACCGGCACCGACTTGTACGACGGCGTCCCGCTGTCCACATCGATGTAGTCCAGCGGCACCAGTTGGTTGGCTTCCGGGTAGTAGGCGCCGACCGAGCCGGGGGAGATCTTGTACTCGATGGCGGTGATCCGCTCGTAGCGCATCTTGCGGCCATGGGTGACGGTCTCGATATCCACCAGGTCGCCATGGGCCAGGCCGCGTGCCTGCAAGTCGGCCGGGTTCATGAACAGCACGTCGCGGCGACCGAACACGCCGCGGTAGCGGTCGTCCAGCGCGTAGATCGTGGTGTTGTACTGGTCATGGCTGCGCAGGGTGATCAGGCGCAGGACATCGTCGCCCTCGACCTCCTTGTCCTCGTGCAGGCCCGGGAAGACAAAGAACTCGGCCTTGCCCGAGGGGGTCATCCAGATGCGTTCGGTGGCCGGCAACGGCATGCGGAAACCACCCGGCACGCGGATGCGTGCGTTGTAGTCGTCGAAGCCCGGCAGGGTCTTCTCGATCAGGTCGCGAATCTTGTCATAGTCGGCGGCCAGCTCCAGCCAGGGTACCGGGCTGTCCGGCAAGGTCGCGTTGGCCATGCCGGCGACGATCGCCGGCTCCGAGCGCAGGAATTCCGATGCCGGCGTCAGCTTGCCCGCCGAGGCATGCACCATCGACATCGAGTCCTCGACGGTGATCGACTGCCGCGCGCCTTCCTGCACATCCAGCTCGGTGCGCCCCAGGCACGGGAACAGATAGGTCTCCTTGCCCACCAGCAGGTGGGTACGATTGAGCTTGGTGCCGATATGCACGCTCAGCTCCAGCTTGCCCATGGCGGGGAAGCACAGCCCGGGGTCGGGCAGCGCCACGGCGAAGTTGCCACCCAGGCAGATGAGCGCTTTCGAGGTGCCGGCGATCATCGCCTGCATGGCCTGCACCGAATCATGGCCATGTTCGGTCGGAGGCTTGAAGCCCAGCACCTTTTCGATCTTGTCGAGGAAGTCGGCGGAGGGTTTCTCGGTGATTCCCACCGTGCGGTTGCCTTGCACGTTGGAGTGACCGCGCAGCGGGCAGACGCCGGCGCCGGGCTTGCCGATGTTGCCGCGCAGCATCAGCAGGTCGCAGATCAGCCGGACATTGGCGGTGCCCTCGTTGTGCTGGGTGATGCCCATGCCATAGGTGACGATGGTGGCATTGGACTTGGCGTAGGCTGCCGCGACCTTTTCCATGTCGGCCTTGGCCAGGCCGCTGGCGTGTTCGATGTCGGGCCAGGCAGTGGCCAGCAGGTCGGCCTTGAGCGCCTCGAAGCCATTGGTATGCTGGGCGATGAATTCGAAGTCGAGCACCTGCCCGAGCGAATCCTCCATCTCCAGCAACGACTTCATGATCCCCTTGATCGCCGCCGCGTCACCACCGGCCTTGACCTGCAGGTAGGTCGAGGCGATCCGGGTCGAGCCGTAGGTGGCCATTTCGATCATGTCCTGCGGATCGGCGAAACGTTCCAGCGCCCGCTCGCGCAGCGGGTTGAGCACCATGATCGGCACCTTGCGCCGCGAGATCTCGTGCAGCGTGCCCATCATCCGCGGGTGGTTGGTGCCAGGGTTGTGGCCGATGGAAATCACCAGCTCGCACGAATCGAAGTCGTCCAGCGACACCGACCCCTTGCCCATGCCGATCGAGCGCGGCAGGCCCACGCTGGTGGGTTCGTGGCACATGTTCGAACAGTCGGGGAAGTTGTTGGTACCCAGCGCCCGGGCGAACAGCTGATACAGGTAGGCCGCCTCGTTGGAGGCACGCCCGGAGGTGTAGAACTCGACCTGGTTCGGCTCCAGGCCGCGAAGGATCTCACCGATGCGGGCGAAGGCTTGCTCCCACTCCACCGGTTTGTAGGTATCGCTGGCGTGGTCATAGACCATCGGGTGGGTCAGCCGCCCGAGGTCTTCCAGTTCGTAGTCGGTGCGATGCAGCAGCGTGGCCACCGGGTGGTTGGCGAAGAACTCCGGGGGCACGCGCTTGTTGGTCGCCTCCCAGGTCACCGCCTTGGCGCCGTTCTCGCAGAACTGGAAGGTCGAGCGGTGCTCCTTGTCCGGCCAGGCGCAGCCTGGGCAGTCGAAGCCATCCGGCTGGTTGGTGCGCATCAGGGTGAGCGGTGCCTGCAGCGTGTCCATCTGCTCGCGTACCGCCGTGGCGGTCGCCTTGAGCGCGCCCCAGCCACCTGCGGGGCCATCGTAGTTGCGTACACCGGGTACCTTGCGTCGAGTCGACATGGTCGCTCCTCACACGAAATATATGGATTGGATATAAATCGCTGGTGGCGTAATAAGCCGCTGTACTAGCGGGCCGCTGGTCGGAAAATTGTTAATCCTGGCTATTCAATAGCCTATTGCCTGCCCAACTTTTACTACCGTGGAAGTTGGATCCACGGCCCAAGGGTGCTCCACAGATAATATTCGATTGCCTTGGCCAATCGTGATCTAGAATCTAGCGACACGCTGTTACATGTCAAGGCAATGAGTGGATTCCCGACATCTTCTTGTTGCTTCTCGTTCGCAACAACTGGCGAACTTGCCCAACGCGCGAGGCAGAGAAAGCATGGACACGATAGATACTACAGCCCTTGATCTTGCTCGCTTTCAGTTCGCCTTCACCGTCGCCGTACATATCATCTTCCCGGCAATTACCATTGGTCTTGCCAGTTACCTCACCGTCCTCGAAGCGCTCTGGCTGAAGACTGGCCGGGGTGTATACCGCGATCTTTACGCGTTCTGGGTAAAGATCTTCGCCTTGAACTTCGGCATGGGCGTGGTTTCCGGTTTGGTCATGGCTTATCAGTTCGGCACCAACTGGTCGCAGTTCTCTTACTTCGCGGGCGGCATTACCGGGCCATTACTGACTTATGAAGTACTTACCGCGTTCTTTCTCGAGGCGGGTTTCCTCGGGGTCATGTTGTTTGGCTGGGATCGCGTAGGACGGGGCCTGCACCTGTTCGCCACCGCCATGGTGGCCATCGGCACGCTGATCTCGACCTTCTGGATCCTCTCCTCCAACAGCTGGATGCACACCCCTCAGGGTCACGAGATCATCGACGGCCGCGCGGTGCCGGTGGACTGGCTGGCGATCATCTTCAACCCCTCGTTCCCCTTCCGCCTCGCGCACATGGCGATCGCCGCCTTCCTCGCCACCGCGTTCTTCGTCGGCGCCTCCGGCGCCTGGCACCTGCTGCGCGGCAAGCACACCGAAGCGGCGCGCACGATGCTGTCGATGGCCTGCTGGATGGCCCTGGTGGTGGCGCCGATCCAGGCCGTGGTCGGCGACGCCCATGGCCTGAATACCCTGGAGCACCAGCCGGCGAAGATCGCGGCCATCGAGGGCCACTGGGAGAACATTCCCGGCGAGCCATCGCCGCTGATCCTGGCCGGCTGGCCAGACATGGAGGCCGAGAAGACCCACTTCGCCATCGAAGTGCCGTACCTGGGCAGCCTGATCCTGACCCACAGTCTCGATCGCCAGATCCCGGCGCTCAAGTCGTTCCCGCCGGAGGATCGCCCCAATTCCACGGTGATCTTCTGGACCTTCCGTCTGATGGTGTGCATGGGCCTGCTGATGATCCTCGCCGGGCTGTGGAGCCTGTGGCTGCGCCGGGGCGACCGGTTGCACAGCACGCCGCTGTTTCTCAAGTTCATGCTGTGCATGGGGCCCTCGGGGCTGATCGCCCTGCTGGCCGGCTGGGTGACCACCGAGATGGGGCGACAGCCCTGGGTGGTGTACGGCCTGATGCGCACCGAGCACGCGGTGTCGCCGCTGACCACCGCGCAGATGAGCATCAGCCTGGTGGCGTTCGTGCTGGTGTACTTCGTGCTGTTCGGCACCGGCATCGCCTACATGCTCAAGCTGGTGCACAAGGGGCCCTACCCCCACGAGGGCGAACACCCGGTCGATGGTGGCGCGGGCCAGTCCAAGACCCCCGCGCGGCCGATGTCCGCGGCGGACGATCACTGACCGTATCGAAGGCGTTTGCAACCTGAGGAGCGATTGCCATGGGCGTCGATATCACGCTGATCTGGGCATTGATCATCATCTTTGGCGTCATGATGTACGTCATCATGGACGGCTTCGACCTGGGGATCGGCATCCTCTTCCTGGCCATCAAGGACAAGGAAGAACGCGATGTGATGATGAACACCGTCGCGCCGGTCTGGGACGGCAACGAGACCTGGCTGGTGCTAGGCGGCGCGGGCCTGTTCGGCGCCTTCCCGCTGGCCTACTCGGTGATTCTCAGCGCGCTCTACCTGCCGCTGATCCTCATGCTGCTGGGGCTGATCTTCCGCGGCGTGGCCTTCGAGTTCCGCTTCAAGGCCAGTGAGCGCAACCGTCACTGGTGGGACAAGGCCTTCATCGGCGGCTCGATCGTCGCCACCTTCACCCAGGGGGTCGCCCTGGGCGCGTTCCTCGATGGCATACCGGTGGCCAACAACATGTACGCCGGTGGCCCGCTCGACTGGCTGCGGCCGTTCCCGCTGTTCTGCGGCTTCGCCCTGCTGCTGGCCTATGCGCAGCTGGGCAGCACCTGGCTGATCATGAAGACCGAAGGCCGCCTGCAGGAGGAGATGTATCGCTACTCGTCCTACTTCATCTGGGGCCTGCTGGGCGCCATCGCGGTGATCAGCGTGTGGACGCCGCTGGCCCACCCGGAGATCGCCCAGCGCTGGTTCAGCCTGCCCAACCTGTTCTACTTCTTGCCGGTGCCACTGTTGCTGCTGTTCTGCTTCATCAGCACCCTGACCACCCTGGCGCACCGGGCCACCGCTTCACCGTTCCTGCTGACCCTGCTGGTCATCTTCCTCGGCTACAGCGGCCTGGGCATCAGCATCTGGCCGAATATCATCCCGCCGTCGATCTCCATCTGGCAGGCGGCCTCCCCGGTGGCCAGCCAGCTGTTCGCCCTGATCGGCGCGCTGTTCATCCTGCCGTTCATCCTGGTGTACACCGCGTGGAGCTACTACGTGTTCCGCGGCAAGGTGAAGGTGGGCGACGGCTATCACTGAGCCGGTCAGCTGTTGAAGCTCGCAGGCCGGCGCTGGCAGAAGGCATCCACGCCTTCGGCAAAGTCGTCGCCTGCGGCCAGCGCAACGAACAGCGCCCGTTCCGCGTCCAGGCTGCTGGCCAGGTCTCGCCCCAGGGCGCTGCGCAACAGGCGCTTGGTCGCCGCCTGTGCCGTGGCCGAGCCTGCGGCCAGGTCCCTGGCCATGACCAACCCCGCCGCCTGCAGGCGCTCTCGCTCGACCACCTCGGCCAGCACACCCCACGCGTGGGCCTGATGGGCCGACAGCGGCCGGTTCAGCAGCGCCAGGGCCAGGGCCCGGTGCAGGCCGACATGCCGTGGCAGGTGCCAACTACCGCCGCCGTCGGGGGTGATGCCGATGCCGCCGTAGGCGAATATCAGGCGCGTGTCCTCGCTGGCGATCAGCAGGTCGCAAGCCAGCGCCAGCGACAGACCGAAGCCGGCGACGGCGCCATCGAGCAGGCCCAGCACTGGGCACGGCAGTTCGGTCAGCGCAAGTACCGCCTCGTTCACCGAGCCGACCAGCCTGGCCACGCCCTCATCGCGCAAGGCACGAGGTGCCTGCAGCAACTGCTGGAAATAGCGCACGTCTCCACCCACCGAAAAGTGTTCCCCGGCGCTGCGCAGCACCAACACCCTGGGCAGATCGCTCGCCAACGCGCGCACAGCATCGCGCAAGGCGACGGCCATCGCCTGATCGAAGCTGTTGCGCCGATCGGGCTGGTCCAGGGTGAGAAGCGCGATACCGTCGCTGCGCTCGACATGAACTGACATGAGGATCTTCCCCAAAAGATTGAAATACCCGTACTGGCGCGATCCCCCGTAGCGGATCGCCCAGCCCTTCGGGCTGCGCTGTCGCGCATGGGAGCATCATTCGCTCCCACCCGTGCCCTCTACAAACGTCTCACTCCGTCCTGGGCCGCAAGTTGGCGTCGAAGTCGTCCAGCGAGGCAAACACCAACGGGGGCCGCGCATCGAGCGTCAGCAAATGCTCGCGGTATTGCGCCAGGTACTGCTGTCGCGCCTGTTCGCTGATGTAAGGCACATGAAAGGCCACGAACGGCGGCAGCACGGACAGCCCGACATAGCCCAGCACGCCGCGCTGGATCGGTCGCAGCAGCGTCTCCAATTCGCCATGCACCGCGCCCGGCCCGAACATGTGCGCCTGTCCGCCCAGGGAAAACGCCAGCATCGCCCGCTTGCCCTTGAGTCCGCCGCGGTCATAGATTCGCGTGCCGCCATAGCAATAGCCGGAGACGAACACCCGGTCGATCCAGCCCTTGAGCATGGCCGGCATGCTGAACCAGTAGATGGGGAAATTGAGAATGATCAGGTCGGCCCAGCGGATCTTGTCCAGCTCCCGGGCGATGTCGGCGGCCAGGGTGCCGGTGTTGAAGGCGTTGCGCTGTTCCAGGGCGTAGACCAGGTAGTCGGGGTTGGCGCGCTGACCGAAGTCCGCGGCGCTGGCCACCGGGTTGAAGTCCATCGCGTACAGGTCGGAGACCTCCACGGCATGGCCCTGGCTGGTCAGCACCTCGCACGCGGTCCGCGCCATGGCGCTGCTGAACGATTGCGGTTCGTTGTGGGCGTGGACGATCAAGACGTTCATGGTTGCTCCGTGGCGGTTTGCGGGGTCGGCGGTTCGGCCAGCAGCCGCACGCCGTCGTACTTGAGGAAGAAGTCGTCGGCGTGGCGCACCACGTCGCGGTAACGGCCGGCGAGCGCCATGCGCATCATGTCCAGTTGCAACTGTTCCTGATCGATCATGTAGTCGAGGAAGCGGCCGGCGTCGGCAGGCCCCTGCTGACGCAAGCGCCGCAGCCAGGCCAGGTATTTCGTGGTCTCGTGATGGACCAGGCGCAGCAGCAGGCGCTGCAACGGCCGGGGCACGCTGGACACCAGCCGGGCCTTGAGGCGGGTGAGCGGCCCGGGACGTGGGTCCACGCCCCAACGACAGGCAGCGGCGTGGTAGCGCGGCTGGTTGAAGGCTTCGAGGTCGGCGTAGGCACTCCAGAAGGACTGCGCCGGCTCACTCTGCAATCGGTCCGCCATGCGCCGTACCGCCAGGTAGGCGAAGGCGCGGTTGGCGAGTTCGTGGCGAAAGCCTTTGAGGAAGGTGTGCGATGGCATCAAAGGTTCGATTTTCCTTGGCTGTGGTACATGGAGGATGGTTCCTGCGGGAGCGGGTTTATCGGGGCACCGGTGCCACTGGTCGCGGTGCCTGCTTGGCAGGTAAACCCCGCTTCCACAAGCCATCGAGTGCCGCTCAAGGGCTGGCGATGTAATCGAGCAAGGCCCGGCGTTGCTGTTCGTCGTGTAACTGCAAGGCGATCCCCCGCATCCAGATCGCCAGCTCGCTGGCGTGTTGCTCGCCGCCACGGCTGCCGTCGCTGAACGCCACCAGTTGGCGCTCCAGATAGGCGCGGTCGAGCAGGCGCAGGTTGGGGGTCTTGAGGTGAGCGAAACCTTGTGCCCTAGGCCCGTGACAAGCGGCGCAGGTGCCTTGGTAGAGTGCCTTGCCCTGGGTGTCGGGCAGGTTTGCTGGGCGCTCGGGTCCGGCGTCCAGCCCGGCGAAGTAGCTTGCCAGCAGTGCCAAGTCGCCCTCCGTCAGCCCGGCGGCGATCGCCCGCATCTGCGCCCCGTGGCTGTCTCGCGGGTCATAGCCACGGCGCCCGGCCTTGAAATCGTTCAGCTGGGTGAGCAGGTATTCGGCCTGCTGCCCCGCCAGGCGCGGCGCGCCCAGCGCCGGAATGCCCTGGCCTTGGGCGCCGTGGCAGGCCACGCAGGTGGCGACTTGGCTAGGCGCGGTTTCAGCGTGCGTCGCGAACGTCGCGGCAAGTGCCAGCAGGCCGGCACAGAGGCTTGGCTTCATCGGTCATGTGTCCCTGATCGTTGTTCTGGTGTGGCGATGCGTTGCAGCAACTGCTGGCGGGTAGCCGCCACGTCAGTGGGAATCGACCGGCGCCAGCGCCTCACCTCGGCGCCGGTATAGGGCTGCGAGTCCGTAGGCAGGTGCTCGGCGTCGAAGCGCGCCAGCATCCAGTTGAGCACCCCGGCCAGGGCGTCGTCCGACAACCCCGACAGGGCCGAACCTGGTACCTGCACCAGGTACTCACGCCCTCCGGGCACCCAGAGGAACTTGCCCAGCTGCCCAGGGAACGCTGGCACACCGCGCTGCGGGTTGCCGCCGCCGTCGGGCAGATGACAACCCTGGCAGTGGAGCATGTAGTCGAACTGGCGCGGTTCGGTGGCCCAGGCCGTGCCTGCCAACAGCACGACCAGCGTGAGCGCATGCCACGGTCGGCTGGCCATGCGCTACTCCTTGACCCCGATCACCACCGACAGCGAACAGTGATAAGGCATGTCCGCCTGGCTACCGGAGCACCAATTGAGATCGTTGGAGCTCTGCGGGCGGTACAGCGGCGTGTCGCCCTGGTCGCGCTGACACACGCAGCGACCGCAGTTGCTCTTGCCGCAACAGTCGTTGTACGAGATCACGTAGTCCTTGCCATCCGTGGGGTTGCGGCAGGTGCCGATCCAGGTGATGTCGGAGCGCACGGTACCCGGCGGGCAACTGCTGGCGGTGCCGCCGCAGCAGCCGCAGAGAAAGCCATCGATGGCGCAGTGGCGCCAGTACTCGCAGCTGTTCGGGTCGCCCGACTCCTGCAGCCCAGCACTGGACTGGGCAAAGGCGCCGCCACGGAAGACCGGCAACAGCGGCGTCGCCGCGCTACCGACCAGCAGCACGCCCAGTCCAGCGAGCAGGCTCCGGCGCGAAGTGCCACGGGCCACGCGGCGGGTGAGCAGCTGAGTGGCCTCGTCGAACCATTTGATCGTCATGCGCGTGCTCCCTGCCGCGCGGCGCTGTACGCCTGGACGCTGGCATGCCCCAGGCGCCGTGCCTCCAGCAGGCTTTCCAGATGCTCGCGGGTGTTGACCAGGCCATGGCTGGCAACGCTGCCGCGCTCATCGATCAGCACGGCGTAAGGCAGCTTGCTGATCCGGTAGGCCAACCCCATCTCCCGCGACAACAGGTAGGGAAACGCCTGCAAGCCGTGGGCGGCGATGAAGTTCAGGTGCGCGCCGCGCTCGCCATCACTGGCCAGCACGATGTGCAGGCGCTCCTGCTGGCGCAACGCAGCGAGCACCGGTAGCAGCGTCTTGCACACCGGGCACGTCTCGGACAGGAAGAACAGCAAGGTGCCCTGCCCGCTCGCGCCACCGAGGCTCACCGAGCCGCCGGTCAGGCTCGGCAGCGTGAACGGCGGCGCCGGGTCGCCGGCTTTGATCGCCTGGCCCAACGACAACGCGCCCACCGGCTGGATACGCTCATGCAGCAACCCGACCTGACGCGCGAGCGCCCACACGGCGAGGATCAGCAGCAGAGTGAAAACCCAGGACAACAGGCTGGAAATGATCAGTGCTTGGCTCATGGCTGTTGCCTCAGGGACGCACGGTTGGAAAGCAGCAGGTTCGCCAGCAGGTACAGGGCGACGCTGCTGACGAAAACGAACACCAGGGTGAAGCCGTCGAGCCAGGTCAAGGCGCGCTCGGCGGCGGGAACCAGCAGATTGCAGGCGACCAGGGCCAGCGCCAGATTGCGCCAGACCAGAGCGTGGGTCGGTGGCTGGCGACGGCTGCCGAAGTGGCAGCCACAGTCGTCGATCACCAAGCCCCGATACACGACCACGGCCAGCGCGGTGGCGTAAGACACCAGCAACGCCAAGGCCGGCAGCGCCGCCGATGGCCAGTACGGACTCAGCAATACGCCAGCGGCGGCCAGCACCTCCAACAGCGGTAGCAGATGCACCCAGACCGGCGCCGCACACCAGGGGCCCAGTACTTGCGCGTAACCGCTCAGTACTTCGGCGAACACCTGCGGCGCTTGCAGCTTGTGCAGCGCGGCGCTGCCCAGCAGCAAGACCAACCCGCCAATGCTGGCGGCATGCACCAGGGGATCGCCCAGCAGTTCGAAAATCACCATGGCATCACCACATTGAGGAAGCCCAGGGGGATGTCACCGACACTGCGCAGATGCTCGCCACTGTCGGCGTCGTACAGGTTCACGCCCTGGCGCAGCAACGGGGTCAACCCGGCCTCGCCTTCGGTGAGGTAGATCCACAGGGTGAACAGGCTCGGCATCGGCACGATCCAGTCCAGGCTGTACAGACGCGGCTGCGCGCCCTGGCTGACGCCGATGGCGGTGCTCTGCTCCTTGAGTGGCAAGCGCGCCACCCGCTGTTGCGTGGCCACGTCGAACACCCACACCTCGGTACCGGGCTTCTGGTAGTTCTCCGGCAGGTCCTTGTGCATCAGCACGAACAACCGCCCACTCTGCCGGTGCAGGGCCACGCCGTGATTACCGGCGATGCCCCAGCCATCGGCGCGCTCCTGGTCGCTGAGCAGCGACCACTGCTTGATCGGGAGCACGCCCTCGGCGTTCATGCGCAGGGCATGGGCGTGGTTGTGCTGGGAGACGAAATACCAGGTGTCGCCATCGCGCACGCCGGTGGTCAGCAGCGGATCCTGCAGGGGGTCGAACGCCGGCGCGGTGCGCGCCTGCAAGGCCACCTGCCCCTGCTCGTCCAGGCGCAGGTGAAAGAAGCCGCCGTTGCCGCAGATGGCGTGGAAATCACGCGGGCCTGCCGGGTAGATCGAGGCGCAGCCTGGGATCGGCACCTCGGTCACGAAGCGCCCGTTTTCCAGGTCCACTACCGAGATCGATTGCGCCGGGGTGAAGTTGAGCACCAGCAGGAAGCGCTCGTCATCGGACAGCACGCTGAGGCCCGTGGAAATCAGCGAGGTCATGCGCTTGGCCGGGATCTCGATCTCGCGCTTGGGGCTCAAGGTCCTGGCGTCGTACACCGTGACCACATCGCTACGCTTGCCGCGCACGCCACGGCTGAAATAGATTTCGGTGGCGTATAACTCGTCGCGGCCGCGCGCCATCTGCAGACCGTTGGACCAGATGCCGGTACTCAGCTGGCCGAGGTTGCGACCCTGATCGTCGAACAGGTAGGCGCGGCCATCGACCATGTTGGGCGCATTGCTGCCCCAGATCCAGAACCAGTGCTGGCCGCGATGCTCGCCGAGCACTTCGACAGCGGCCTGCTCCGGCACGAATCCGGCCAGCGCCGGCGAAGTTCCGGCGAGCAACGACAGGCCATACAACAGATGACGCAAGGAACGCTTGAACATAGGGGCTCCGCAACAGGCGATCGGCCTGGGCTTGAGTCTATCGAGGGGCATGTTCGCAGGATTGGCGGGCGGTGACAGTCGCCTTGGCATCCGGTGCCATGCTGAGCACCACGCCAGCGGCGCCGAACAGCAGCAGGTGTCCTGCCTGCGCGGCCAGGGCCGCCAGGTTCAGCCGGTCCTCGCGCTGCCGGCTGGTGAAGTGCGCAACCTGGCTGTCGGAAACCGCCATCAGGCCGGCGTTGCCGACCAGGGCCACGCGGCCATCATCCAGTTGCGTCAGCGCGGTGATCGCCTCACGGCTGCCGCTGTCGAGCACCTGCCAGTGCCGGCCCTGAGGATCGCCCAGCAGCACCCGTCCGCTCATGCCCGCCAGCAGTACCCGACCATCGCGCAGGCCGGTGCCGGTCCACAGCGAGCCGGTGACGCCGGTGTCCAGGGGTTGCCAGGAGGCCCCCTGGTCGGTGGAGCGATAGGCGTGTCCGGCCTCGCCGGCGATGAACAGGCTGCCATCACCACCCCTGAACACTTGGTTGAGGTGGAAGTCATCGCCCTTCTCGCCCACCTGCATCGCCTGCCAGCTGGCGCCACCGTCGGCAGTGCGCGCGGCATAGCCATAGGCACCGACGACCACGCCGTGACGGGCATCGACGAACAGCACCGACAGCAGCACCGGCTTGCCTTCCAGGGTGTGCTGCAACACCCAGTTCTGGCCGCCGTCGATGCTGCGCAGCAGCACGCCGCCGTGACCCACCGCCCAGCCGCGGCGGTCGTCGATGAAGCTCACCGAGGTCAGCAACCCGTCCACCGGCACGCTGCGAGCCTGCTGCCATTGCTTGCCATCGGCGGACACCGCCACCACACCATGGTCACCCACCGCGACCAGCCCCTGCCCCGCCCTGGCCACTGCCACCAGCGGTGCCTGGCGCACCTCGCTCAGGGCAATGGCCGGCGCGGCCCAGACCTGCCCTGCGCACATCAGCCCGATCACCCAGGGCAACACTCGAACAGTTTTCATCGGTCAGCCCTTCTCAATGGGCGACCAGGGGCACGTGTACCGGCCCCCGTCGCGGAACCAGCATTTCCAGAACCACGGCCAGGGCCGGCAGCAGGGTCACCGCCATCAGCATGTTGGCCATGAACATGAAGGTCAGCAGCAGGCCCATGTCGGCCTGGAACTTCAGCGCCGAGAACGACCAGGTGGCGACTCCCACCGACAGCGTGAGCGCGGTGAACACCGTGGCCACGCCCACCTCGCGCAGGGCCTGCTGGAACGCCGCGACGATGTCGCGCCCGGCGGCCAGGTGCAGTTGCAGGCGGTTGTAGATGTAGAAGGCGTAATCCACGCCCACGCCCACGGCCAGCACCATCACCGGCAGGGTGGCCACGGTCAGGCCGATGTCGAGGGCCTTCATGAACCAGTAGCCGAGGAAGGTCGCCAGGGTCAGCGGCAGGCAGCAGGCGAGCATGGCCCGCCAGTCGCGGTACACCAGCCCCACCAGCAGCACGATGGTCAGGTACACGTAGAGCATCATCGGCAGCTCGGAGCCCTCCACCACCGCATTGGTGGCGGCCTGTACCCCGGCGTTGCCGCTGGCCAGGCGCACGCTCACCCCGGGCAGCACATGGCGCTCGCGGTACTGCTCGACAGCCGCGGTTATCTGCTTGAGGGTGCTGGCCTTGTGGTCGGCCAGGTACAGATTGACCGGCAGCACGGTGCAGTCGGCATCGAACAGGCGCAGTGCTTCGGGCACCTGGCGCACGGTTTCGCCCAGGGACAGCTCGTCGACCGGCAGCGCCGCCCACTTCGGGTTGCCTTCATTGACCCCCGAGGCCGCCAGCTTGGCCATGGCCGGCAGCGACTGCGCCGACAGCACCCCGGGCAAGGTGCCCAGGTACCAGGTCAGACGGTCGACATAGGCCATCACGTCATGCCGGTAGCAACCACCCGCCGGGGTTTGCACGGCCACGGTGAACAGGTCCAGGCCCAGGGCGAAATGGCTGACGACCTGCTCCACATCCTGGTTGTAGCGCGAGTCGGCGTGCAGCTCGGGCGCGCCCGGCAGCACATGGCCAATGTGCCGGCCCTGGCTCTGCCACACCGCCAGCGCCATCAGGCCAACGCCGAGCACGGTCACCCGCACCGCGTTGCGCGGTTCGGCGATGCGCCCAAGGCCGGTCATCCAGCGCTCACGGCGGGCCCGCAGGCGCTCCACCTTGGCGACATAGCGCCCGTCGAAGCGGCAGTAGCTGGCGAGCACCGGCAACATCACCAGGTTGGTGACGATCTTGTAGGCCACGCCCACCGACGCGGTGATGGCCAGTTCGCGAATCATCGGGATCGGCACGAGCACCAGGGTGGCAAACCCGACGAAGGCGGTGATCAGGGCCAAGGTGCCGGGGATCATCAGACCGACGAAGCTATGCCGCGCGGCAGTCATGCCATCAGCACCGGCACAGACTTCCTTGGCGATGAAGTTGACCTGCTGCACGCCGTGAGACACGCCAATGGCGAACACCAGGAACGGCACCAGGATCGCCAGCGGATCGAGGCCAAAGCCCAGCAGTGCAAGGGTGCCGAACTGCCACACCACCGACACCAGCGAGCACGCCAGCGGCAGTACGGTAAGGCACCAGGAGCGGGTGTACCCGTAAACGGCGAGAGCGGTGAGCACAAAGGCCAGGGCGAAGAACTCGACCACGCTGCGGGCGCCGGCACCGATGTCGCCCATCTGCTTGGCGAAGCCGATGATCTGCACATCGAAGTCGGCGTCGGCATACTGCGCCCGAACCTGCTCCTCGAGCTGATGATTGAAGGCCAGGTAGTCCAGGCGCTTGCCCGTCACCGGGTCGGGGTCGGCCAGCTCGGCGACCACCATTGCCCCGCGCTGGTCGTTGGCCACCAGTGTGCCGACGAAACCACCTGCCAGCGTCCGCTCACGGATGCCGGCGATTGCCCGGGCATCGAGGTTGCCGACGGTCACATCGCCGCCGACCACGTCTTCGGCCTTCATGCCTTCTTCGGTGATCTGCACCGCACGGGTATTTGGCGTCCACAGCGAGGTGACGCTGCGCCGGTCTACGCCCGGCAGGAAGAACAGCGTCTGGGTCAGCTCGTGCAGGCGGGTCAGCGCCGCCTTGTTCCAGATATCGCCTTGACGTGACCGCAGCACCACGATGACCCGGTTGGCGCCAAACAGCACGTCACGGTACTGGTTGAATGTCTTTATGTAGGGGTGCTGCTGTGGAAGCTGCTTGTCGAAGCCGGCGGACATCTCCAGGCGCATCGCGAACAGGCCCATCACCAAGGTGACCACGGCCAACAGGCCGAGGGTTGTCAGGCGATGGCGAAATACCAGGCGCTCGAGCGCCGAAACCAGGTTGGCCAGCATGAATGTACCTCCCCGCCACGCGCCCGGCTGACGCGCGGCGGCCGGATCAGAACGAGTAGGAGAGGTTGCCGCTGACGAAGTCGCGATCGGCCATCAAGTTGTTGTCACCGCCACCCCAATAGCGCACCCACTGCAGCCCGCCCTTCCAGCGATCGCGGTAGTTGAACAGCAACGAGGCGGTCAGTGACTTGCGCCCCTCCACGAAGGGCATGGCGTTGGGCGTGGTGCCCTTGACGTCATGGCTGAAGTCCACTTGCGGGGTTACGGTCACGCCGCTGTCGAACAGGTTGGGGTAGTTGACGCCGAACTCGGTGACATAGCCCCACGAGGTGCGGTCTGGCAACGAATAGTCCGCCAGCACGTAGGGCACTTCGCCCGAGAGGTCGAGGCCCGGATAGCGCACCACCGCCACTTCGGCCAGCAGGAAGCCGTCGGATGCCCCAAGGGCGCTAGGAATGAAACCTAACGGATCGTTGGCCGAGAAGGTGTAGGTGGCGTTGACGTCGGCCTGCCACTTGCGTTCCTCGACAAAGCCCTTGTTCACCCCGGTGTCGAACACGCTGTAGCGGTTGAAGCTGCCAGTGAAGGCCTGGCCGAAGGGCACGGTAGGGTCGATGGCTACGCTGTCCCGAGGGCGCAGCGACAGCTCGCCGGCCACCGCCACCGGCCCGACCAGGGTGCTCATCGACAAACCGAACAGGTCCTTGTCCTCGCCGTAGTTGATGAAGTAGTCGTCCACTACCAGGGCATCCGGATTGCCGCGCGCCGTGTAACCGACGAAGGGCAGCTTGTCGTGGTAGCGCTGGTAGAACAGGCCGAATTCGGTGCCGATCGACTCGGCCATCCAGCGCAGGGCCACGCCATATTGGCCGCCGTTGCTGGCCTTGCGCTCCCCTCCATAAGGCACCGCCAGGCCGCTGGCGATGATCTGCTCATCGCTCAGGCCGCTGGTTGCCGGATCGCCGCAGCGGCCGCTCGGGGTGCCGGCGCAGATGTCCGGTTGCAGGCCCTCGGCGTAGTTCGTCGGGTAATAGATGGCCCGCCGACCCTCACCGGCGATATCGACCGTAGAGAAATAGCTGCCTACCGGATCCAGATCGTAGGCATTCCACTTGAACTGGTAGTACCCCTCCAGGCTCAGCGTGTCGGTCAGGCCCACGTTGAACGAAGCCATGGGCGCCGGAATGAACACCTCTTTGAGCTGGGTGCCCGGCGTATGATACTTGGGCAGGCTCAGCGCGTTGATCTGGTTGATACCGCCGCTGATGAACAACTCCGCGCCCCAGCTGATCACCTGGTTGCCGACCTTGACCTTGGCTGGCATCTCACCGATGTCAAAGCTTTTCGCCACCCACAGGTCGAGCAGGTCGAAGCGCTTGGTGGCGTCACGCCGGGCCGGGCCTTGCAGGTCGGTGCGACGGGTGTCATCCATCTTGAAGTCGCGGGCCCAGGCGACCCGTCCCAGTGCGCTCCAGCCCTCACCGAAGCGCAGGCTCAACTCATGGGTACCTTTGAGTACCTCGGAGAACACATCGTGCTTGTGGTAGTTCAGGTTGCCATCGTCGGCATTGGCGTAGTTGATGTCGGCATTGGCATAGCCGTTGCCGCGTTCGAGGTTGTAGTAACGGCCCAGCTCGTTGCCCGTGCCGGTATTGCAACCGCCATTGTTGCTACCCAACAGGTGGCAGTCGGATGACTCCAGGCGGCTGGCGAAACCGTATGACAAGGTCGAGTCGAAACTGCCCGAGAGCCCGTCCTCGCTACCGAAGGTGAACGCCTGGCAAGGCTGTGCACCGAGCAATCCGACCGCCGCCAGGGCCAGCGCCGGGCACGGGGCGGCCTTCGCCCATGCCCGCGAAGGGAGTTTGTTCATGCTGTGGTCTCCCGAAGATCAACGCTCGCCGCGACGGCGCAGTTCGTTGGCGTTGAACAGCTTGTCGCTGACCCGACCCTGCAGGCCGGCCGTGAGGTCCAGGGCTGCGCCTTCCTGGGTGAAACCGTCGGCGATGTAACGCCGGGCGATCAGGTCATAACTGACGTACTCGAAGCTGGTGCAGGCCTGGATCCCAGGATCGGCCCACAGGCTGCCCTCCTGCACACGCCAGAGATTGCCTTTGGCGTCATACATGTCCACGTGCAAGAGGCTCCAGCTGTCCTCGTCGAAATAGAACACGCGCTTGGCGAACGAGTGGCGCTTGTCGGCCTTGACCGTGGCCTCGACCACCCACACCCGGTGCTTTTCATAGCGCTGCACGTCGCGGTCCAGGTACCGCTCGCCGATCAGCTTGTCGTAGGTGTTGCGCTTGTCCACCAGACGGTAGGAGTTGTATGGCACCACCATCTCGCGCTTGCCGACCAACTTGAAGTCGTAGCGGTCCAGGGCGCCGGTGAACATGTTGATCTGGTCGACGAAGTACAGGTTGTCGGAGCCAGCAATCGGATTGTCGTAAGCGAAGGTCGGCGCCTGGCGCACGCGGCGCTGGCCGGGGAAGTAGATCCAGGCGTTCTGCGGCTGGTCCAGGCGCGCGTGCACCAGATACATTTCGCCGGCGCGAGAAGATGGCGACTGGATGTCGTAGAGCAGCTTGGCCTCGATGTTGTCGGTGTCCGCTGGTGCTTTTACCGCCGGGTCGTTGTAGGGGTAGTACTCGCTGGCCCATTGGCGGATCTCGGTAAGCCCGCCACCGGACTCGCGGCGCAGGAACGAGATCTCTGCCTTGCGGCCCTTGGCCATGTAGCGCAGCTTGTAGTTCCACAACACCTCGATGCCGCTTTTCGGTTGCGGGAACGGTACTGCCGCCCCGGCGGCGCGCTCCAGGCGCCAGCCATCGGCGCCGATGCTGGCCTGGCCGGCAAATTCCTCAGTGCGCTTGGCCACCTCGGCCGGGATCGCACAGCTGCGGCGGGTCGGGTACACGTCCAGGCGGTAGCCTGGGTATGCCTTGATCAGCGCTACCTGTCCTTCCGGCAACTGAGCCTGGTACTGAGCGACGTTGTTGGCCTCGATCGAATACAAGCGCTTGTCAGCGGCATAAGGGTCGCCATGGCCCGGCGCCCAGCCAGCCGGTGCCTGGGTGAGGCCGCCGGTCCAGGCGGGAATGCTGCCATCGGCGTTACCGGCTTTGTCGGCACCCGTAGGCGTTAGCTCAGCGAATGCCGTGAGAGAGGTGGTTGTACCGAGCAGCGCCAACAGCGCGCCACCCAACAGGGACAAGGGGCGTGGTTTCATGAACTTTTCCTTGCGGGATTCTTGTGGTTATCGAAAGGCAGTTCGTTGCAGGCAGCAGGTGAAAAAGAGGCTGCCCGGAGGCAGCCCGAAAGCGTTTCCGGCTCTGCGTGACAGACAGTATTCAATGGCGCTGGGCAGCGGCTTGACCGCGTGCGCCAAGGGATTTGTCATTCGGCGCCAGGTTTGTAGGCGCGGCCAAGCCCGCGCCCACCCGTCAGGCCTTGAGCCCGCGCTCCTCCCACCAATCCCATGCCTTGAGCGCCTGGCGCGCGGTGCGGCCGGCCCAGCACGACAAAGTGTTGCCCGGCATCGCGATGGCCTTGCGATTGACGATCCAGAAATCGGTCAGTTCGCTTTGCCGCCCCTGCAGCAGGTCGGCGATGGTCCGTCCGTTGAGGTGGCTCAGCGCGACGCCGTGGCCGAAACAGCCCCCGGCATAGACCATGCGCTCATCGCCGATGAAGCTGATCTCCGGCACCATGTCGGCGTTCACCGACACCGGTCCGCCCCAGCGGTAGGCGATGCGGACATCGCGCAGTTGCGGATAGAGCCACTTCAGGTGCGCCTCGCAGTGCGCCCAGGTGGCCGGCGACGGTTGTTCGTCCATGGCACTGGCGCTATAGGCCAGCACATCGCCGCCACCCATGACGATGCGACCGTCCACGGTCGGGCGGAAGTAGTGCAGCATCTGCCGGTTGTCGCCGAACGCCTCCCTGCCCCGCCAGCCCAGGCGTTGCCAGAGCGCCTCGTCCAGTGGCTCGGTGACCACCTGGTAGGTCCACAGCGGGAACTGCCGGCGCTGCAGCGCGCGCGAGCCGGGGACTTGGCGCGAATAGGCGTTGGTGGCGATCACCAGCTTGTCGGCGCTCACCTTCGCCACTGGCGTGCGCAGTACGATGCCGGCACCGCTGCTGTCGATATCGAGCACCGGCGTCGCTTCATGGATGCGCACTCCCGCGCTGGCCGCCAAGCCCTTGAGCCCGCGCACCTGCTTGCAGGGGTCGAGGTATCCGCTCTCGGTCTCGCGAATGCCGCCCAGCAGACGCGGCGAGTCGTACGCCTGGCGCAACGCGCCGCCATCGAGCCACTGCATGTCCGCCGCCAGGCCCAGCGAGTCATACAGCTCCAAGGTCTTGCCCAGCCGAGCCCTCTGCCTTGGCGAATAGCTGACCCGCAACAGCCCGGCATGGCGATAGTCCGCCTCGATGCCATGGCTGTCGATCACCTCGCGGGTATAGGCCACGGCCTTTTCCAGGTAATGGTGGGCATCGATCATCTGCTGCCGCCCCCAACGCAGCACCACCAGCTCCGGCTCCAGGCCGAACAGCTTGGTGCTGAAGCCGGCATTGCGACCGCTGGCGCCGAAACCGATCTGTGCCGCTTCCAGCACCACCACGCGGGCCCCTGGGTTGTCGCGCTTGAACTGCCAGGCCGCGTTCAAACCGGTAAAGCCCCCCCCGATCACCGCCACATCGACCTTGAGGTCTTCGCTCAGGCGGCCGTTGGGCGCATAAGCGCCGTAGCCGAGCTGCCAGAAAGAGCGGTGTTCATGCACTGCGTCGTTATTGTCGTTCACGCTGGATCCTCGGATTTCGCCCTTGAGAATGCGGTTGCATTCAGGGTATCGAGGGGCCAGGACAGGTGGATTGGCCGGGGGTGCCAGATTTTCAGCAAGCCATGCCAGAGGCCCGCTCGGCCTGGCGGAACTGCTGCGGCGATTGTCCGGTCCAGCGACGGAACGCGCGGGTGAACGAACCGGACTCGGCGTAGCCGAGCAGCAGCGAGATCTGCGTCATCGAATAGTCCGAATGCTTCAGATAGCCCAGGGCCAGGTCGCGCCGCACCTCCTCCACCAGTACCGAGAACTCGATGTCCTGCTCCTTGAGTCGACGCTGCAAGGTACGCCGGCTCAGGCCCAGGCGCTCGCTGATTTCGTCCAGCGCAGGCACGCCGCTGGCCATGCCCAGGGCGATCATGCGGGTGACCTGGGGCAGCAACTCGTCGCTGATGCTGCGCTGCTCGCGCTCCTGCTGCAGGTACGGTTCCAGCGCCTTGAACAGGCGTTCGTTGCCGTGCGCCACCGGCAGCGCCAGGACCTCGCTGGACAGCGTGATGCGATTGGTCGGCTGACCGAAGAACAACGGGCACATGAACAGTTGCCTGTGCATCGACACGTCCGCCGGTCGCGGGTGTTCGAAGTCCACCCGTAGCGGGCGCACCGCACTGGCGGTAATCAGTTGCAGCTGACGCAGGATCGCGGCGATGGCGAACTCGGCGTCCTGGCGCCGGTTGACCACCGTGGTGTCGGTGACCTGATAGCTGATGCGCAGTTGGCGGCCCTCGCAGCTGTAGTCGATGGACGACTCCTGAGCGAACACCACGATGTAGGTGTGCAGGGTCATCAGGGCCTTCTCCACGCTCGGCGCGCAGTGCAGGGCGTGGCCCAGGGCGCCGATATCGTCGGCTTCGGTCTGGCTGCCCAGGGTCAGGCCGACGGCGGGGTTGCGGTTGCCAGCGGCCTCCCAGAGGGCGACGTACTGGTCGCCGGGGATTTCGATATCAGCGCGGTCCAGCAATGACAGGTCGATGCCGAGGGCGTCCAGGTGTGGCGCGAAGATCGCCTTGAAGCGGCGGAAGAAGTTTTCCGAGAGCACGGTACGGACGGATTTCATGGTGTTCTTCGCAGGTGGGTTTTATGCCGAGATCCTGAACGGGCGCCGCCATGCGGCGCATCGCGGGCAGCGCCCGCTCCTACAGCATGAAGTCTACCCATGCGTGTAACCGATTGTTACTGAGATAGGGGTACATGCTCAACCTGCGAACGCCCGCACAAGATGCTCGATCACCGCTCGCACCCGTGCCGTATGGCGCAGGTCCTGGTGGGTGACCATCCACACTTCGTAGGGCTGGCTGCGCACGCACTGCGGCCAGACCCGCTGCAATCCGTCGCGCTGCCCCAGTTCCACGGGGATTTCCCCCAGGCCCAGCCCGGCGGCGATGCCCCGGCGCAGCATCATGCTGGCATTGGCCGCCAGCACCACCCTGCCCTCGCCCATGGGCACATCCACCAGGGTCGGTTCGGCGCGATCGCGCCAGTACGGCTCGTACACCACCAGGTCGTGGCCGGCGAAACTGCCCGTCTCCGGTACGCCCCGACGCGCCAGATAGTCCGCCGAGGCGAACAGGCCCATCTGCCAGCTGGCCAGCTTGCGCAGCACCAGGTCGGGGCTGTCCGGGCGCTGGTTGCGGATGGCGATGTCGGTCTCGCGCTGCGACAGGTTGACGATCTCCGAGCTGCCACTGAGCACCACGCGCACCTCCGGGTGCTCGGCGTGCAGTTGGCGCAGCGCCGGGATGACGAACTCCAGGGCCAGGGAGTCGGTGGTGGCGATACGCACTTCGCCGGCCTGCTCGTTGTCGGTGCCACGGGTACGACGGGCCAGTTCCAGCGCCGCCTGCTCCATCTTCTGCGCCAGTTCCACCGCCACCTCGCCGATGGCGGTCAGCTGATAGCCGGCCGGCGTGCGCAGGAACAGGGTCGAGCCCAGGTCCGCCTCCAGCGCCGCCACGCGCCGGCCCACGGTGGCCTGGTCGACCCGCAACACCCTGGCGGCGCGGCGCAGGGTCTGTTCGCGGCTCAAGGCCAGCAGCATGCGGGCGTCATCCCAGTTCACTCGGTGTACTCCATTGGCAAGAAACGCATTCATCGTATGGGGGAGAAACTGTCTTGCCCGCTCCCACAGGGATCGCGCCAGATTCTAAAAATTGAGCAAGGCGGTCGCTCCCATGGCCGTCGTGGCTGAAGAAAATCTGCGGCGCGGCATCGCAAAATCGCCGCGCGACCTGGCTTCGCTTGTTTCATACCCTGTGACGCAACGGCCCGAAACGGCCCTTCTTCAGAATGACAGAGGTTCGCATGCGTCACATTCCCACGCACATGACTGCCATCGACATCACCCAGCCGGGTGAACCCGAGGTGCTGCAACCGGCCATCCACGCCACACCGCAGCCCGCCCCACGAGAGCTGCTGATCCAGGTCCACGCGGCCGGCGTCAACGGCCCGGACCTGCTGCAACGCAAGGGCCTGTACGACCCACCCGCCGGCGCGCCGGACATTCCAGGCCTGGAAATCGCCGGCAAGGTCGTGGCCATCGGCGAGCAGGTCCAGGGCTTTGCCGTCGGCGACGCGGTCATCGCCCTGGTTCCAGGCGGCGGCTACGCCGAATACGCCGTTGCCGATGAACGTACCACCGCGCACCTGCCGGAAAACCTGTCGATGATCGAGGGCGCGGCCTTGCCGGAGACCTTCATGACCGTCTGGGTCAACCTGTTCCAGCGCGGCGGCTTCAAGGCCGGCGACAGCGTGCTGATCCATGGCGGCGCATCGGGCATCGGCACCACCGCCACGCAACTGGCCAGGGCCTTTGGCGCGGCGCGTATCTTCACCACGGTCAACGGCGCCGGACAACAGGCCGCCAGCCTGGAACTGGGCGCGGACGTCGCCATCGACTATACCCGCGAGGATTTCGTCGAGCAGGTGCTGCTGCACACCGAGGGCAAGGGCGTCGATGTGATCGTCGACATCATTGCCGGCGACTACGTGGCGCGGAACTTCAAGGCCGCTGCCATGGACGGGCGCATCGTGCAGATCGGCGTGGTCAAGGGCCCGGCCCGCGAAGTCGACCTGTTTCCACTGTTGACCAAGCGCCTGACCCATATCGGCTCGACCCTGCGCGCGCGCAGCGCCGACGACAAGGCGGCGATCCTCGCTGATCTGCAGGCCAAGGTCTGGCCGCATGTGCGCAGCGGTGGGGTCAAGCCGTTGATCCACGCCACCTTCCCATTGGCGGCGGCCGGTCAGGCCCATGCGTTGATGGAATCTGGCCGGCATATCGGCAAGGTGGTGCTGAGCGTGGCGCACCCGGCCTGAGGCGCTCAGTCCAGCGCACCACTGCCCAGGGCGATGCGAATCGCCTGGGCAGTGGTGGTCACGCCGAGGCGGCGCCGGGCAGCGCGCAGGTGGTTCTCCACCGTGCGCACCGACAACCCCAGGGTCGCGGCGATATCGGCCTGGCGTTGCCCGGCGGCGGTCCAGGCCAGTACTTGGCGCTCGCGTTCGGACAGCGGCCCGCCACCCTGCTCGACAGGCGCTTCCAGCAAGCGCCGGGCGTTGATGAAGGCGGCGTTGGCCAGCAAAGTCAGAGACAGGCGAGAGGCAGGCATGCCATCGATACGCACGCCGCCCAGGCTCATGGCGCCCTCCAGGCCTGCCGGGCCGAATACCGGCACCTGCAGACCATGGATGCCTGGCCCGCTCGGCTGGCGCACCACCCGGTAACGCTCGCCGCCGTCGACCACCTGCTTGCTCCAGAAGAACGGCTCGCGCGCCGCCAGCAGGTGGCGGGTCACCGGACAATGGCGCACATAGGTCTGCGCATCGACCAACTGGCCATCGCCGAACCAGTCGCCTTCCACCCAGTGGATGCGCTCGACCACTTCGTCCCGCGCAGCGCTCGCGCTGAACAAGACGAAGCGGTCGTAGCCCAACGGTCGTGCGAAATTGCGCACCGCCGCCTGGATCGGCGCCAGGGTGGTGGCCTGGTCGATCTGCTGGATCGCCTGCACCAACTTGTCGAACGTCAGCGTGCTCACCCTGCGTTGGTCGCCTTGAGCAGCGCCGCCGCGGCCAGCTTGCCCAGCGCGTTGCCGGCCAGCGGGCTGTCACCGGTGAGCAGCTTGCGGTCCTGGTGGACGGCACCGGAAATCCCTTCGTTGATGATCTCGACGCCCTGGGCCTGCAGGCGCTCGCCGAACTTCCAGGTCAGGTGGCCGGGCATGTAGCCGATGTCCGGGGTCTTGGCGTCCAGATCGTCGGGGAAGGCGCAGATCTTGTAGCCGTCGTAGAGCCTGCCACCGGCCAGCAACGCTGCCGGGCCGTGGCACAGGGTGATGACGAACTTGTCGTTGTCGGCCGCCCATTTCAGGACCTGTCCGACCTCTTCGCTCTCCGGCAGGCCGATCAAGGCGCCGTGGCCACCGGGGATGAACACGCCGATGTAGTCGGAGTCCTTGCCCAGGGCCTGCTCAAGCACATCCGCGAGCTTGCGTGGCTGCTTGAACGCCTTCCGGTAGCGCTCGAACAGGCCGAGTACCTCGGTATCCTCGCCGGGCATGGCCCAGTACTCGAACTTGACCGGATTGCCCGACAAGGTCGCCACGTCGAAGCCGAAGCCGGCCTTGTCCAGGTGGTACATGGGCAGCAGGGTTTCCACCGGGTGGTTGCCGGTGGAGAACATCGTGCCGTTGTCGGTGAGCAGGTAGCGCTCGTCGGCGCCGATCATCAGGACCTTCCAGCGCCCGCCCTGATAGGCATCGGGATAGTCGGCACCGCTGAGGTCGGACTTGCGCGAGGTGAATTGGCTGAGGGAGTACGGCGAAGGGAAGAAGGCATTGTCCTCGGCCGGGTCGGGGGTTGGGCGTTTGTCGTCGTTGCTGTTGGTCATGGCTGTGCTCCTGTGCCTGGGGGTTGACCGGATCCATGCTAGGAGGCCACCGGATGAGCGGCAATGAGGGTTTTCCCTCAATGGCTGCCCGTGGCATCGCTACATCGGACCCCGCGGTCCTTGTAGGAGCGGCCTTGCCGAGACGTCGGACCGGTCGGAAAGGGCTGCACAGCAGCCCCGGCAATTTCGAGGGTGGCGCAGAACCTGGGGCCGCTGCGCGCCCCTTTCGCGACACAAGGCCGCTCCTACAAGGGTCGCGAATGAACTCAGGGCAGTCTAGTCGAGCGCGGCGGGCGTATCGACGTCGCGTAATACCCCTGCGTCGTCTACCTCGACCAGCTGCAACTGTTGCCGATGCCGTTGCAGCACCGAACGCGCCCCCTCGTCGCCGGCCATCAGGGCCAGTTCAGGCCAGTAGTTGCGCCCGAACAGCACCGGATGCCCATTCTGTCCCTGATGACGCGGCACCACGATGAGCGAAGGGCCAGCGGTTGCGATCAGACACTGGAAGGTCGCAGGCAGGATCCACGGCATGTCCCCCAGCACAATAGCGACCGCCTGTGCCTCGCTGTCATCCAGTGACGCAGCGCCCGCCGCCAGGCTATGGCCCATGCCCAGCCCGGCATCGAGGCCATGGATGACTCGGCAGGCCGCTGGCAACCCCAGATCCGCGCCCCGCTCGCCCTCGCGCAGCACCACGCGCACCTCGTCGAACGCCGCCAGGGCGCGCTCGACGCTGTGCTGCAACAGGCTGCGACCGTCGCCCAGCAAGGCTCGGCGCTTGTCCGCGCCGAAGCGCGATCCCTGGCCAGCCGCCAACATCAGCGCGACGACGCTCACAGCGCCTCGCGGGCGATGCCGCCACGGGTGCGCAGGATATCGGCGAGCACCGCCAGGGCGATCTCGGCAGGGGTCTTGCTGCCCAGGTTCAGGCCGATCGGCGCATGGATGCGGGCCATCTCGGCCTCGCCGAGCCCGCCGATGCGGCGCAGGCGTTCACGGCGTTTTTCCGAGGTGGCCCGCGAGCCCATCACGCCGATGTAGAACGCTTCGGTATTGACTGCTTCGAGCATGGCCAGGTCGTCGATCTTCGGGTCGTGGGTAAGCGCCACCACCGCGGTGTCGCGGTGGCAACCGCCGTTGGCGATGAACAGCGAAGGCAGTTCACGACGGATTTCTATCCCGTCGAGCCGCACATTGTCCATCACCTCGTCACGGGGATCGCACAGCACCACTTCAAAGCCCAGGCCCTTGCCGAACTCGGCGCAGAAATGCGCGACGCTGGAATAGCCAGCCAGCAGCAGGCGCTGGGCGGCGCCGACACGCAAGCGCACGCTTTGACCGCCCTGCTCCACCCGCGCCCCCTGGCTCTGGTCGTCCCACAGCCGGCGCTCGCCGGTGCGCAGGTCGACCTCGCGCAGGAGCCGGCGACGGCCCTGCAAGGCCGCCTCCAGTTCCCCCAGGTGCGCCTGGGTCGCGCAGTCGCCCGGCAGGTTCTCCACCAGCACATCGAGGATGCCGCCACAGGGCAGGCGGATGTTCGCGCGGCTGTCGCTGCCGTCGCCATAGCGCACCACGGCCACCGCGTCGCTGAACTCGCCCGCGGCGACGCGCTCAAGGAAGTCTTCCTCGACGCAGCCGCCGGACAGCGATCCGACCCACTGCCCCTGCGCGTTGACCGCCAGCAACGAGCCCGGCGCGCGGGGCACCGAGCCATAGGTGCACAGCACGGTGCACAACCAGACACGCAGGCCGTCACGCGACCAGTGCGCCGCCTGCTGCACCACTTGCAGGTCCAGATGCTGCACGGCTCAGTCCGCCTTCAGCTGCGCCAGCTGCTCGGTGCTCAGATCGCCCGGCAGGCCGCCCCAGGTCTCGCGCAGGTAGTTGACCATGTCGGTCAGCTGCTGGTCGTCGAGCTTGTCGGCGAAGCCCGGCATCGGCTGCATGCGCTCGAAGCCGGTGAACTGCTGTTCGCGGATCCCGTCGACGATGGCCTTGACCAGGTTGCGCGAGTCGGCCTGGCGCAGCACGGTGTTGCCCGCCATGGCCACGGCGATGTGCGGCTTGCCCTCGCCCTCGACGCCATGACAGCCGGCGCAGACGTTGAGGTACTGCTGGCGACCACGCTTGGCGCTTTCGCCCAGGGTCTCGTGGGCCACGGTCTGGACGATCTTCGCCGCCGGCGGCTGGTCGCCGAGCAGGTAGGTGGCCATCGCCGCCAGGTCGCTGTCCTGCAGATGCTGGGTGCTGTGGTGCACCACCGGGTACATCTCGTTGAACATGCTGCCCTGGGCGCTGATGCCATGCTTGAGGAAGGTCGCCAGGTCCGCCTGGGTCCAGCCACGGTCGGCCAGGTCCTGGGCCAGCAGGCTCGGCGCCAGGTATCCCAGGAGCAGACCACCGGTCAGGCGCTTGTCCTGCTGCAGCGCGCCGATCGGGTTGCGTGGGGTATGGCACTCGCCGCAGTGGCCAAGCACTTCGACCATGTACTGCCCGCGCTTCCACGCTTCGCTGTTGCCCTTGCCCTCCTCCAGCTGCACGCTCTTGCCGTACAGCATGTTCCAGCCCATCAGCCCCGTGCGCACGTTGAACGGGAAGCTCAGGCTGGTTTGCGGCGCCGGGCGGTTGATCGGGGCGACGGTCATCAGGTAGGCGTGGATCGCATCGGAGTCCTCGCGCTTGATCAGGTGGTACGAGGTGTACGGCATGGCCGGGTACAGGTTGGCGCCGTCCTTGCGCTTGCCCTCGGTGAGGGCGGCGAAGAACTCGTCGCTGCTGTAGTTGCCGATGCCGTGCTGCTTGTCCGGGGTGATATTGGTGCCGTAGATGGTGCCGAACGGCGAATGGATCGGCAGGCCACCGGCATAGGGCGCGCCGCCTTCGGCGGTATGGCAGGCCATGCAGTCGGCGGCGCGGGCCAGGTATTCACCGCGCTTGACCAGGGCCTCGTCGGCCGCCTGGGCAGTGCAGGCGACCATCGCGCCAATGGCCAGGGCCAGGCTGCTGAGAATTCGCGTCATGCTCAACCCTCCTTGACCAGGCCGAGGTCGCCCAGCACTTCGCGGGTGGCCTCGTAGTAGCGCACGTAGCCGGTGCAACGGCACACGTGGTGACCGAGGCTGGCCTCGATGGCGTCTTCCAGCTCGCTCTTTTTCAGCGGTTTGCGCTGGGCCTTTTCCACCAGCACGGTGGCGGCATTGACGAAGCCTGGGGCGCAGTAGCTGCACTGGAAGGCGAAGCGGTCGACGAACTTCTGCTGGATCGGGTTCAGCTCACCGGGGTTGCCGGCTTCGTCCAGTTTCGCGTGGCCTTCGATGGTGCGGACCTTCTTGCCCTCGAAGTAGTGCGCGCCGGTGATGCAGGTGCGCACTTCCTCGCTGGTGCCGTCGGGGTTGTCGACGATCACCACGCAGGCATGGCAGATGCCCTGGCCGCAGCCCAGGCGCGAGCCGGTGAGGTTCTGGTATTCGTGCAGGTAGTCGATCATCGCCAGGTCATCGGGGACCACTTCGGTGACGACGGGTTGACCGTTGAGGGTCAGTTGCAGCTTGCGGTCAGCCATTGAGGGCCTCCTTGACTCGGGCGGGGGTGATGGGCAAGTCGCGCACGCGCTTGCCGATGGCGTGGGCCACGGCGTTGCCGATGGCACCGACCACCGGGATCATCACCACTTCGGCGATGCCTTTGGACGGATCGGTTGGCGACAGCGGCGGCAGGATCTCCGAGGTCTGCTTCCACACCGCCACGTGTTTGGCCATCGGCAGGCGGTAGCGGTTGAAGTTCCAGTTGCCCTCGCCCGGGCCGCCCTCGTACAGCGGCATTTCTTCCAGCAGCGCATGGCCAATGCCCATGGCGATGCCACCTTCGAGCTGGCCCTTGACCAGCTCCGGCACCAGCACCCGGCCGCACTCGACCCAACTGTGGTGGTTGAGCACGGTCACTTCGCCGCTGCCCTTGTTGACCTTGACCTCGACGATGGTCGCCACCGGGCTGTAGTAGGTGACCATGGCGTTGTTCAGCTGGGTGGCCGGATACTCGGCGTTCTGCCGATCCAGCAGGTGGAAGCCGGCGCTGTTCATCTGCGCCTTCTTGGCGTTCACCGCGCCGTCACCGTACTTCACCGCCACGGCATCGAGCGGCAGGCGCTCGCGCACGCCATCGATGACGAAGTCGGCCTCGGCCCAGCTCCAGCGGTTGAAGCCGTGCACGCTGACAGCGGTGACCAGGCCCATTTCGTGGGCCTTTTTCGCCAGCGTGGCGAACGGGATCGGCGCCAGGCCGTTGCCGGTCAGCTCACCGTTGACCCACACCGCGTTTTCGCGGCGCACCACCAGCGGGTTGGCCTGGCCGCCGAATGGGCCTTGGCTCCACAGGGCCATGGCCGCCGGCCACAGGCCGTGGTTGAACAGCACGCGCGCCGCTTCGCGGGTGGCGTGGCTGAAGTAGAACGCCGAGTTGGTCGCCGACGAAGGCGAGGCCAGCTTGCCGACCCAGCGTGGGTCGCGCAGCGCCGCGTCCTGCTCGGCCTGGCTGATCAGGTAGGGGTTGCCGCTGGTGGTCAGCGCCAGTTCCGGCCATTCGGTCTGGGCGGTCTTCACTTCGTCGGCGACGCGGCCGAGGAAGTCGCTGACCACCAGCGCCTGGGAGGTGGACATGCCGGTGCCCAGCTCGGTGCCGATATGACGCAGGATGATGTGGCCGTCAGCGCCGAACTCGACCGCCGCCATCGGTGCCTCGGAACCGGTGCCGAAGTCTTTCTGGGTGATGGCGAAGCCTACGCCGTACCAGTTGTCGTGGTCCTTGGCATCCTCGGCCTGCTTGCGCGCATGGCGCTGCTTCCACCAGTCATGTTCAGCGGCCTTGTCGAGGATCTCGTGCAGGCGCAGGGCGCCGGCGGGCACGGCGCCCTGGGTGTTCTTCATGCCCGACTTGAGCGCGTTCTTGCGGCGCAGCTCGATGGCGTCCACGCCCAGGCGGTCGGCGATCTCGTCGACCATCATCTCGGTCGCGGCCATGCTCTGCAGGGTGCCGTAGCCGCGCATGGAGCCGGCCTCCACGCCCCGGGAATGGTAGGCGGTCACCGCCAGGTCGTTCTGCGGCATGTAGTAGATCGACTGCGCCGCGGTGGCGCCCACGGCGGCCACCGACGGGCTGTAGTTGATGCGTCCGCCGCCGTCGACGGTCATGTCGGCGCGGAAGATCTGGAAGCTCATGTCCTTCTTGTCCACTGCCAGCTGGTAGCGGATGTCGAACGGGTGGCGCTTGATGCCGCTCTGGAACTGCTCGTAGCGGTCGTTGGCCAGGCGGATCGGCACGCCCGCGCCGTACAGGGCGGCGACGGCGGCGTAGAACACGAAGATGTTGTTGTCCTTGGAGCCGTAGCCGACGGTATAGCCCGGGTGCATGTTCAGGTGCTTCAGGCCGAAGCGCGACGGCTTGATCATGTGCACGCATTCCTGCGCCACTTCGAACGGGCACTGGGTGGCCACGACGAAATGCAGGGTGCCGGTGGCCGGGTCGAACCAGCCGTTACCGTTGTCCGGTTCCAGGGCCGCGGGCTCGATCGACGGGGTCTTGTAGCGTTCGTCGAACAGCAGCCAGTCCTCGGGCGGCTGCTTGAGCTGCTGGTCGATGCGCTGGGCGTAGAACATCCCCTGCTCGGTGAGGTTGCCGTGCTGCTTGGGCTCCGCGGTCCATACCGGTTTGCGGGCGAGGATGGTGGGGAACAGCATGGTGTTCTTGAGGCTGGAGTATTCGTCCTCGTCGAACGGCGTCTTGCCGCCCACGCGCACGAAACGGAAGCTGCCGTAGGGATCGCGCTGGTACAGCGGCGCCTGGGCGCCGTAGCGGATCGCCTTGTCGTTGAACTGCAGCTTGAGCTTGGCTTTGCGGAACCGTTCGAAGTCGTTCCAGATCAGGATCGCCACGGGGTGGCCGATGAACATCGGCACCTGGCCTGGCGGCAGCAGCGGGTCGGGCGAGTGGGCTTCTGGCCAGGCGATGCCGTCTTTCTTCAGGTCCTCGGCGGTGACGATGCGGTCCGGCTGCAGTTCGCTGCCCAGCAGCGACAGGTCGTAGCCCGCGTAGATGCGGTCGGCCTTGGTGGCCTTGAGCAGCATGGCGTGGCCTTGCTGCTGTGGCCAGCCGGGCATGTCCTTGGCGCGGATGTCGCGGGCGAAGACTTTGCTGCCGCAGACCTTGGACAGCGCGTCGTTACGGAAACGCGCCTTGCCATCGTGGTTCATCCACTTTTGCGGCGAGGTGGTGACCTTGCTTTCCATCAGGGCGGCGAAGGCCTGGCTGCCGAGGGGCGCCAGGGTCACGCCGACACCGGCGATCAGCCCGCCTTGCAGGAACGAACGCCGGGAAATATCACGGTTGGACATGGTTGATCCTCTGGGCAGTCAGGCGCTGCCCATGCTTTGTTCTGGTGCTGAGATACACGGAGGGCGCGCACGATCACAAAATCTGACCTTTAAGTCAAGTTGGCGATTGTGGTTTGGCTTGGTAAGTCAAGCAGACAACTTGTCGCGGGGGTTGGGGGTTGGGGTTGGGACTTGGCGTGTTGGTTTTGATTGCTGTATGCGCATTCATTGGCGATGGTGACGCACAGTCACCTTTCCGCCCTTACGGCGGATTACTTTTTGAAGGATCAAAAAGTAACCAAAAAATCCTCGCTCCATTCATCCGGCCCCTACGCTTCGCTCCGGGGTTCCCTCGCTCCGTTCTTGCTCCCGGGAGGACCGCGCTGAACGCCCCATCCTGGGGCGCAGCGCTTGACGGGCATCCATGCCCGTCACCTCCCTTCGCAAGAACTCCGCTCGGCCTCCTGAAGTCGCAATTGGCGGCGCCTGGACTATCGCGCGCTTAGAAGCAAGAACAAGAGCAGAGATTTTAAATTAGCTCTTGGCCGTTATTTATATATTGGTTGTTCTGGCCCTTTCGCGGGTAAACCCGCGAATACGGATCTGAGATCACACAGTTGCAACTAGCGCCAGCTGCGCCAGCCCAGTCGCCGCCCGTAACTTCGCGACTTCAGGAGGCCGAACGCAGGACTTGCGGAGGGAGGTGACGGGCATGGATGCCCGTCAAGCGCTGGGGCCCAGGATGGGCCCTACAGCGCGGTCCTCCCGGGAGCAAGGCCGGAGTGAGGGGACCCGGAGCGAAGCGTAGGGCCGGATGAATGGAGCGCAGCGTTTTTTGGTTACTTTTTGTCGCGTTTGACAAAAAGTGACCCGCCGTAAGGGCGGAAAGGTGACTATGCGTCAACATCGTAAATGAATGCGCATAAAAATATAAAAACAACAACAACAACAACAACAACAACAACCTCACAAACAGCCCCCAGAAAAATAAAGGCAAAGCGCCATCATTCATCATCCTGTCATATATCTGTCGCATATTTCCCAAATCCCAAGGGCCGTGGAAAACCAGCCGTGATCCGCCGTTCACTCTCCTCCGCAGGCCTGTTACCCCTGCTCCTGCTGACCCTATGTGCCGTCACCCTGACCTTCCTCTGGGCCTCGCACATCAGCCAGAAGACCGCCTCCCGCCAGGATGCCCTGGCCGCCAAGGCCACCGAGCACCTGAACCTGGCCAGCATCGTCGCCGAAAACCTGCGTCAGCTGGTGGACCGCGCCCAGGCCGTGGGCCGGGTCACCCAGGACGACATGAAGAGCCTGCGCCAGGGCAACCTGAACCTGGCCCGGCTGCTGGCCGAAGACCCCGTGTTCAAGCGCATGAGCCTGTATGACCACCACGGTCGCCTGCTCTCCTCCAGCCATGGCGACGAGCCCACGCAACTGCCACAGGCCTGGCTCGACCAACTCAAGTCCCACGTCTCGCACTACGGTTTCAAGGCCTTCATGCCCCACGCCCCGACCAGCACCAACGACGCGACGCTACCCAGCTGGCGCCTGCCGTTCCTGCTGCCACTGACCGATCTGCCTGGCCGCGAGATCGACAACATCCTGGTGGTACAACTGGACATCGGCTATCTCGCGGTCCTGTTCCAGCACATCGACCTGGGCCGCAGCGGCGTGATGCGCCTGCTCCAGGACGACGGCCAGGAGCGCCTGCGCATCGACACCAGCGGCGTGCTGGTGGCAGGCCCGACGCTGGTGCCCGGCCTGCCGCGCAACGGCGAGGACTCAGGCCAACTGACCCAGTACACACTCGAGGGCCCCTACCAGAGCCTGTACCGGCGCGTGACCGAGCGCGGCTTCAGCGTGGTGGTCAGCCAGGCCCATGACGAGATCCTCGCCCCCGCCATGCTCACCGCCAGCCGCCAGCTGTGGCTGAACCTGAGCATGACCCTGATGATCCTCGCCAGCCTGGCCTGGGGCTTGCGTCTGCTGCACAAGCGCCAAGAAGCATTTCGCGAGCTGGAACACGCCCAGCAGGTCAACCAGCAGCTGATCGAGCGCCTCGAGGACGAGCACCGCCGCAGCAGCCACGCCGCCGCCACCGACCACCTCAGCGGCCTGCACAACCGCCGCCAGTTCGTCGAGGTCGCGACCCGCACCCTTGCCCAGCAGCGTGGCAAACGCCGCCTGCTGGCGATCCTGTTCATCGACATGGATCGCTTCAAGTCGATCAACGACTCGCTCGGCCACAAGATCGGCGACTTGCTGCTGCAAGCGGTGGCAGGACGCATCCAGCGCCTGCTCGAACCAGGCGACGAGGCTTCGCGCTTTGGCGGTGACGAGTTCGTGGTGCTGCTGGCCGGCGAGCGCAGCGAGGAACAGATCGACAACTGGGTGCGCGCCCTGGTGGAGAAACTGTCCGCCACCTATGCCCTGGCCGACCAGGAGGTCAACACCAGCCCAAGCGTCGGGGTAAGCATCTGCCCACGCGATGGCCAGGACATCGACGCGCTGATCCGCTTCGCCGATGCCGCCATGTATTCGGCCAAGCAGGCAGGCCGCGCCCAGTATCGCTTCTTCGACCCGTCGCTCAACCTCACCGACATCCAGGCCTTCACCCTGGAACAGGCCTTTGGCGGCGCCCTGGCCGAACGCCAGTTCGTTCTCCACTACCAGCCGCAGATCCGCCTCGACACCCTCCAGGTGCTGGGCTACGAAGCCCTGGTGCGCTGGAATCATCCGCAATTCGGCCTGCTCTACCCCGACCGGTTCATCGATCTCGCCGAGCGCAGCGGCTTCATCGTCGACCTGGGATGGGAGGTGCTGCGCCTGGCCTGCGAGGAGCTGGCACGCTGGCATGCGCGCGAGCATGACGCACGCCTGGCGATCAACGTCTCGGCCCTGCAGCTGCGCCAGGCCGACTTCAGCACACGCCTGCTGGCCGAACTCGACTACTACGGCATCGCGCCCCAGCGTCTGGAACTGGAAATCACCGAGACCACCGTGCTCGACCCCGAAGGCACCGCGATGGCCCATCTACGCCGCCTGCGCAGCGCCGGGCTGGGCATCAGCCTGGACGATTTCGGCCGTGGCTACGCAGGCTTCGCCCACCTGCACGCGCTGCCGCTGTCCAAGCTCAAGATCGACCGAGCGTTGATCGCTCCCCTGTCCAACGCCTATGACGACAGCCCGATCGTCTCCTCGACCATCATCCTGGCCAAGCGCCTGGGCCTGGAGGTGGTCGCCGAAGGCGTCGAGACCCGCGAGCAAGTGGTGTGCCTGAAGCTCGCCGGCTGCGACATCGCCCAGGGCTATCACTTCAGCCGGCCACTGTCGCCCAGCCAGCTGCATGACTACCCCCCGTTCAACGGTTCCGAGGAAAAGGCATGGGTCTACTGAAAGGCGTCGCTCTGCTGCTGTTGGCCCAAGTGCTCGCAGGCCAGGCGCAGGCCCGTTGCGCTCCCCACAGCCTGCGCCTGGCGGTGATCCCGATCGAGGATGCAGAGGCCATGACCCGCGAGCACCAGCCGTTGCTCGACCGTCTGGGCAAAGCCGCCGGGGTGCCGGTGGAACTGGTGGTCAGCACCTCGTACGAGAGCGTGGTGGACGCCATCGTTTCCGGTGGCACCGATATCGCACGGCTGGGGCCTGCGTCCTACCTGCTCGCCCATCGTCGCGACCGGGGCATCGAAGCCTTTGCCACCTTCTCCTTGAACGCCGGCATCTACACGCCCGCAGGCAACCACTATCAGGCGCTGCTGCTGACCCGCGCCGACGGGCCCGCCCGTCTCGATGCCCTGCGCGGTACCCGGGTAGCCTTGAGCGACCCGGCCAGCACCTCCGGCAGCCTGGTGCCCAGCGTCGAGTTCGCCGCCCAGGTCGGCACGCCACTGCCGCGCTTCTTTGGCGCGCTGGTGTATGCCGGCAACCATGACAAGGCCCTGGCGGCGTTGCTCGAAGGCCGGGTCGATGCCGCGTTCGTTGCCAGCGAACGGGCCGACGCCTACCTGGCCCGCCACGGCATCGACCCAGCGCGGCTACGACTGCTCTGGCGCTCGGCGCCGATCCGCTACGATCCCTACGTGTTCAGCGCCGGCCTGTGTCCGGCGCTCAAGCAGCGCTTGCGCAAGGCAATGCTCGAAGACCCACAAGGTATGGCCGCGTTCGTGGCCTCGCAACACGCCACCGGGCTGGTGCCGGTGAGCCATGAGGACTATGCGGGGCTGGAACGCCTGATGGAGTCTCGCTGAAGCTCAGCCAGGCTGGGCGATTTGCCACAACCGGGCGATATCCGCCGCCCGCGCTTCGAGCAGAGCCCCCGCCTCGGCGCAGGCCTGCTCCAGGGTCATCGGCCCGCTGGCCAGGGCGAAGGCGGCATCGATCCCATGCTCGTACAACTGCGTGTACCCGGCACCGAGGGTGCCGGCCAACACCACCACGGGCACGCCATGGCGCTTGGCGACCCGGGCGACGCCCAGTGGCGTCTTGCCGCGCAGGGTCTGGGCATCGAAGCGCCCTTCGCCGGTGATCACCAGGTCCGCGCCCCGCACCAGCGCATCCAGCCCAGCCAGCTCGGCCACCACCTCGACGCCGGGGCAGAATCGCGCGCCCATGAACGCCTTGGCCGCGAAGCCCATGCCACCGGCCGCGCCACTGCCCGGTTGGTGGCGCAGGTCCTTGCCGAGCAAGCCGGCACAATGCTCGGCGAAGTGCCCCAGGGCCTGGTCCAGCGCCTGTACCTGCGCCGGGCTGGCGCCCTTCTGCGGGCCGAAGATCGCCGAAGCGCCGTTGTCGCCGCAGAGCGGATTGTCGACATCGGCGGCGACCTCCACCCGTACCTCGGCCAGACGCGGATCCAGGTCGCTGGCATCCAGACGGGCCAGTTGCGCCAGGGCCAGGCCGCCTGGCGCCAGGGGTTGGCCGGTAGCGTCGAACAGGCGCAGCCCCAGCGCCCGCAGCATACCGCTGCCGGCGTCGTTGGTGGCGCTGCCGCCGATGGCCAGGACAATGCGCGAGGCGCCGGCCGCCAACGCCGCGGCGATCAGCTCGCCGGTGCCCCAGGTGCAGCTGCGGCAGGCATCACGCTGGCCACTGGGCAGCAGCTGGATGCCACTGGCCTGGGCCATTTCGATCACCGCCGTCCGGCTGTCCGGCAGCCAGCCCCAGCTGGCCTCGACCGGTTCGCCCAACGGGCCTCGGACGACCTGGCGGCGCAGCTCGCCATGGCTGGCGGCAACGATCGCCTGCAAGGTGCCTTCGCCACCATCGGCCATGGGGCACTCGACCAGCTCGGCCTGCGGCCACACCTTGGCCAGCCCGCTGGCGATGGCCCGGGCGACACCGGCAGCGTCGAGGCTGTCCTTGAACGAGTCGGGGGCGATGACGATCTTCATGGGATTCTCCTGTCCTGATACCGCGCATGCTGACAGGTGCGTGGCACAGCGGCCTCGGTCGGATGCACAAAAGTCAGGGCGGGTTGTTTGGGCGGATGCCTGCAACGCGGCTCGGCAGCCCACGCGGTCAATCCGCCGGCAGCAACTGCAGGCCCAGGTACAGGCTGAGCATGCCTTCCATCCGCAGTGGGTCCACCTCGCCGACTTCGGCGATGCGTTCCAGCCGGTAGCGCAGGCTGTTGCGGTGAATCCCCAGGGCGTCGGCGCAGGCCTGGCTTTGCCCGTCGTGGGCGCACCAGGCGCGCAAGGTGGCGAGCAACTGGCCGCTGGCATCCTTGGCGCGGATGCGCTGCAGCGGCTCGAGCAACTCGTCCAGCGCATCGTCGTTGCGATGCCGCCAGAGCAGCGCCGGCAAACGGTAACGGGCCAGGCTCAGCAAGCGCTCTGCAGGCAGCACTTCACGGCCGTAGGCCAACAGGTCGCGCACCCGCCGGTAACCGCGGCGCAGCTGTTCGAGACTTTGCGCCGGGCTGCCCAGCGCCAGGCGCTCGACCTCCCAGCCATGGCGCCGCAGGCGTTCGAGCAGACGGGCTTCATCCAGCACGCCGGCAAGCGGACGGCACCATAGCAGCGACTGGCGCGCCGGGCTCACGCACCAGCTGTCCGGGTAACGGCTCATCAACCAGGCCGAAAGGGCCTCGGCGGGCGGCCCGCTGTGCAGCTCGAACAAGCAGGGAACACGCGGCAGGTTGGGCTTGAGGCCCAACTGCCGGGCCTCATCGACCAGCCGCGGCGATTCACCGCTGCCACCGAGCAGCAACGCCAGCAGATCGTCGCAGCGCTGGCGGCGCCATTGCTGCTCCACCTGCAGATGGCGCTGGGCCAGCAGCATTTCGGCGGTCATGCGCACCAGCTCGCCGTAGGTGCGCAGTTGCTGCGGATCGCCGGTCAGGCCAAGCACGCCGATCAGGCGGCCATCGAGCAGCAGTGGCAGGTTCACGCCGGGCTGCACGCCCTTGAGGCATTTGGCCGCCTCGCCATCCAGCTCGACGATGCGGCCGTTGGCCAACACCAGCTGGGCGCCTTCGTGGCGGGTGTTGATGCGTTCGGGCTCGCCACTGCCGAGGATCAACCCCTGGCTGTCCATCACGTTGACGTTGCATGGCAGGATGGCCATCGCCCGGTCGACGATGTCCTGGGCGAGGTCGTGGTCGAGCTCGAACATGAAAGGATCCTTAGGCTTTGTTCGGCGGCACAGCGACCTGCCCCTGAGGCTGTGCAAAAGCACAAAGACAGCCGCGCTACACTGCCCGAGACTTTTCCAGGCGAGCGCCGGCACAGGCGACGCGGTGACAACCATAACAACAGAGAACCCGATCATGGCACACAGCCCCGCCCCTGACCAAGGCACCGAGATCACCCGCGACGCGCTGTACCGGCGCATCACCCTGCGGCTGATCCCGTTCATTTTCATCTGCTACCTGTTCAACTACCTCGACCGCGTCAACGTCGGCTTCGCCAAGCTGCAGATGCTCGACGCCCTGAAGTTCAGCGAAACCGTGTACGGCCTCGGCGCCGGCATCTTCTTCATCGGCTACGTGCTCTGCGGCCTGCCCAGCAACCTGGCGCTCAACCGCTTCGGCCCGCGACGCTGGATCGCGTTGATGATGATCGCCTGGGGCAGTCTGTCCACCTGCCTGCTGTTCGTTACCACGCCCACCGAGTTCTATACCCTGCGCCTGCTGACCGGCGCTGCCGAGGCGGGTTTCTTCCCCGGCGTGGTGCTGTACCTCTCGCGCTGGTTCCCGGCGGACCGCCGAGGGCGCATCATGGCGCTGTTCATGTCGGCGATACCGGTGTCCGGCCTGCTCGGCGGGCCGTTCTCCGGCTGGATCCTCGACCACTTCGCCGCGGGCCAGCACGGCCTGGCCGGCTGGCAGTGGATGTTCCTGATCCAGGGCCTGCCCACCGTGGTCCTGGGCGCGCTGGCCATCGTGCTGCTCAGCGACGGCTACCACAAGGCCGCCTGGCTGAGCCCGGCCGAACGCCGCCTGATCGAGGCCGACCTCAAGGCCGATGCCGCTGGCAAACCAGCCACCAGCGGCGACAGCCTGCTCGCGGTGCTGACCAACCCGCTGATCTGGACCTTCGGTTTCGTCTACTTCTGCATCCAGAGCGGGGTCTACGCCATCAACTTCTGGCTGCCGTCGATCATCAAGAACATGGGCTTCGACAATCCGTTGCTGATCGGCTGGCTGAGCGCCATTCCGTACCTGCTGGCCGGGGTGTTCATGATCGTCGTCGGCCGTTCGGCGGACCTGCGCAACGAGCGGCGCTGGCACCTTGTGGTACCGATGCTGATGGGCGCGCTGGGCCTGCTGATTGCGGTGAATTTCGCCGGCAACCCGACCGTTGCCATCCTTGGCCTGTCCATCGCCACCATGGGCGCGCTGACCGGCCTGCCGATGTTCTGGCCGATGCCGACCGCGCTGCTCGGTGCCGGCGCCGCCGTGGCGGGCCTGGCGATCATCAACTCGGTGGGGCAGATGGCGGGCTTCCTCAGCCCGTACCTGGTGGGGTTCATCAAGGACCAGACCGGTTCGACCGACGCGGCGCTGTATGCGCTGGCGGGGTTGATCGTGTTCGGCAGCCTGGTGGCGCTGCGGGTTTCGCGCAGCGGCAGCGCTGCGTTGGCACGTGCCCGCTAGGTTGACGCTCTGTGCCGCGAAAGGGCCGCATGGCGGCCCCGGCAATTCATGCGTCGTGGATGAGATCCTGGGGCTGCTTTGCAGCCCTTTCCGGCCGGTCCGACGCCTCGGCAAGGCCGCTCCTACAGGCAGCCCGTTCCAGGTCTTTGTTGACCGAGTGAGGGCCTCAAGGTGTTCGCCGTTAGAGGTGCAGCGCCTGTGAGATCGAGCGCCGCCCGCGCGGCGCATCGCGACGCAAGGCCGCTCCTACATTTGTTTCGGGCCAGTCTCTCCTGTGCCATTACCTGGTCCGCCTTGTTGGCACGACGCGGTTTCAGCGTGGGCACCACTGCCGCTCCACCAGTCTTGAGACATGCGCCAAGGCGGGCAACCATGGCCTGACAGGTTCGGCACGTTGCAACAAATGTAGGAGCGGCCTTGCGTCGCGATGCGCCGCGCGGGCGGCGCTCGGTCTGATAGGCGCTGCACCTCTAACGGCGAACACCTTGAAAGGAACGGCTCCCACAGGGGCACACGACCCTGGCGCTAGTTGCGAGGCTTCCACCCTGCCTCATGCAGCGCCGTCAACAGCGTATCCCCATCCAGCGCTGGCACCACCACCGCGCCCCTGCCCTGCATCTCGCGTCCCGCCAGCAAGGCATTGACGATCGCCTCTTCCACCGCCTCCGCCGCCGCCAGGAACAGCCCCGAAACATGGTCGTTGTTGAGCATGCTCACCTGGGCGCACTGCTCCAGCCCCTTGCGTGCGTAGTCCGCCGCGGGCAGCCCCTGGTTCCCGGTGGAGAACGCCAGGAAGATATCGCCACTGGAATCCTCGGTACCGCCACCGGTCCGGGCGATGCCGATCGACGCCCGCTGGGCCAGGCGCTGGCACTGGTGCGGCAACAGCGGCGCGTCGGTGGCGATCACCACCACGATCGAGCCCATGCCTGGCGTGCCGCTCGCAGGTTCGGCGAACGGCGATGGCAAGTGCCGCAACTGGCGCCCGACCGGATAACCATCCACCCGCAGCTCGCGACGCTGACCATGGTTGGCCTGGACCAGGGCGCCGACCGTCCAGCCCCCCTGCTCATCGCTCAGGCGCCGGGAAGCCGTGCCGATCCCGCCCTTGAACTCGTGGCAGATCATCCCCGTGCCACCGCCCACCGCACCTTCCTCGACCACGCCCGCAGCCGCGCCATCCAGTGCCTGACGCACCAGCCCCGGCGTCACGTGCTGGCCCCAGATGTCGTTGAGCAGCCCGTCGTAGGTTTCCATCACCACCGGCATGCACCAGTACACCGAGTCATCGGCCAGGCGCTCGCGCTCGGCGGCGATCAGCGTATCGCGCACCACACCGACACTGTGGGTGTTGGTGATGGCGATCGGCGTGCTCAGCAGGCCCGCCTCGCGAATCCACTCAAGCCCGGTGGCATCGCCATTGCCGTTGAGCACATGGCAACCGGCGAAGCACGGCGACAGGCGGGCCGCCCCCGGGCGCGGCTCGATGACGGTGACCCCGGTGCGGATCGCTGCCGGTCGCTGTTCGTCGATCAGGGTGCCGTGGCCGACCCGCACCCCCGGTACATCGGTAATGGCATTGAGCGGGCCTGGATTGCCGTGGCCGAGGGTAATGCCCAGTTGACGCGCACGCATGTGTACTCCTTGGATTTCACAATTTCTGGAAGGTCGGGCTGAGCCGGCCGTGGGTGCTGTACAAGGTCACCGAAACCGCCAGCAGCCCGAGCATGATCAACAGGTCGCGCAACGACGCCTCGCGCAGCAGGGTCACCAGCAGCCAGCCGGCGCCGCTGACCGCCAGCAGTGCCGGCAATGGCCACAGCGGCATGCGGTACGGGTGTTCGCGGTCGCGGCGCAGTACCCGGCTGCACAGGGCGCAGGACGCCACCACCAGATAGATCAGCAGCAACAGCAGCACGGTGAACGAGGTCAGTTCCTCCAGGCTGCCGGACAAACTCAGCAGCGCCGACGGTATGGCCAGGAACAAAGTCGCCAGCCACGGCGACTCCCAGCGCGGATGGATCACCGTGAACGCACGGTTGAGCGCGGGGGTCCAGATCGCGTCGCGACCGCTGCTGTACACCACCCGGCCGACCTGGATGACGATCGCCACGATGGCGTTGAACACCGACAGGAAGATCCCCGCGCTGACCAGCCGTGCCAGGGTCTCGTTGCCATGGGCGGTCAGCAGGTAACCGATCGGGTCGCCACTGGCCAGCATCGCCTGCAGCGACGGCGCGCCGATCAGCAGCGCCGCCAGCGGGATCACCTCGATGGCGACCACCACCAGCAGCGACCACAGTACCGCCCGGTGCACGGTGCGCCCCCGGTCTTTCATGTCCTCGGCCAGCAGCACCGCGCCACCGTAGCCATTGAAGGCGAACAGCGCCATGCCCACCGCGCCCAGCACCAGCGCCCAGGGCGCGACCACCAGCGTGCCCTGTTCGAGCATCTGCGGTTGCAGCAGGCTGGCCACCGGCTGGCTGGCGTTGCCGAAGCCGAGCAGCACGATCACCAGCAACGCGGCGACCTCGCAGAACAGGAACAGGCCGGTGATCCAGACGTTCAGGCGGATATTGAGGATGCCCAGCGCATAGCTCGAGACCACGATCACCAACGCCACCGCCTGGGTGTCGAAGCGCGTGCCCAGGGCATTGTTGAGGTAGGTGGCGGCGCCTGCGGCGAGCACCGGTGGGATGAACAGCATCGAGGCCAGCACGGTGAGAAAGGTGGCGTAGCCGGCCAACCCACCGAACACTCGCTTGGCATACACGTACTCGCCGCCTGCCGAGCTGTGGGCCCGCCCGAGCTCGGCGTAGCACCAGGCGAACATCAGCGCCAGCACCGCGGCCATGAGAAAGGATAGGAAGGCGCCGCTGCCGGCCTGCTGGATGGCGAACGGGGCGATGACGAACACGGAGCTGGCCGGGGTAACCGCCGACACGGTGATGGCGACCACATCGAACACGCCCAGGCGCTGCTTGAGTGCGCTCGCGGGCTCTTCGCTGGAGCTCATGGCGTTTTTCCTCTGGTTGTTATGGTTGTGAGGGGAAAACCGGTCGCGCGGCCGCTGGACCTGGGCTGGACTGTAGGCTGGAGCCGCGATGGGGCCAATTACCCAAAGGGGGTACGCCTCTTGACGGGGAACGGGAAACATCCCAAGACTGCGCGAGCGCGGGTCAAATCTGCTCTTGTGGGAGCGGGCTTTGCCCGCGACGGCGTCGGGCCAGGCAACCCTGGAATATCGCGGGGCAAGCCCGCTCCCACGCCTGCGATAGACCTGACTTGCGACAGTCGCCAGCTATGGGGTCCCATGCACAACCTGTTCAGTGAAACCAGCGCCCACGCAGGCCTGGCCCGCACCATCGAGCAGATCGGCCAGCCGCGCTTCTGGCGGCAGTTGATCCTGCTGCTGCAGCACTGGCTGCCCTTCGACAACGCCCTGGCGATGCACTACCCGCGCGACGGCCTGCCTCGCGCGCTGGAGATCTTCGACGCCCGTGGCGAGGGCAATCCCGAGGCCATGGCCCTGTATCTGAGCGGCCTGTACCAGCTCGACCCGTTCTACCAGGCTTGCCAGGAGCGCATCGGCGATGGCCTGCACCGCCTGGAAGAAGTGGCTCCGGACCAGTTCCGCCAGAGCGAGTACTACCTCAAGTATTTCCACGACCATGTGCTGGAGGACGAGGTGCAGTTCATCCTGCAGCTGGGCGATGCTGGCGCGCTGTCACTGTCGCTGGGCACGCGCGAGCGCTTCGACACGGCGCGCCATGGTCTGTTGACGGTGGTCAGCCCTTGGGTCCTGGCGCTGATGGGCCAGCACTGGCAGCGCCATGGCCAGCGCCCGGCTCCGGCAATGGTGCGCGATGCCATGAGCCTGTTCGGGGCGAAGGTGTTGTCCGAGCGCGAGCTGGAGATTGCCCGGCTGATCCTGCGGGGGTATTCATCGAAAGCCATGGCCGAGCGGCTGGCCATTTCGCCGGAGACCATCAAGGTGCATCGCCGGCATCTGTACGCCAAGCTGGACATCTCGTCGCAGCCGGAGCTGTTCTCGCTGTTCCTGCAATCGCTGGGGCACGATCCGCAGGATCCTTGAGCATTGCGGGGCAAGCCCGCTCCCACGGGATTCGGTGGGAGCGGGCTTGCCCCGCGATGGGGCCTTCAGCGCTTGCCGACCATTCCCGCCACGCGATCCACCGCGATCCGCGTCTTCTCCACCAGCTCATCGAGCTCCGAGCGGCTGGCCACCAGCGCCGGCGCCATGATCATCCGCCCCAGCGTCGAGCGAATGATCACCCCCTCCTCGAACCCGAACGTGCGGCACTGCCAGGCCAGGTCGTTCTCGTTGGCGAAACGCTTGCGCATGGCCTTGTCCTCGGCGAACTGCAGCGCCGCCACCAGGCCGGTGCCCTGGACCTCGCCGATCAGCGGATGGTCGGCGAACACCTCGCGCAGGATGCGCTGCAGGTACGGCCCGGTATCGTCTTTGACCTGGCGCACGATACCCTCGTCACGCAGCGCCTTGAGGTTGGCCACGGCCACCGCCGCGGCTACCGGGTGCCCGGAGTAGGTCAGGCCATGGGCGAACACCCCGCCCCGCTCCACCAGCGCCTCGGCGATGCGCTTGCTCAGCACCAGGCCACCCATGGGCACATAGCCACTGGTCAGGCCCTTGGCGATGGACAGGGTGTCGGGCTCGAAGCCGAAATGCTGGTGGGCGAACCACTCGCCGGTGCGACCGAAACCGCCGATCACCTCGTCGGCGCACAGCAGCACGTCGTACTGGCGGCAGATGCGCTGGATCTCGGGCCAGTAGCTTTGCGGCGGGAAGATCATGCCACCCGCGCCCTGGAATGGCTCGGCGATGAAGCCGGCAACGTTCTCGGCCCCAAGCTCGAGGATCTTCTCTTCGAGCTGCAAGGCGCAGCGACGGCCGAATTCGGCCGGAGTGAGGTCGCCGCCCTCGGCGAACCAGTAAGGCTCGTCGATATGCGCCACATCCGGGATCAGCCCGCCCATCTCGTGCATGAACTTCATGCCGCCCAGCGCCGTGGCGGCCAGGGTCGAGCCGTGGTAGCCGTTCCAGCGGCCGATCATGACCTTCTTCTGCGGCTTGCCGACCACCTGCCAATAGCGGCGCACGGTGCGGATCAGCACTTCGTTGGCCTCGGACCCGGAGTTGGTGTAGATGGCGTGGCTGTAGTGCCCCGGCAGCAGGCTGAACAGCAGCTCGGACAGCTCGATCACCGCCGGGTGGGTGGTGTGGAAGAACATGTTGTAGTAGGCCAGCTGGTCCATCTGCGCGGCGGCGGCGGCGGTCAGGTCCTTGCGGCCATAGCCGAGCTGGGTGCACCACAGGCCGGACATGCCGTCCAGGTAGCGACGCCCGTCGTTGTCCCACAGGTACAGGCCCTCGCCACGGGTGATCACCCGTGGCCCCTCGGCGTTGAGCGCTTTCTGGTCGAGGAAGGCGTGGATGTGGTGGGCCGCGTCGCTGGCCTGGTAGTCGCGGGTGTCGCGCTTGGCGGTGAAAGGTGCGTTCATGGTTGTTCTCCTCGGATGAAGGTCAGCGCAGCTGGATCCAGGTGGTCTTGAGCTGGGTGTACTTGTCGAACGAATGCAGCGACAGGTCGCGGCCAAAGCCGGACTGGCGGCCACCGCCGAAGGGCACGCTCACATCGAGCGCGTCGACGGTGTTGACCGAGACGGTGCCGGCCTTCAGGCGTCGGGCCACGCGGTGGGCGCGGTTGAGGTCGTCGCTCCAGACCGACGCGGCCAGGCCGTAGACGCTGTCGTTGGCCAGCGCGATGGCCTGTTCCTCGTCATCGAAGGCGCTCACCGCCAGCACGGGGCCGAAGATCTCTTCGCGGGCCAGGGCCATGTCCGGACGCACCTCGCTGAAGATCGTCGGCGTGATGAAGTTCTGCGAGCCGTTCACGCTCAGGCGTTCGCCGCCGCACAGCAGGCGCGCGCCCTGCGCCCGGCCCTGGGCGATGGCCGCCTCGATGCGCGCGGTCTGGCTGGCATCGACGATGGCGCCGGCGCGGCTGGCCGGATCCAGCGGATCGCCCGGCAGCCATTGACGGGCCTTGTCGATCAAGCGCTCGACGAACGCGTCGTGAATCGAGCGTTGCACGTACAGCCGTGAATTGGCCGAACACACCTCGCCCTGGTTGAAGAAGATGCCGAAGGCCGCTTTCTGCGCCGCCAGGTCCAGGTCGCGGCAGTCGTCGAACACCAGGTTCGGGCTCTTGCCACCGCATTCCAGCCACACCTGCTTGAGGTTCGACTGCGCCGAGTACTGCATGAAGTACTTGCCCACCTGGGTCGAGCCGGTGAACACCAGGCAGTCCACGTCCGGGTGCAGCCCCAGGGCGCGGCCAGCGCTTTCACCCAGGCCCGGCACGACATTGAGCACGCCTTCCGGCAGCCCGGCTTCGAGGGCCAGTTCGGCCAGGCGCAGGGCCGAGAACGGCGACTGCTCGGCGGGCTTGAGCACCACGCTGTTGCCTGCGGCCAGGGCCGGCGCCACTTTCCAGGCGGCCATGTCCAGCGGGAAGTTCCACGGCACCACGGCGCCGACCACGCCCAGCGCCTCGCGGGTGATCATGGCCACGGCGCTGCCAGCGGTAGGCGCCACCTGGTCGTAGAGCTTGTCCAGCGCCTCGCCATACCAGGCGAATACCTGCGCCGCGCCGGGCACATCGATGGTGTAGGCATCCATCACCGGCTTGCCCATGTTCAGCGAATCGAGCAAGGCCAGCTCTTCGCGGTGGGACAGCATCAGCTCGGCCAGGCGCAGCAGCACGCGCTTGCGCTCGGCCGGCGCCATGCGCGCCCAGGGACCGTGTTCGAACGCCTGCCGCGCCGCCCGTACCGCCAGGTCGATCTCGCGATCGGCACAGGCGGCCACCTGGGCTAGGCGTTGCCCGGTCGCCGGGTTGATGGCGTCGAAGGTCGCGCCGTCGAAGGCCGCGACCGGGCGCCCATCGATCAACGCGGTGGTGATGAAGCTTTGCCGTGCAGCGCGCTGCTGCCAATCGCCTTTCGTATGCACGCAGGTCTCCTCGCCGGCCACACGCAGGGCCGGTCATTGTCGTTGTCGGAATGAGGTGAAGCGGTGGCTCAGCGCCTTCGCAGGTAGCTTTCCAGCGGGTCCTTGCCCAGCCCTTCCTGGGCCTGGGCCAGCGAGGCGATGAACAGCGAGAACAATTCGGCCTGGGTGGCGATGTCCAACTTGGCGTAGAGGTTCTTGCGGTGGGTCTTGACGGTGTCTTCGCTGATCCCCAGGCGCTCGGCCAGCGAGCGCGTGGAGTGGCCACGCAGCAGGTACTGGGCGATGTGGCATTCGCGCTCGGTGAGCAGCGAGGCGCCGAAGTTGTTCAGCGCCGCATTGATCTGCCGCCCCAGCACGCTCTCGAAGCGCCCGCCCAGCGCCCCGCCGCCCAGGTGTCCCCAGTGCCGACGCACCACCGCCACCACCCAGGCGGCGATGCACTTGAGCTCTGCCACCTGGCGGCTGCCCAGGCGCCGGGTGCTGCCCAGGGCCACGGCAATGGCCACCTGGTCGTCCAGCGGCACCAGGTAGTTGAGCTCATCTTCCAGGTGGGCGTGCTGGTAGAACGCGGTGTAGTACTCGCTGCGCTTGAAATGGTCGGGAGCGACGTCGCTCAGGCGATAGCAGCCTGCCGCCACGCCATCCATGCAGGCGCGGTAGAACGGGCACAGCAGGTAGTAGCCTTCGAGGTACTTCTGCACATTGCCCTCGGGCAACCACGGCCCCTCGTCGTCCTTGGCGAACAGGGCCGACGGCAGGCCCGTGCGCGGGTAGAGAAATACCGTGATGGCCTGGCATGGCGCCAGGCTGTTGAGCGCGGCGAACAGCTGGTCGACGAAGCCGGGCGTGCCAATGGCATCGACCACGCAGGCTATCCGCGCGTACCAGTCGGGTGAGTTCAGCCGGGCTCTGTTCATTGTTGTCGTCCGCGCCAGGGAAAGTACGGGGCGGATTGTTTCACGGGGGCGGCGCGTCGGCCATCACCCTTCGGGGTGAGCACCGACGCCTGGCTCGGCCCGCAGCTCCTCGATGCTGATCTCGCGCATCCTGAATTTTTGCACCTTGCCGGTGACCGTCATCGGGAACGCGTCGACGAACCGCCAATGGCGCGGCACCTTGAAATGCGCGATGCGTGCCCGCGCCCATTCGCGCAGCTCCTCCTCGCCCAGCACATGCCCGGGGTGCAGGCGGATCCAGGCGACGATTTCTTCACCGTACTTGCTGCACGGGATGCCGATCACCTGCACGTCCGCCACCGCCGGGTGGGTGAAGAAGAACTCCTCCAGCTCCCGCGGGTAGATGTTCTCGCCGCCACGGATGATCATGTCCTTGCTGCGGCCGACGATGCGCACATAGCCTTCGCCGTCCATCACCGCCAGGTCGCCGGTGTGCATCCAACCCTCGCTGTCGATGCTTTCGGCGGTGGCGTCGGGGTTGTCCCAGTAGCCGAGCATCACACTGTAGCCGAGGGTACACAGCTCGCCGATCTCACCGCGAGGCAGCGTGCGTCCTGCATGGTCGATCACCTTGTTTTCCAGCCACGGCTGGGTACGACCAACGCTGGTCACCCGACGCTCCAGGTCGTCGGCGGCGCCGGTCTGCAGCGACACCGGGCTGGTCTCGGTCATGCCGTAGGCAATCTGCACCTCGGCCATGTGCAGCTCGTCGATCACCCTACGCATCACCTCGATCGGGCAGGTGGCGCCGGCCATGATGCCGGTGCGCAAGCTGGACAGGTCGAATTCGCGGCGGCGTGGGTGATCCAGCTCGGCGATGAACATGGTCGGCACGCCGTACAGCGCGGTGGCGCGCTCCTCGGCCACGGCCTGCAGGGTGAGCAGCGGATCGAAGGCGTCGTTGGGGTAGATCAGGGTACTGCCGTGGGTCATGCAGCCGAGGTTGGCCATGACCATGCCGAAACAGTGGTACAACGGCACCGGTACCACCAGCCGGTCGTGCTCGGTCAACCCAAGGCTTTCACCGACCATGTAGCCGTTGTTGAGGATGTTGTGGTGGCTGAGGGTCGCGCCCTTGGGGAAGCCGGTGGTGCCGGAGGTGTACTGGATGTTGATCGGCTCGTGCCGCTGCAGGCTGGCCTGGCGCGCGGCCAGTTGCCCGGTGTCGGTTTCGCCGGCGCGGGTCTGCAACGCCGACCAGCCCAGGAAGCCTTTGGCTGGCGTGGCGGCCAGGCTGATGACCCCGCGCAGCTCGGGCAGGCGCGCGCTTTGCAGCTCGCCGGGCCGGCAGGCGCCAAGCTCGGGCGCCAGGTCCAGCAGCATGGCGTGGTAGTCGGAGGTCTTGAAGGCATCGGCGCAGATCACCCACTGGCAGGCCGATTGGCCCAGGGCGTACTCCAGTTCGCTGCTGCGATATGCCGGGTTGATGTTGACCAGGATCGCGCCGATCTTGGCGCTGGCGAACTGGGTGATGCACCACTCGGCGCAGTTGGGTGCCCAGATGCCCAGGCGATCGCCAGTCTGCAGGCCCAGGGCCATCAGGGCGCAGGCGTGCTGGTCGACAGCGTCTGCCAGCTGCCGCCAGGTGTAGCGCAGGTGCTGGTGGCGGACCACCAGGGCCTCGCGGTCGGGGAAGCGGGCGACGGTGGCGTCGAAGGCGTCGCCGATGCAGTGGGTGAGCAAGGGCTTGTCGGCCTTGCCCTGGCTGTAGCTGGACTGGCTCATTGGGGTTCTCTTGTTGTTGCGATCCCTGTAGGAGCGGCCTTGTGTCGCGAAAGGGCTGCGCAGCAGCCCCTGGATTTCAGCGTTGATGCAAATATTGTTGGGGCCGCTTTGCGGCCCTTTCCGACCGGTCCGACGCCTCGGCAAGGCCGCTCCTACAGGGAGATGTGTAATCCCGGGCCGCTAGCGGATGAACACCTGCGGCGTGGTGGTCGACATGTCGCCACCGGGCAGCTTGATATTCCCCACCTTCTCCAGCGTATTCGGGTCGAACACCGCCAGATCGTTGAAGGTGCCGCCCAGGTAGAGCTTGTCGCCGGCCTTGTCGAAGGTCACGCAGTAGTAGGTATGGTCGAGGTTGGCGGCCTTGACCAGCTTCTTCTGCTGGATGTCGTAGCGCGCCAGGCGGTTGAGCACGCCGTACATCTGGTTCGGGTCCTTGGGCGAGCGCAGGCCGGTGAAGTACAGCTCGGTCAGCTCGGCGAACTCCTGGGTGTGGGCCTTGCCGGTCTTCAGGTCGATGCTCAGGTAGCCGTACAGCGGCTCGGCGCTGGCTGGGTCCTGCTTGGCATCCTTGAACTTCGCAATGGTGTAGAGCATCGAGAACTCATGCAACGAACTCTGGTGCGGCCAGAAGTACAGCACGTCGGGGGCGCTGTAGCCTGGGCGGTTCCAGCTGCGCAGCGCCAGCGCGACGCTGTACTTGCCGGTGTTCACGTCCATTTTGTAGATGTCCGGCCCGGCCACGTACAGGTTGCCGTCGTCGCCGGCGCGCATCAGGTACACCTGGCGCGGCATCGGGAAGCTGCGCACGGGCTTGGCGTTAAGGCCATCGGCGGTACTGAAGACTTCCAGGCGCGGCGGCTTGACCACGTAGTGATCGTTCAGGCGCTGGGTCGGGTTGACCGTGGCGTACACCTCTTTGCCGTCGGGGCTGATGGCGAACGAGTACATCGCCTTGCCGACCTCGCCCGGCACGCTGGAGAGGCTGGCGTGGAAGGTGGTCCTGCAGCTGTCCAGGTCGATGCCGTAGATGTCCGCGTAGTGGTTGTTCAGCACATAGGCGGTGCGATTGTCCGGCGCCATCATGGCCGTGCCCGGGCCGAATGCATCGGGCAGGCGACAGGTCTTGTACAGCGTGTCGCTGGCCACCTCGACCACGTGCAGGTTGTTCGGGTAGTTGGTGGCGATCAGGTATTCATGGCCGGCCTTCAAGGCCGGGCCTGCATCATCGGCCTGGGCCGCCCAGGCGCAGGCCGTGGCGGCGACGGTGAGCGCGAGCTGCGCGCAGAATCCAGCTTTCATGCGGTTTCCCCTTGTCGTTCTATTTGTCTTTCGGGAATACGGTGCCGAGGTTGCGCCAGTCTTCGGCGGAGTTGCTCGCCTGGGCGTTCCAGTCCTGGTAGGTGCTCATCATGTCCGGCACCTGGGCCGGCCACCAGCAAGGGTCGGAGCAGCCGTACAGGTCGGCTTCCATCGGCTGGCATAGCGAGCTGACACCGCCGAAGGCGTCCACTTCCCAGCCCGGGTCGGTGGTGGCGGTGCAGCCAGCCACGGCGCTCATGGCCAGCACTTCGTCGACGCGGTCTTCGGCGGCGGCCTGTTCGAGGATGCGCGCCTTGTTGTTCAGCGGTTTGAGGTGCTTCATGTCAGTGCGCCTTCCTGGGAGTGATGTAGCGATCGATGAAGGCCGGGTTGACGGCCATGATGCGGCTGTAGACCTCGATGCCGAAGTCGACCCAGTCGCGCATCAGCTCGCAGTAGTGGTAGGTCGGGTGCTGCGGATCGCCATAGCGGGCGTAGCTCTCGTGGTAGCAGCCGCCGGAACACAGGTTGCGGATGCGGCAGCTGTCGCAGCCGGTGCCGCTGCGGTCCAGGCGCTGCGAGAGAAAATCATTGAGCTGCGCCTGCTTCACGCCCTGGTGCACGTTGCCGAAGGTCGGCAGGCTGGAGCCGGTGAAGCGGTGGCACAGGTTCAGCTCGCCCTCATGGTCCACCGCCAGCATCTTCAGCCCGGCACCGCATGGCAGGGCCTTCTTGTGGCCTTCGTGGATATCGGTGATCAGCTGGTGCAGGTTAGAGAAGCCGATGTTGCGGTGCTCCAGTGCCGCCTCCAGGTAGCGTCGGCCCAGGGCCTTCATGTTGGCGAACACCTGCACCAGCTCGTCGCCTGTGAGGTTGTAGTCGGCCATGTCGCCGGAGGTCACCGGGGCGAAGCCGACCTCGGCGAAGCCCAGTTCGTTGAACAGATGGTTCCAGATGGTCTCGATGTCGGTGATGCCGCGGGTCAGGGTGACCCGCGCGCCCACCGGCCGGCTGCGGTAGCGCGACAGCAGCATGTCGGCCTTGCGTCGCACCACGTCGTAGGTGCCCTGCCCGCCCACGGTGATGCGGTTGCGGTCGTGCACGGTCTTGGGCCCGTCGATGCTGACGGACAAGCCGAAACGGTGGGCGTCGAGCCAGTCGATGATCTCCTCGGTCAGCAAAGTGGCGTTGGTGGTCATGATGAACTCGACCTGCTTGCCCGCCTCGGCGAAACGTCGCTCGCAGTAAGCCACCATGTGCTCGATCAGCGCCCGGTTGGACAGCGGCTCGCCACCGAAGAACACCACGCTGTAACGCTGCTCGTCGGGCGACTCCTTGAGCAGCATCTCCACCGAGGCCTCGGCGGTGGCCGTGTTCATCTTGCGACCTGCCGACGGCTTGTCGAGGTCTTCCTTGTAGCAGTAGGTGCAGCTCAGGTTGCAGCCGGTGTTGACGTTGAGCACCACGGTGTTCAGCGCCGTGCGCTCGACCTGCTTCAGCGCGATCTCCGGGGTCAGCGGCGAGCCGTCGCTGACCACTTCCAGGGCGATCAGCTCGCGCAAGGTTTCCTCGATGTCCTGCCCGGAAAAGCGCTGGCCCAGGCGCTGTGTCAGCTCTTCGGCCGAACAGCCCTGCTGGCGCAGCGCGTCGATGATGCCGCCGGTCACCGCGTCGGCGGCGAACAGCGAACTGCTGGGGATATGGAACAGCATGCGGTCGGCATCCACCTGCACTTCGTGCAGGTTGCGTTCGACCAGGTTCAGTAGTGCGCCCATGGCGACCTCCCGGGATTCGATGCGTCAGGTTGATGCCTATGGCAGTGGCGGATTGTTCCAGCGTTGCACGGTGACGATCATGTGACCCTCGCCCTGCTGGCCGCCGTCGGCGAGGGTGGCGATCACCTTCAGGTTGCCGGCGTTGTTGGTCATCATCTTGCGCGCGGGGTTGGGCCCCGCCCCGCCCGGCACGAACACGCCGTCGGCCCGCATTTCCCCGGCGAACCTGACGTCCTCGTCCTCGACCGCGCGCTCGTTGAATGGCTCGACCTTCCAGCTGGCCGGCAGGTAGCCGATGCGCAGCGGCTGGCCGCTGGCGTCCCTGCCCCAGGCCTCGGCCTCGAAGCGGCCCTGGACCTTGGGCACCGAGGCGCCGTTTTCGCCGATGCGGGCAATGGCGAACGCCGGCACCACCTTGACCTCCTCGACCGTGTCGTACACCGCCAGCGTCACGCCTTTGAGTGCGCCGACCGACACCTCGCGCTGGCCGGCGGCGGCATCCCTGGCGGCACGTGCCTTGACCCGGATCAGCGTCGGCGTCGATTCCAGAACCTCGGTCACTTCGACGCCCGCACCCAGGTCGGGCTTGCCGGCCAGATCACTGCCCACCAGGGTGATCTCACTGTCGCCGCCAGTCTTGATGTACGCCGGCTGCACCGCCAGCAAACGGCCCTGGCCAGTCTTGGCGGCGCTGAAGTCCAGACCGCGCTCGTCGTGCTCTGCCTCGAACATGCGGCCCTTCATCTGGCCGTCGATGGCGGCGAACACCTGACGCAGGTTGGCCTCGCCGACCTTGACGTTGCCGCGCCACTCATAGCCGTTGTAGAGGATCGCCGAGCCGCTGCCGTTGAACGGCGTGCCGTCGGCATAGGCCCCCTTGACCTCGACCTTGAAGGTATCGCCCTGCTCGGCGCTGACGATCATCACCCCGCGCACGTCGCCCTTGGCCAGCATATGGCCGCTGAACGCCCACTGCCCGGCCAGGACCTTGGACTCGGGCCGCGCCTTGAGCCATTCGGCCCAGGCCGGGTCGTCGAGGGGGAAGCGCTTGGCCAGGTCCGGCACCATCTGCTTGAGGGCGATGTCCAGCCAGTCGCGGTCGCGGGCCTGGGCCTGGTACTCGAGGGACGGCCACTGGCCGAGGTGGAAGTTGACCAGGTGTTCCCATTCCTGGGCCGGGCGCCGCTGCAGGGCGACCCGGGCGCCGGAGTGACAGCGGCCACACATCTGGCTGAGCTGATCGTCGAAGTGTTCGACGGTGTTCAGCCGGCGCTCCATGGCGTAGCGCACACCTTCGGTCTCGCTGGGCGCCAGGCCCTGCTTGTCGGCCAGGTACTTGACCAGGGTGCGGCGGTCGTCGTCGCTGATCTGCAAGCCGTGCATCACCTGCATGCGGGCGATGCTCATCAGCCAGCCTTCGGGGGTCTTGCGCTGGTGGCTGATGCGGCTATAGCTGTCGTTGCCCTCGGGGATATGGCACCCCATGCACTTGCTCTGCAACAGGCTCGGGCCCTGTTCGGCCGCCATGGCCTGGGCGGACAACAGGGCGGTGGCGACCAGCGCCAGTGTGCCCGCCTGCCGCCGGAGTCGAGTCGTCTTCAAGATCAGACCTCCACGGTTATTGTTCTTATCGTTATTCGCACGCCAGGGAACTGCGCGGTGCATCTGACAGTGGTGATACAGGAACTGTGCCAGATGCGCTTAACCCTTTGTGCGTCAAAGGGTTGAGCTTAGACCAGGGGCCAAGGCGAGGCAGGTTGGCGGTTAAGGGGCGTGCCATTTCGCGACCAGGTGTTTCACCTTGAGACAGTGTTTTCCGGGGGCGGCGGTGGGTGTTCGCCGAAAGGGTTGCAGCGCCTATCAGATCGAGCGCCGCCCGCGCGGCGCATCGCGACGCAAGGCCGCTCCTACATTTGTTTCGGGCCAGTCTCTCCAGTGCCATTACCTGGTCCGCCTTGTTGGCACGACGCGGTATCAAGGCGGGCACTGCTGGCGCCTCGCCTGACTTGAGGCATGCACCAAGGCGGGCAACCATGGCCT